>NZ_BAAGUB010000014.1:0-95477 GCF_054781615.1 Microvirgula curvata | reverse complement strand
GACAGCCCGCTCACCCTGCCATGGCCGGACGGTTTCCTGTACGACGATTCGGCCGAACTGCGCTTCGGCGACCTTGCCGGTCACGGCGCGGTCAGCCTGCTGCTGAGCCAGCGGCATGGCGAGCCGAAGCACTGGCGCTACGACTTCCTGTCCGGCCCGGCCGGCCTGCTGAGCCAGATCGACAACCAGTGCGGACGCACGATCCAGCTGTCCTACCGCAGCTCGGCCCAGTTCCGGCTGGACGAGAAGCGCGGCGATCCGGCCAGCGTCAGTCACCTGCCGCTGACGCTGGCGCTGTGCAGCCAGGTCATCGACCGCGATGCGGTGCAGGGGCACGCCGATACCCGCCGCTATGCCTATCAGGGCGGCCTGTATGACCCGACCGAGCGCACGTTCAACGGCTTTCGGCGCGTCGACCGCAGCGACCAGGGCGATGCGTACGACGGCTACGGCCAGCCACTGGTCGAACCGGCGCTGACCCGCTCGTGGTACCACACCGGTCAGCCGGACGATGCCACGGACAGGAGCGACTACTACGCTGGCGATGCCCAGGCCTACACGCTGGGGGACACCCGCGTCACCAGCTGGGATGGCAGCAAGGACAGCACACCGACCAGCAGTGACCCGCTCTGGCATCAGGTGCTGAAAGGGAAACTGCTGCACGAGGAAGTCTATCCGGCCGACATCAGCGATGCGGTGCCGCGACGGGTCAACTCGTCGCGCTGGCAGCTGCGGGTCATGCAGGCGGCAACGGCCAGTGCCAACGCCGTGGTGTCCCCCCTGCTGCTGGAAACGCTGCACGCCGACTATGACGATACCGGGTTCGATCCGCGCTTCAGCCAGCAGGTGGTATTGAGCCGCGACGGCGACGGCAATGTGACCCGCCAGGCGCGGGTCCACTACCCGCGCCGGGCGCAGGACCCGGCCTTCAGCGATCCGCTACTGACGCCCGGGCAGCTGGCCGCCACCTACGATGACAGCCAGCAGCGGCTGCGACTGCAGGAAGGCACGCTCGACTGGGCCCGGGTGGTCGACGACAGCAACTGGCGCCTGGGCCTGCCGACACAGCAGATCGAGCAGGCACTGGACTACCCGGCCAGCAGCGCCGGCAGCGGGCTGAGCTTCGAGACCCTGTCCGACCCGAATGGACTGCTGGGCCCCGATGCACCACGCACGCTGACCGACTGGCGCACGCAAAGCTACCTGAACGCCAGCAGCGTGCTGCTGGCGATCGGCCGGGTCACCGGCCAGCAACACGCCGTGCTCGACGACAGCACCGCCCACAGCACCTACGACCCGGTGCTCGGCAGTGACCAGGTTGCCACGCAACTGCAGGCGGCCGGCTATGTGCAGGAGACCCTGAATGGCCTCAACTACTGGGTCGCCCAGCGGCAGAGCGCCAGCTACGCCGACGCCGGCGGCTTCTACCGGCTGCAGACGCTGCAGGCCAATGCGCACGAGGGGAAACGCACGCTGACCTATGACCCGGCCAGCTGCTGGCTGACCGGCATGACCGATGCGCTGGGCAAACAGACCACACTCGGTTACGACGCCCGCTTCTGGCAAGCGGTGAGCCTGAGCGACGTCAACGGCAAACTGCACGAAGTGCGCTACGACGCACTGGGCCGGGTGATGGCGGTGTCGCACAGCGGCTTCGACCCGGTGGCGAACTACCTGCCGACCGGTCTGACACCGGAGCAGGCCTGCGTCTCGGCCAGCGACGCGCTGCAGGGCATGGCCGAAGTGGTGATTTACGCGGCGGGCAGCTGGGCCGGCGAGATCGACAGCCGGCTGCCGGCACACCGGCTGGTGCTGAGCGCGGACCGGGAGGCGAGCGATCCGGCCCGGCAGATCCGGCAGCGGATGGACTACCGGGACGGACACGACCGGGCGTGGCGGACGGTGCGGCAGGTGGCGCCGGGAGACGGCTACCGGCTGAGCGAGAACGGCGACTTTGTTTATGACGAAAGCGGGGAGGCGGTCAGCGGACCGCTGGCGGTGCGCTGGCAGGTGGCGGCGGGAGACGAGTGCAGCGCGGGCGGGCTGCCGCTGCTGCAGTATCCGGGCTACTTTGTGGACCGCAGCCGGCCGGCACGCGAGGCGCCGCCGCTGCCATTTGCGCAGCACTATCGGGATGCCACACGGAAGCCGGTGCTGGTCCGGCATGGCAACGGCAGCGCCCGTACACACGGCTATCGTCCCTGGTACTGCGTCGCGGCAGATGAAAACGACAGTGCCCGCCAGGCCCCGCCGCCGCGGGTCTCCGCCCCCCGCCAGGAAAGCGACGCCTCCCGCCCGCGAGTCGGCATGCATGGCGAGCATATCGACTGGATCGGTCCGCGCAGCCAGCTGTACCCGCTCGGCAGCGGCGTACGCAGCTATGATCCGTGCATTCAACGCTTTCTGACGCCGGACCCCTACAGCCCGTTTTCCGTCGGCGGCCTCAATCCTTATGCCTATTGCTTTGGCGACCCGGTCAATCTTGGCGACCCATCCGGCTACGCTCCCGCCGTCAGGATTCGTCGCTTGAGCGCCAGTGCCAGCCTGTCCATAGCGGGAGGCAGCATCGGTCTGATTATCGGCGTGCTGAGTATTGTGGCCAGCCTGGCATCGGGGGGGTGGCTGACCATACTGCTGGGCGTCATGACCGGCTTCATGGTATCGACAGGGGCAGCGCTGCAAATCGCCTCAGGCAGCTACCTGGACACCGATCCGGGCCTGGCGACAGAGCTGGGAGACATGGCAAATGTGTTCTTTCTTGTCGGCGCCCTGATGAGCGCACCGCTACTGCTGAAAGAAGCGTTTCTCGGCATGAAGGTATTCGTGTCATTTTCCAGAAAATTATTGTTCGGCAACCCGTCACGACAATCCATTGCCGGCATGACAACACATGGCAGTACACAGATAGCCGGCACGCTGTCTGCTCCATTGCCCCGTACCATCCAGCTTCCCCTTCCCCGGATTATCGTCTCGCAGTCCACCCCCAACCTGAGCCTGGCGAGAAAATTGGCCATGCCAAAACCGGTGCCAGCCACGAAGACATCCATGGAAAGCCTGTACTACACAGCGCAGACCTCCCCGGCATCGTCGCTTCAAAATTCCATGACAAGTTTCAACCTCATACTCTGAGCCAGAAAGCGAAAACAGGAAAGCACTGCCATGCTTTTTTATTCCAATGCATTCAATCTGACAGATTGGGAACAAGAAGGCGTCGATCCCGCGACGGGAATATATATCCGGCACATTCCCATTGCCAGCCTGTCTGCCAATCGTCTGCTCGGCCCCACCTTTACTCTGGCGCTGCGTTTCAACCTTTTCAACCCGATTGATTATGGGTTTGGTACTGGCTGGGAGCTGAATCTCACCCATATCGACACTGGGCTGCCGTCAGACAATACACAGCCTGCCATCGATACGCTGGTACTGGCAGACGGGCACAGATATCGCATGCAAACGGGAGAAGAGGGAGAAACCATTCTGAAATACAAACGAACGAATACTTTCCAGATTTTCAAGGACACCGATACGACCTACACGCTGGTTTACAAAAACGGCACAACAGAAACCATTGAAAACGGCAAAACGACAGTCATAAAATCCGCCAATGGAAAACAGGTCAACATCAGCTGGTCTTCGGATAACTCATTTAAAATCACCGACAATGACGGTACGGTCCTGCTTTCCACGGCCCTCAGCAGCACCGCTACCCCGGGTGCTGCCAGCAATTTCAGGAACCACGCTGTCACCACCGCGCGCAGTGTGCTGACGTTTTGCTGCAACCAGTCCGGCATCCCGCGTCTGGAACGGGTGACACAGAAAACCGACACCTCGTCGAGCCTGCTGTACAGCATCGCCTATGGCACGCACAACACGTCCTTTCTGCGCATTGACTCCTGGCAATCCTTCGTCGATTACTGCCAGCGGGATACCGTTAGCTATCTCACCCTGTCTTCGCCAGACGGTCTGGAAAAAGCCGTGCCGGCCACCTCATCGATCACGCGCAGCATTTGCTCCCGCATAGGCCAGCCGGCAAAAAACCGTACGATCACTTACCAGTATGGTGAGCAAAATTATCTTGGTTATCCTGATGTGCCCATATGGAATGACAGCATCGACAACCTGGAAGGACTGCCGGACAGCTTTTCCTATCAAACCACAGAAACCATTGGTGATCCTGCCCTCCCCGCCCTGGTCACGACCCGGACCTACAACAAGTTCTATCTGCTGGTCTACAGCGCACCCCGTGGCCCTTCCCCGCTCCGGGTCAAGGACCATGCCTACACCTACCCGCTGACTCCGAATGCCGGCATTGATGCCCAGCCGCCCGCTTTTGCGCTGTATACAAAAGACGAGCAAACCTGCACGACGCAAACAGGCCAGACGTGCAGGCAGACCAGCCAGTCCACGGTGCGAGAGTACGACGATCATGAAAACCTGACCAGGATCTGCCCGCCGTCCGGCATGACGGAATGGAGTACTTATTATCCGGCGGCAGGAGAAATGACTGAAGACGGCACCGTTCTCTGCCCGGCAGACCTTTATGGATTTGTAAAATATCTGAAAAGCCAGGTCATTTCCTCCGGGAGCAGTGCAGATGCCATTCCAAGAAAAATATGGCAATACACCTATAGCCAGACGCAGGACACCAGCCTGATTCAGGTCAATGAAGAGCAGTTCTTCATGCAGCCTGCGTTCCCTCCCGTTGCGCGTCTGACGGCACTGAAGAAAACAGCCTATCTGTACGATAATGCGGGGCGGCCTGCGCAGATCACGTCGAGCATGGTCAGGATAACCTCCCCCAATATCCCGCCCTCCTACTTGCCGACAACAACCTGCTTTGTCTATACGGAAAGTAGCGCTGACAGCACAAGCACCATCGCCAAGGAAACGACCGGTTACGATAGCAGCGCGGTAAAAAAAACGGAATCACTGACTCAAGCGTTCATTACCGCAGAGACCTTGTCCGTTATCGACACTAACGGCATTGTCACGTGTTTCGAATATGATGCGCAAGGCCGCGTCACCAGGAGCACTCGTGCAAAAGGAACGGAAAACGAAGTCGCCACACTGGCCACTTTCCAGCCCATCTCCAACCGGATCCTGACTAAAAAAACATCCAGCCAGTTTACGGAAGTCACCGTAACCGACGATCTGGGCAATCCATCAGAAGTGTTCTGGACCCTGCCAGCCTCTTCGACCCATGCGGGTATGAGTTACAAGATCTGCAGTTATGCCTACAATGACCTGGATCAGGTCATCACGGAAAATGAATACGATTATTTTCCGCAAGCCACATCAAAAACCATCATTCCACCCGACATAACGCAAACGACAAAATACGAATGGAATGTTTATGGCGAACCTGTTTACAGGAAAAAATCAGATGGCAGCGCTGTTTCCTATGTTTATGATGCCCACAGCAGAAACGATTACCCTGCATCGATTGCCATTACATATTACCCTGGCGGCAGCACGGCCCTTTCCTACTATAATGCAAGCGATCAGCTATGCCTGCAGGAAATCTACGCGAGCCGCACCAGAAAAAAGCCCGATACCACTCAGGAGTTCAGTTACGACCCGTTCATGCGCGAAAGCACGTCCATGCTCAGTGGGCGAGAAACTTTTACATATGAATACGATGCCTTTGATCGGATCATCGTCAAGAACGGCAGCGCAAGCGGCAAACAGTCTTTTTTTTACGCCCCGCACAGCGCCGCCCCCCTGGTTTCCGTCATCGATGTCGACGGCACGGTCATGGGAGAAAAAAGTCATGATGGTCTCAACAGGGAAACATCGACCACCATCAATGGCGTCAAGACCCGATACGACTACAGCGGATCGTCAGTCTTCTCCCGACCCGCTCTGGTCTCGATCACCGGCGGCAGGCAATGGGCATATGAATATCACCCTGTATTCGAAAGCGTTACAAGAGAAGCCATAGAGAACAGTGCAGCCATCCCCCTTGCCGTCATGTCATTCAGCTACGCGCCGGATTCAGGGCGGTTGGTGGGAGAACAAACGGTGCGGCGAGCTTACACGTATTCCCGCACGCTGAGTTACGACGCATTCGACCATCTCTGTGAAGATGCTGCCGCCTGGGACAGTAGCGATCTCGGCAAATACAAAACCACAATCGCCAACACAGTGCGCGGCAAGCCCATCGAAATTTCAGTCCGTTTCAACAGCGACAGCACCACTATAAAAAAGCAGTATGTGTACGATGATTGCGGGCGGGAAAAAATCATCCGCTACCTGTCAAGCGATACAAACCACACGAACAAAATACTCAGCGCCTCCTATCTTCACCGGTCAAAATCGACAGGCAATCTGACCCAGATAGACAATTACGCCAGAACGATTTACAACAATTTCAGGCATATAAAGCAAACCCGGGCTTACAATCAATACAATGACGAAAAAAACCTTTCCTATTATTTGTTTTCACATTTCGTATTCGGATGCAAAATATCATATACCCCACACCGGAAACTCAAGCAGGTTTCGTACACATTTCAGGCACAGCATGCATATCAATGGGACGAGAACTATACATACAATGACAGAGGCGCCTTGCTGTCCTGGAAGAGAAACGGGAATGTCACGTATCGCAATGAGTATGGCGACACGGTTCTGAAACAATCCTTCACGCGGGACAGGCTGGGAAATGTTTCAACCATCAACAGCGAGCTCAGCCAGGGCAGCCAGCTTTCGCGCTACGCTTATGAAAATAAAACAAATCTGGTAAAAATTGACAACATGGCAATCAACGGGCATTCAAATACCCCAGACAAAATAGATTTCGAATACGATGCCGAGGGCAATACCACAAGCCAGATCTACCAAACAACCAATGGTATATCGGAAAAATATTACTATTATGAAGATTCAAAAAACATCAGCTACATGTCCGATAAATACAATAATGTCGACACCTCTGTTTTTTATTATTACGATGCAACGGGGAGGAAAATATGGACGACCGTCAGCAGCGAAACCGGCACGCTCCATTCTGCCCACATCTATGTCAATGGGCACCTGCAAATCGACCAGCACCAGATCAACAGAACCGCCCCCCCTTTTTTCATGCTCTATCATCTTGTCGACGGGGAGACCATGTTCATTACTGAAGTCAATACGCAAGGCGAAGCGAATGTCCGCCCCTGCCTTAATGGTCCGCATGGCACACCGGTCGTGGAAGGCCATCAATACGTCACGTACGCGATAACGACTACCGAGACACGTTTTTTTTACCGCTATTACAATTTCCATATCCGGGGCCAGAATGCCTATGGACTGACGTTCGACCTGGGGGCCAGCGAGTATGATGCCAACCGCAGTGCCGATCTGCCCGAAGAATAGACACCCCGCTCCGGCCGGGAATTGGCGATAATGTTTGTCCCTGCCCTGCATTGCCCGCCATGATTCCCATCGACGCCCCGCTCGCCCAGACCATCGTCGACCGCACAATGTGCATTCTCGACTGCAACGTCAATGTGATGGACGCCCACGGCACCATTATCGGCAGCGGCGACGCCTCGCGGCTCGGGCAGATGCACGACGGTGCCTTGCTTGCCCTGTCCCAGGCACGCACGGTCGAGATTGACGAAGCCATGGCCAGCCGCCTGTATCAGGCCCGGCCCGGCATCAATCTGCCGCTGCGCAGCGATGGCACCATCGTCGGCGTGGTCGGGCTGACCGGTCAGCCCGACCAGGTCCGCCATTTCGGCGAGCTGGTACGCATGACGGCCGAGATGATGCTGGAGCAGTCGCGGCTGACACGGCTGATTGCCCGTGACACCCGCCAGCGCGAGGAATTGCTGCTGAACCTGATCCGCAACGACACGCTGAGCCCGGGACTGGCAGACTGGGCCCAGCGGCTCGGGCTGGATCTGGACCAGCCGCGCGTGGTCGCGGTGATCGAGGTCGACAGCCATACGCTCGGGGTCGATGCCACGCTGGCGGAGCTGCAGCAGCTGCAGGTGCTGCTGACCACGCCGGAACGCGACAACCTGATCGCCACGGTGTCGCTGAACGAGATTGTGGTGCTGAAGCCGGTCGAGGTCCGCGCCGACGGCTGGAATGCCGATGCGCACCGCGAACGCGTGCACCGTCTGCTGTCGCGCATGCGTGATGGCAGCGAACTGGGGGTGCGCATCGCACTGGGGCAGTATTTCCCCGGTCCGGGCGGCATTGCCCGTTCCTACCGCACGGCGCTGTCGACACTGGATGTCGGCCGCCGGCGAGCGCCTGACGAGCGGGCCTATTTCTATCAGGACCTGATGCTGCCCGTGCTGCTGGACAGCCTGCGCGACGGCTGGCAGGCCGACGAATTGCGACGCCCGCTGCGGACACTGGCCGAGCACGATCCGCACGGGCTGCTGCAGCGCACGCTGACGGTGTGGCTGGCCCACGATGCGCAGCCGGGCGCGGCGGCCCGTGCACTGCACATCCATCGCAATACCCTCGATTACCGGCTGCAACGAATCGGTGCCTTGTGCGAACTGGACCCTGGCCGGCTCGACGACCGGCTGCTGCTGTATGTGGCGCTGCAGCTGCATGCCGGTGCCCGCCCGCAGGCAATTTGTAAAAACGCCTAATAAATTCTGTTTTCATCTCCGGTTTTACGGGCATTCGCACGAGGCCGGAAAATGACGGCATCGTTACCCTTGCCGCTTTCCGAAATCGCCCGTTACGGGCATGCAAGGAGCGGCATGGTCGAGGTATCCACACTGGGCGCGCTGGCGGCACTGGTCGTCGCCATCGTACTGATTCTGAAGAAGGTCCCGCCGGCTTACGGCATGATGGTCGGCGCCCTGGTCGGTGGCCTCGCCGGCGGCATCGACATGTCGCAGACGGTCGATCTGATGATGGGTGGTGCCAAGGGCATCATCCCGGCGGTGCTGCGCATTCTTGCCGCCGGTGTGCTGGCCGGCGTGCTGATCGAATCCGGCGCTGCATCGACCATTGCCGAGACCATCGTCAAGCGCCTCGGCGAAACCCGCGCCCTGCTGGCGCTGGCGCTGGCCACCCTGCTGCTGACCGCGGTCGGCGTGTTCATCGACGTTGCCGTCATTACCGTGGCACCGATCGCGCTGGCGATCGCCAGCCGGGCCGACCTGTCGAAAATGGCCATTCTCATCGCCATGATCGGGGGCGGCAAGGCCGGCAACGTAATGAGTCCGAACCCGAACGCCATCGCGGCGGCCGACGCGTTCCACCTGCCGCTGACCAGCATCATGACCGCCGGTATCGTGCCGGGGATTTTCGGCCTGATCGTGACGTATCTGATTGCCAAGCGCCTGGTTCAGCGCGGCAGCAAGGTGGCGCCGGAAGAGCTGATCTCCCACGAGCATGCAGCCCTGCCCGGCTTCGGCCCGGCCATGGTCGCGCCGCTGGTCGCCATCGCCCTGCTGGCCCTGCGCCCGCTCGCCGACATCAAGATCGACCCGCTGATTGCCCTGCCGCTCGGCGGCCTGCTCGGCGCGCTGGCCATGGGCAAGCTGCGTCACAGCAACCAGTATGCGATCGCCGGCCTCGGCCGCATGGCGCCGGTGGCGATCATGCTGCTCGGCACCGGCACCCTGGCCGGCATTATCGGCTCGTCGGCGCTCAAGACGCTGCTGATCGACGGTCTGCAGGCGTCCGGCATGGCCCCGTACCTGCTGGCGCCGGTGTCCGGCGCGCTGATGTCGCTGGCAACCGCCTCGACCACCGCCGGCACCGCCGTTGCCTCGCAGGTGTTCGGCAGTACACTGCTGGAACTGGGCGTACCGGCGCTTGCCGCCGCGGCCATGATTCACAGCGGCGCCACGGTCTTCGACCACATGCCGCACGGCAGCTTCTTCCACGCCACCGGCGGTGCCGTGAACATGAGCATGAAGGAACGCCTGAAGCTGATTCCGTACGAAACGGCCATCGGTCTGGTCATCACCATCGTGTCGACCCTGCTGTTCGGCGTCTTCAAGGTCTTCTGAGAAAACGTGCCATGAAAATCGTCATTGCCCCCGACTCGTTCAAGGAAAGCCTGACCGCGCTCGAAGTCGCCACCACGATAGAGAACAGCATGCGCGAAGTCTGGCCAGACGCCGAGTTCGTCAAGCTGCCGGTCGCCGATGGCGGCGAAGGCACGATGGAAGCGCTGGTCGCCACCACCGGCGGCCGCCGTATCGATCTGGCCGTTACCGGTCCGCAGGGCGATACCGTCCAGGCCTGCTACGGGCTCAGCGGCGACGGTGCAACCGCCATCGTCGAGATGGCCACGGCCAGCGGGCTGGCGCTGGTGCCCCCCGGCTCTCGCAATCCGCTGCAGACCACGACCTATGGCACCGGCGAGCTGATCAGCTCGGCACTGGATGCCGGGGCGCGGCGCTTTATCGTCGGCATCGGCGGCAGCGCCACCAATGATGGCGGCGCCGGCATGCTGCAGGCGCTGGGCGTACGCCTGCTCGACGAGCATGGCCGCGAAATCGGCCCGGGCGGCGGTGCACTGGCACGGCTGGTCCGCATCGATGCCGGCGACCTCGACCCGCGGCTGGCAGACTGCCGCATCGACGTCGCCTGCGATGTCGACAATCCACTGACCGGTCCGGACGGCGCCTCGCACGTGTTTGGCCCGCAAAAAGGCGCGACACCGGAAATGGTCCGCCAGCTGGATGCCAATCTGAAGCACTTTGCCACCCTGATCGAACGCGATCTCGGCGTGCAGGTGGATGGCGTGGCCGGCGCCGGTGCCGCCGGTGGCACCGGTGCCGCGCTGCTGGCCTTCCTCGGCGCGCGGCTGCTGCCGGGCATCGAAATCGTGATGGAAGCGGTCGGACTCGACGCCGTGGTGCGCGATGCCGACCTGGTCATCACCGGTGAAGGCCGCATCGACAGCCAGACCATTCATGGCAAGACCCCGATCGGCGTCGCCCGGGTCGCCAAGCGGCACCATGTCCCGGTCATCGGCATTGCCGGCTGCCTGACGGCGGATGCGGAAGTGGTCCACGCCCACGGCATCGATGCCGTGTTCAGCGTGCTGTACCAGGCCTGCTCGACCGCCGAAGCCCTGCGCGATGCCGCCGACAACCTGCGTCTCACCGCCCGCAATATCGCCGCGACCCTCGCCATCGGCCAACGGCTGGGGCATGCCGGTCGTGGCGGCTGACCCCTCACCGGAGATCCGCATGTCCAGAGGCACCAAGATTGTCGCCACGCTCGGCCCGGCCAGCAGCGATCCGCACACGCTGGAACGGCTGATCGTTGCCGGCGTGAACGTCGTCCGGCTCAATTTTTCCCATGGCAGCGCGGCCGACCATATCGCCCGCGCCGGGCTGGTACGCGAAACGGCCGATCGACTCGGTGTATCGGTCGGCATCCTGGCCGACCTGCAGGGTCCGAAGATCCGCGTTGGCGCCTTTGCCGATGGCGCGGTACAACTGCACCCCGGCGACCCGTTCGTTCTCGATGCCGCCTGCACGCTGGGTAACGCCGGCCGGGTCGGCCTCGACTACAGGGATCTGCCGCGCGATGTCGAAGCCGGCGCCGTGCTGCTGCTCGACGATGGCCGCATCGTGCTCGATGTCGAGCGGGTGACCGGCGGGGAAATTCATACCCGTGTCCGCGTCGGCGGTACGCTGTCGAACAGCAAGGGCATCAACCGCCAGGGTGGCGGGCTGTCCGCACCGGCACTGACCGACAAGGACCGCCAGGATCTGCAGACTGCCGTCGCACTCGGCGCCGACTATATCGCGATATCGTTCCCGAAGACCGCAGCCGACATGCACGAGGCACGTGCACTGGTCGCGGCAGCCGGCGGCAGCAGCATGCTGGTGGCCAAGATCGAGCGCTGCGAGGCCATTGCCAATCTGGACGAGATCCTGCTCGCCTCCGACGGCATCATGGTCGCGCGCGGCGACCTCGGCGTCGAGGTCGGCGACGCGGCGGTGCCAGCCCTGCAAAAACGCATGATTCGCGAGGCACGCCAGCACAACCGCTTTGTCATCACCGCCACCCAGATGATGGAATCGATGATCTCGGCGCCAATTCCAACCCGGGCCGAAGTGTCCGATGTCGCCAATGCCGTGCTCGACGGTACTGATGCCGTAATGCTGTCGGCGGAAAGCGCCACCGGCCGGTATCCGGTAGAGACGGTCGAGGCGGTGGCCCGGATCTGCGTCGCGGCCGAGACCTCGTCCGTGAACACCTTCGACAAGGAACTGCTCGACCGGCCGCAAACCCGCGTCGATCAGTCAATCGCCATGGCCGCGCTGTTTACCGCCGGCCACATAGGCGCCCGTGCCATCGCCGCGCTGACCCAGTCCGGCTCGACCGCACTGTGGATGAGCCGGGTCGACGGCGGCGTGCCCATCTATGCGGTCACGCCGGAAGAATCGACCCGCCGCAAGGTATGCATTTTCCGTGGCGTCTATCCGGTAAAAACGGTGAACCATGCCAGCACGCGCGAAGAAGCGGTTGCCCAGGCCGAACGCGCACTGCGCGAGCTGGGCGTCGTCGGCCATGGTGACCGGCTGCTGGTCACGCTCGGCGAATCGATGGGCCAGCCGGGCAGCACCAATACCCTGCTGATCGTCGAAGTGGCCTGAGCAAGGCAGCGGGCACCGATGCCACGCCGGCCATCGGTGCCCATTTCCGCATGATGCCTAGAACTGCCGCAGCCAGTTCGCCATCACCCCCCGGTCCGGCAGGCCGTCATCCCGGCTCAGATACGCACCGAGGGTGAATCGCGTCCCCCGCCCGTGATGACTGAGGCTCAGGCGGCTGTCGTAGCTGAATCTGCCCCTCGGCCCCTCTTCCAGTGCAAAACGCTGTCCCGGTGCGGCAGTGAACTGCGCATCGCGCGTACCGGCCCGTCGATACAACGTCGGCCGGCCCTTGACCTCGAAGCCCGCCAGCCAGCCGCGGCCGCTCTGCCTGCCGTCATGGTCGAGCCGCAATCCGACGACCCCCTCCAGCGCCGTTTCCCGCCGGGCAGCGATTTTCAGGGCAGCGATGCCACCGTCCCGCTCGTTCAGCGCCGCATCGCGGGAATGGTGCAGTTTCAGACCGGCCAGCGGCGTCAGCGCCCAGCCGCTCGCCGAGACCCACGGTCTGGCAACCCGCAGCACCTGGCCAGTAAAGTGGTCGCGACGCTGATCGGCACGCGGCCGGGCATCGACCACGACCCGCTCCTGCTCGGGAACCTGCAGCTCGTCCTGGCCGTAGCGTACCGTGCGCCGGGTGCTGACCTGGTGCAGTGCATAGCGAAACTCGCTTTCCAGCAGCGGTCCGTCCTTCCCCCCGCTGGCTGACAGCGGCTGCTGATGACTCACGCTCAGCAACTGGCTGCTGCCGCTGAGGCCGGTGTCGTCCGTCCCGTCCGGCTTCACCCGGGCGATCCCGTAACGCACGGCCACCTGCCCGTGGCCGGCGATGTCGAAGCGCTGTTGCAGCGCAACCATGTCATAGGACGAGGCGCCAAGCTGCGTGCCGCGCTGGCCACGGCTGAGCAGGTTGAAGCCGAAGCCGGAGCCCAGATCGACCGCCGCATCATCGGCCAGACGTGCAAAACGGCGTTCCAGCACCTGCACCGGACGCAGTGCCTGCTGGATGCCGGCACCGGACAGCTGCCGGATCGCCTGGGCGATATCCTTGCGATGCATCAGTTCCAGGCTGCGGAACAGCGCGCCCGCGTCGTAGCCCTGCTGCAGCGCCCCGGCCACCCGGCGCAACGACGCGTCATCCACCAGATCGCGGTAATCGTTCTTGATCATGGTGACACCGACATCGCCACTGGCATCCCGCCAGCCGACGGCGCGCCAGGCATCCGTCATCGAGCGGATGCCGTCGACGCCTTCGATGTAACCGGCTCGCGCCAGCCTGGCAAAATCCATGCGCGTGGCCGCCGAACCAAGGGTAAAGCTGGTGTCGACCCTGACTTCGTCAAGATTCAGGGCATCCCCGTCCAGCGTGCCGATCCGCCCGTCCGGCCTGGTCATCGCCACATAACCGCGCAACGAGGCCGAAGAGAGTGCGTCACCGCCGCCGAGCAGGCGTTCCTCGTTCTGGCCGGTCCGGTCCTGCGCCCTGGTAGACTCATCCCCGAACGTCCCGCAACTTTCGTCGCCACACTGTGCATGGACCTTCCCGCGATTGACCAGGAAGCCGATTGCGTCCCCGTTGCCCCCGGCAATGCTGAAAGCATGGGAGTTCCTGGCGTGGATATTGATAATGCCAGTGTGATCATTGACGATGGCGGCCTTGCGCGCCGGTCGGCCGGGCTCGCCATTTGCCGAGGGCCCCCGCTGCCCGAGTTCCATCGCGATCATGCCGGTATCGGTCGTCCCGGCTTCGCCCAGATTGATCGTTCCGCGATTGATCAGCCGCGTGTTTTCGCCATGGCTGCTCATGGCGACGGCACCGTTGCCGCGGACGGTAATCTCGCCGCCCGCCGCATTGATCAGGGTATTGTTGTCGCCAAAGGACCCGATCTGCAGCGCACGCGTCGTCCCGCGGGCCGCAGTAAAATCAATGCTGCCGTAGTTCAGAAAACTGCGCCGTCCCATGCTTCCCCTGGCAGCCAGCACCCGATAGCCGTCGCGGGCGACCAGTTTTCCGTGGTTGGCGAGCTGCATATCGGGGTCGTTCTCCCGGACGCCGAGGTCCAGCGACAGCATCACCGGCTCGATGGCACCGGCCTCGGGCCGTTCGGCCAGCACCGTGCCACGATTGCTGAACTCGCTGCGGAACGACAGTTCGATTCGCCCCTTGCCGGACAGGTTGAAGGTGGCACCCTCGAAGTTGGTCAGTGCGGCATTTCCTATTCCCCTCAATGGCAACGTCGCCGCCAGTGTCCCGTGATTGTGCAGCTGCGAGAGGAAATAGCTCGGCTCCGGCCCGGCCAGTGACAGCGTGGCGCCAGCGCTGTTCGTCACGTCCCCTTCCGCTGCCAGCATGACGCTGCGGGTTCCGGTATGGGTATAGTTCTGGCGGGCCGGGACAATCAGCGATGCCGGCGGCTGCGTCGGGTCGGGCAGTGCCTGCAGCGGCGGCGGCACATAGTCGTACTCGAGCCCCTGCACTTGCCAGGCAGTCCGGTCAAGTGAGCTGGTATGCGTATCCTTGAAGTGACTGCAACTGCTGTTTCCGCAGAGCCGTTCCACCCGGCCGCGGTTCAGCAGATAGGCGCGGGTCCTGGTGTCATCGGCAATGAGGAATGCGTGCGAATTTTTCGCATGGATATTGATGACCCCGCTGTCGTCGTTGAGCAGGACCGACGTCCTCGTTGCGGGATCGGGCTGGCCGGGCCGGTGCCGCGCAGCCCAGGCGCCAATTTCCAGCGCCACCATGCCGGTATCCTGCGTACCGGGCTCGCCCAGGTTGATCGTGCCACGGTTGACCAGCCGCGAATTCTCGCCATGGCTGCTCATGGCAACGGCACCGTTGCCGCGCACGGTGATCGAGCCCCCCACGTCGTTGACGATATCGTTGTATTCGCCGTACGACTCGATCCGCAGTGCCCGCCTGACGCCGCCCTCGGCCGTGAAATCGATGGTGCCGTGGTTGATGAAGCTGCGCCGTGCATTCTTCCCCGCCGCACCGAGCCCGAGCACGGAGTAACCACCGCGGGCAATCAGCGTCCCCAGATTGCGGTGAATCCGCTCACCCTTGTCGGATGGCCAGGCCGTCACCATGTTCACCATCTCGCGCTGCCCCTGTTCGGGGTTGAAGGATTCAGCGGTGATCTTGCCGTAATTCATGAATTTGCTGTTGAACACCATCTTCATGTGCCCGGCACCGGAGAAACGGATATCGCCGTTTTCGAAGTTGACCAGGTTACCATTGCTCTCGGCCAGCAGCGCTGTCGCCGATACCTCCAGCCGGCCGCGATTGTGCAGCCCGCTGCTGAAGCGGCTGCTTTCCTCCCCGACCAGCGTCAGCGTGGCATCGGCATTGTTTACCAGCAGTCCTTTTGCCCTCAGCAGGGCATTCAGGCTCGTGCCGTCGTGGACGTGGCTGCTGCCCTCGGCGACCACCAGCGGCACCGCGTAGGAGAAGGCCCGCCCTTCAGGAGAAAGGGTCCGCTCCCGGGCCGTGCTGTACGGGTTGTGGAATTTCCTGCAACTGTTGTCACCGCAAAGCGAGCGCACCTTGCCGAAATTGAGCAGATAACCGAGATCACGGCTGTCGTTTTCTATCCGGAATGCGGATGAGTTCTTTGCATGAATGTTGATCACGCCGGCATGATCGTTGACCAGCAAGGCTGTTCGCGGGCGCTGGTCGGGCGCCCCCTCCCCCCAGCGTCCCAGCTCCATCGCGACCATGCCGGTATCGTTGGTTCCCGGATCGCCCAGATTGATCACGCCGCGGTTGATCAGCCTGGAGTATTCGGCATGACTGCTCATGGCAACGGCGTGGTTGCCGCGCACGGTAATCTCGCCGCCGACATCGTTGACCAGCGTGTTGTGATTGCCGAACTGCTCGATATGCAATGCACGCGTCCTGCCGTTCCCGGCAGTGAACTCGATCCGGCCGCGATTGATGAAGGTCCGCAGCAACTCCGGCCTGGCACTGCGCACACTCAGTACGCCGTAGCCGTCACGGGCAATCAGTTTGCCGCCATTGATGATTTCGCTTGTCCGGTCATTGCCCTGCTGCACATTGTGCAACGTCAGCAGATGACGCTCGCTGTTGGTGTCGGCCAACTCATGCGCAACAATCGTGCCGTCATTGCGGAACGAAGCACCGGGCGACAGCACCATGACGCCGTCGCCATAGAACTGCATCAGCCCGCCCTTGCTGTTGATCAGATCGCTCCCCTCCGATCCGGTCAGCCGGGTGGCCACATTCAGGGTGCCGTCGTTGCGGAGCATGGCGTGGTACCAGCTGCGATCTTCTCCCTCCAGCACCACGGCGCCACTGGCCGTGTTGTGCACGTTGCCCTTTGCCTCCAGCGTGATGCCCCGCAGGATCCCGGTATTGGTGTGCAGACGCGCCTTGCCGACGGGCAACCGGACCTGCACCTGTGACTGCGGCTGCGGCAGCGTGGCCGGCAGCGCATAAGAGAATTGCGAATCCTGCACCCGGCCGCTCAGGTCATGCAGCCGGGTATGCTCGGTCTTGAAGAATCCGCAACGGCCCATGTCACCGCATGCCACATCGACTTGACCACGATTGAGCAGGTACCCGGTTTTGTGCGGAGAGGCCCCCTCTTCAATGTTGAATGCATAAGAGTCTTTGGCATGGATATTGATCCGGCCACCGTAGTCATTGACGATAACCGCGCTGAGTGACGCCGGCACGCCTCCCCATTCGCCTGATGGTTCCATCCTGTACCCCTGAAGGGACAACTGCATGGCCACCATCCCGGTATCGGTCGTGCCGGGCTCGCCCAGATTGATCGTGCCGCGGTTGATCAGGTGCGAATATCCACCATGGCTATTCATGGCGACCGCATTGTTGCCTCTTACGGTAATCACGCCGCCACGGTCGTTTATCAGGTCATTGTAGTCGCCATACGGTGCCACATTCAGCGCCCGGGTCATGTGGTCCGTGGCGGTGAAATCGATGGTCCCGCGGTTGATGAACTGGCGTTTTACCGAACCATGTTCCGCACTGACCACGCCAAAACCGCCACTGGCAGTTATCTTTCCGTTATTGACGACCGGCCGGCTCCCTCCCCGGGATCCGTTTCTGGCGCTGCCGCCGGCCATGCTCAATATCACCGGCGAACGCAGAGCGCTCTGGTCATGCCCGGATGCCGTGATCTCGCCATCGTTGACGAGGGTACTGCCCGGCGAGAGAAAGAAGGCAGCATGTCCCTGCAGCGCGATTTTGCCACCGGCCTGGTTCAGCATTTCGCTCTGCTGCAGCACATTCAGCCGTGCCGTCAGGTTCAGGACGCCGTCATTTCGCAATACCCCGCCATAAAGCGCATTCGAATCCCGGGAGGGGGTCACATCCCCGACCATGTTCAGGATCCCGCTGCCGAGATTGTGCAATTCACCCCGCACGGTCAGGTTCACATTGCTTTCCGGACCAGCATGCATATGGGTCTGCTCATTTGCGACGGAGAGCAGGACAGTCGGGGATACAGCAGCGGTCAAGCTACCACCCGGGGTTCCTCCAACCGTGCCGCCAGTACCGCCGCCCGGATTTACTCCTCCCGCGCCGCCAGAGCCACCGCCCGGATTTACTCCTCCCGCGCCGCCAGTACCGCTGCCCGGATTTACTCCTCCCGCGCCGCCAGAGCCGCTGCCCGGATTTACTCCTCCCGCGCCGCCAGAGCCGCCGCCCGGATTCACTCCTCCTCCCGCGCCGCCAGAACCGCTGCCCGGATTTACTCCTCCCGCGCCGCCAGAACCGTTGCCCGGATTTACTCCTCCCGCGCCGCCAGAGCCGCCGCCCGGATTTACTCCTCCTCCCGCGCCGCCAGTACCGTTGCCCGGATTTACTCCTCCCGCGCCGCCAGAGCCGCCGCCCGGATTTACTCCTCCTCCCGCGCCGCCAGAGCCGCCGCCCGGATTTACTCCTCTCACACCGCCAGTACCGTCACCCGGATTTACTCCTCCCGCGCCGCCAGTACCGTTGCCCGGATTTACTCCTCCTCCCGCGCCGCCAGTACCGTTGCCAGGATTTACTCCTCCCGCGCCGCCAGTACCGTTGCCCGGATTTACTCCCCCCGCGCCGCCTGTACCGCCGCCCGGATTTACTCCTCCCGCGCCGCCAGTACCGTTGCCCGGATTTACTCCTCCCGCGCCGCCAGAGCCGCCGCCCGGATTTACTCCTCCTCCCGCGCCGCCAGTACCGTTGCCCGGATTTACTCCTCCCGCGCCGCCAGTACCGTCACCCGGATTGCCGCCTACTGAGCCGCCAGGACCGCTGCCAAGATTGCCTCCTCCCGCGCCGCCAGTACCGTCACCCGGATTTACTCCTCCCGCGCCGCCAGTATCGTCGCCCGGATTACGGCTGGGGTTAACGCTGGCCACGCCCTTTACCTGCGATGTTGCAACCGGGGTATCAGGCGCAGCGCCCTTTCCTCCCGAGGTTTTCTGCTTGTCATCCGATGAGGATCCCCCGCCGCCCGCCGACACCAGCAACGCAATCCCCCCCCCTGCGGCCAGCGCATACCCGATTGTGCTTATCGACGGCATGCTCATGCCGCCGCCTTCCGCCTTCTCCTCCAGTTGGCGGAGGCAGGGAAGTGGCTGCCCGGTGAGCGGGTCGGTACCGCAGGCCATGGCTTTTGCGACCTGAATGTCAGACGTGTCGCCGCGGCTGCCCTGACCGGCCATGGCAGCCTGTCCGACCAGGGCCGTCAGCAGTGCTGCACGCCCGCCACGGAGTACGGCGGCAAACATCCAGCGCAACCAGCCCGGCATCGCCCGGCCGTTTCGCCACTGCTGGTACTGCAGTGCAGACTGTCGCCGGACCAGCACGCCGAGCCAGAAACGGTCCAGCCGGCGGCGCCGTTTTGCATGAAGCGGTTTACGCCAATGACCATTCCGCGCGGATGACCCGCTGATGCCCCTGGATCCCGTGGATGCATTCTTCACAATAACCTCCATAGATTAATAGCGCAGTCCGCCATCGGAGGAAAACCCGACAGAAACCGCATGGCCATGGCACGCAAATCCAATACGGAGCGTGCTGGCCATCGAAATGTTTTGATGAAAATTGCCCGAAATGAGCTGGCAAAAAACGCAGTGATCACTTGACCATCAGCGAAACAATCACTCAAGAGGAATACGCTGTAATTTCATTGCAAAACCACAGCCATGGCACGTAATAATGCTTGTTTATTTTCAAGAAAATTCTTTAACCGATTAAATTCCGCATTCAATTCTGAAGGAAAGAAAGTGGAGGGGCGAATCGGCGCGGTAACATCCAGCACGGATTCAGCCGCCTGTCAGCGACGCCTGGCGGCCTTGACCCCTGGCGCAAAGAAACGCCAGGCCAGTGTCAGCGCATCAGGTCCGCCCGGATCAGAAAATGCCTGCCGTGCCGCGCCACCACTCCAGGCATGGCCCAGCCCCGCTATCCGGATCTGGCGCACATGGCAGGTGCTGCCCAGCATCCAGTCAGTCTGGGCAAAAGCACGCCGCGCGCCGCGCTGCAGCGTGCGCGTCGGCCCGGGCTGCGGCATTTCGCCAGGCAGCAGGTCCAGCCACAGCTGAGTCGTCGCAGCAGCGTTGTCGATCGACACGACGGCATCGTCGTCACCGTGCAGCACGATCAGCGGTGGCAACCGCCCCCCCGCCAGCCGCAGGCGCAGGCTGGCCAGGTCCGGTTCGCGGTCGCCGCGCATCGCCAGCCGGCCCTGCAGCGCATTGCTGGCGCTGTGCGGTACCGCGCCGGAATGGGCACCCACGGCGGCAAAGCGTTCCGGAAACTGCAGGACCAGGGTCAGCGCCATGCTGGCGCCGGCCGACAGTCCCATGACATAGCGCCGCTCGCGTCGCACCGGATAGCGCCGGCTGACCTGCTCGGTCAGCGCCATCAGGATGGCCGACTCGCCCGCCACCTGGGTATCGGAGCGAAACCAGTTCCAGCAGCGATACGGATTGGCGTGCAGCGATTGCTCCGGCAGCAGGACGATGCAGCGTTCTGCCCGGGCCAGAGCCGCCGCCCGGGTCGTCGCCGCGAAGCTGGCGGCGTCCTGCTTGCAGCCGTGCAGCAACAGCAGCAGTGGTGCCGGCCGCGAAGGCGTCACTCCGGCCGGCACAAAGACCAGGTAGCGGCGCATCAGGGCCGGCCCCAGGCCCCCCTGGCCGCTTTCCCAGCGCCCGCTGCCGCGACTGGTCGGCGTCGCGGTGGGCGATGCCACGCCGGTCAGCGCCTTGCGCGCGGCCCGGCTGGCGGCATTGGCCTGTTCGACAGCGGCGTTGACCATGCTGCGCGCCACCGCCCGCTGCAGGCGGGTGGCGCTTCTGGTTGTGGCATCGGACAACGCGGTCCAGATGCTGACCGGTTTGCTGCGCTTGCGTCCCATTACTTCTCCAGACTGTCCGCCCGGCCCCGCCGCTGGCAGCGACGGGATGCCGGACCGGTTTCCCGCCCGATCACGCGTTCACTCCAAGCACTTTTTGTTATTTGTTTTCCATTTAATCGTTTTTCCGGTTTTAAGGGAGCGGCGTAAAGTGCGTTCAACGGTGTACCGACACCGTAGCCGATTTTCCCCCTTTCCACTGTGACAACAGGACTTCTTCGTGACTGACGCCATCACGCCACGCAGCGCTTCCTGCCGATGTCGGCACCGCTGACGAGACGCATCGCCATTTGCCATCCGGCCCCCGGCCGGACCGACCAGACCCAGGAGTCCCGGAACATGAAACGCCTTGCCACTCTGACTGCCGCGCTGTCGCTGCTGTCCGCCTCGCTGTCCTTCGCCGCTGCACCGGTCAAGCTGACCGTCGCCGCCTCCGCCGTCCCGCATGCCGAAATCCTCGAAGCCATCAAGCCGACGCTGGCCCGGGAAGGGGTCGATCTCGATATCAAGGTCTTCAACGACTACGTGCAGCCCAATGTGCAGGTCGAGGAAAAACGCCTCGATGCCAATTACTTCCAGCACATTCCGTACCTGGACGAGTTCAACAAGACCCGCAACACCCATCTGGTGGCGGCCAGCAAGCCGATCCATATCGAGCCGTTCGGCGCCTATTCGCGCAAGTTCAAGCGCATCAGCGATCTTCCGGATGGCGCCACCGTCGCCATTCCGAACGATCCGGTCAACGCCGGCCGCGCGCTGCTGCTGCTGGACAAGAACAAGGTGATTGCGCTGAAAGACCCGAACAACATTACCGCGACGGTCAAGAGCATCACCTCGAATCCGAAACACCTGAAGTTCAGGGAGCTGGAAGCCGCCACGCTGCCGCGCGTGCTTGATCAGGTCGATCTGGCGCTGATCAACGCCAACTACGCACTGGAAGCCAGACTGGTGCCGACCCGCGACGCGCTGTTTGTCGAGACCCGCTCCCCGTACGCCAATCTGCTGGTCGCCCGCGACGACAACAGAAACAGTGACGCCATCAGGAAACTGGCCGCCGCCCTGGCCAGCCCGGAAGTGAAGCAGTTCATCCAGAGCCGCTACAAGGGTGCGGTGATCCCGGCATTCTGAGCCGGGCAGATGACAGCCAGCCGGGCGGTGCCATGTTCCGGGGCGTCTCCCCGGCATTGACACCCGCCCTGCCCGCCGGTAGGTTTGGCGCATGAACAGCATCCTGCAGACTCTCACTACCACCGCGACCGCTTATGGCGGGTCGTGAGGTAGCGGTATCGGCACGATAACGCGCACTGTCCCACAGGCCCCGCCCGCACCGGACGGGGCCTGATCGTTTCTCCGTCCGTGCCGGCACACTCAGGAGAAACGGCATGAATCCCGCCCACCCCGCACCGCGCGCACTGCTGATCGTCGACATGCAGGTCGGCCTGTTTCACGGCCCGGAACGACCATGGCACGGCGACCGCGTGCTGGCGAACATCAACCGGCTGATCCACGCTGCCCGCGAGGCCGGCGCACCGGTCTTCGCCGCCCGCCACACCGGCGCGCCCGGCTCCCCGATCGAGGCCGGCAGTCCGCTGTGGCAACTGCTGCCGGCACTGGACGTGGATGAAAACCGCGACACGGTCTTCGACAAGACCCGGCCCAGCTGCTTCTATGGCACCGGCCTGCAGGCCCGGCTGGTACAGGCCGGTATCCGCGAACTGGTCATCGCCGGCATGAAAACCCAATACTGCATCGACACCACCTGCCGCGTGGCGACCGAACTCGGCCTGCAGGCGCTACTGGTCGCCGATGCCCATACCTGCATGAACACCCCGCTGCTGACGGCGGAAGCGATCGTCGCCCACCACAATGCGACCCTGGGCGGGCCGCTGGCCCGGTTGATGGAAACGGAGGAGGTGCGGTTTTGAGTGCGGGGCCGGGGAGCAAGGCCTTTTTTCCCCGCGCTACAGACTGCCAACTCCCCCATCCACCAGCAACTCCGTCCCCACCACGAACCCGGCCTCGTCCGATGCCAGAAACACGGCGGCCTGTGCCAGTTCGCGCGGTGTGCCCAGGCGCCCGATCGGCACCAGTTTGAGGATCTCGTCGTTCAGCGCCGCCAGTTGTTCCGGCGGCAGGCCGAGCTTGCCCAGCGCCGAGGTCCGGGTCGGGCCGGGGCTGAGGCCGTTGACGCGGATGCCGCGCGCCAGCCACTCGCCCGACAGCGTGCGCGCCAGCGACAGCAGGCCGGCCTTGCTGGCGGCGTAGGCGCTGCTCTGCGGCAGGCCGATACGGGCACTGACCGAGCCGCACAGGATGACCGACGAGGGATTGGCCAGCAGCGGCAGCAGGGCCTGCAGCAGAAAGAACGGGCCTTTCAGATTGGTGGCCATCAGCCGGTCGTAGCTGTCCTCGTCCCAGTCCTGCACCGGCCGGTGCGTGACATCGCCGGCGTTGACGAACAGCACATCGAGTTGCGACCAGTGTGCGGCCAGTTGCTGCGCCAGTTCGCGCTGGTCGGCCAGCTGGCCGGCGTCACTGCGGATCAGGATCACGTGTTCGCCGAGTTCGCGGCCGGCGGCGGCCAGCGCATCGGGGTTGCGGCCGGTGATCGCCACCCGGGCGCCTTCGGCCAGGAACTGGCGTGCAGTTTCCAGGCCGATGCCGCTGGTGGCACCGGTAATGAGGGCGGTCTTGCCTTGCAGGCGTGGCATGTCGGGGTCTCCGTTTTGTGTCAAAACCCCAGTGTCAACGCATTGGTACCCAATGTATAGTAGGCACCAATTTGATACTTAAAGAGGAGACTGGATAGCCATGCCGACGAATCATGCACAGCGGGACACGCCGCCGGAACCCTGCCCGATGGTGCAGTTTGTCGGGCTGATTTCCGGCAAATGGGCAATTCCGATCCTGTACCGGCTGATCGTGATCGACGGGCCGGTCCGTTTTGGCGAGTTGCAGCGCGCGGTGGCGCCGATCACCCAGAAAGAGCTGACCCGGCAGTTGCGCCTGTTCGAACAGAAGGGGCTGTTGCGGCGTCAGGTCTATGCCGAGGTGCCGCCCCGGGTCGAATACACCGTCACCGCCCTGGGCAAGACCCTGCGTCCGCCACTGGATGCACTGGCCGACTGGATGCGTACGCACGCGGCCGACCTCGGCGCGGAGGCCTGACGCCGCAGGCGCTCAGGGGCGGCGCCGGGCGCCGAGCGCCTTTTCGATTTTCCTGTCGGTCTTGTACTGGCTCAGCGCATAGACCGACCAGATCGCCGCCGGAATCCAGCCGATCACGGTGAGCTGCAGCAGCAGGCAGAACAGGCCGGAAAACGGCCGGCCAATGGTAAAGAACTGCAGCCACGGCAGGAAAATGGCGAGCAACAAGCGCATGAATCTCTCCAGACAAGACAGGGAAGCCGGACGCGGCGTCGCCGCTACCCGTCAGGCACCTTGCCACAATGCCGTCGGCATCATCAAGCCGACCCACATCACGCCAGATTCAACTTGGTCAGTATTTGACATTTTTTGAACGGTTTTTGGAATGGCAGCACTCGGGTGGGCGCGTACAAATATCGGCGTGCAAGACACACATCCACACGAGAAAAGGTGATTTACCATGACCAAGATCGTTAATTCCTGGAATGACTTTGATCCGCTGAAACACGTCATTGTCGGCCGTGCCGATCACAGCTGCGTGCCGCCGGAAGAACCTGCCACTTCGGAAAAGGTACCGATCGACAGCCCGATGCGTGGCATGTGGGGTCCGCGCCCGCTGGAAACGGTGGAAAAGGCCAATGCGCAGCTCGACAATCTGGCCCGCATCCTCACCGAGCGCGGCGTCAGGGTGGACCGTCCGGAACCGCTGCAGTGGAACCAGCCGGTCATTACCCCGGACTTCCGCACCGGCTCGATGATGACCTGCATGCCGCCGCGCGACACGCTGCTGACCATCGGCAATGAAATCATCGAAGCGGCGATGTCGTTCCGCTGCCGCTACTGGGAATACCTGGCCTTCCGTCCGCTGCTGTCGCAGTACTTCAACGAGGACCCGGAATTCCTGTGGAGCCAGGCGCCGCGTCCCCGGCTGTCCGACAAGTCGTACAAGCACAACTACTACGACGAGAAGATCTCGCTGGAAGAGCGGCTGGTCCGCACGGCGAACAAGGACTTCGTCACCACCGAGGAAGAAATCCTGTTCGATGCCGCCGACGTGATGCGGCTGGGCAAGGACCTGTTCATCCAGCACGGGCTGACCACCAACCGCAAGGCGATGGAATGGTTCAAGCGCCGCTACCCGGAACTGCGGGTCCATGCGGTCAACTTCCCCGGCGACCCGTACCCGATCCATATCGACGCGACCTTCGTGCCGCTGCGCCCGGGCCTGATCATCAACAACCCGCACCGGCCGCTGCCGAAGGCACAGCGCGAGATCTTCGAGAAGAATGACTGGCAGATCGTCGAAGCTGCCATGCCGGCCCACAAGGAACCGCCGCCGCTGTGCTACAGCTCGGTGTGGCTGTCGATGAACTGCCTGGTGCTCGACCACAAGACCGTGATCGTCGAAGCGTCCGAAGTGAACCAGCTGGAACAGATGGACAAGCTGGGCATGAACGTGATCCCGGTGCATTTCCGTGACGCCTATGCGTTCGGGGGCGGCCTGCACTGCTCGACGGCGGACGTGTACCGCGAGGGCAGTTGCCTGGACTACTTCCCGAAACAGGATTTCAACGACATCACCCGCGTGTAACCCGGGACATCACCCGCGCCAGCCCGGTCATCGTTCGCCTGCATGACCGGGCTTTTTGGCCACGTGACATCCCCCAGGAGCTTCGCCATGTCCACTGCCGTCCCGGCCGACAACAAGAAACTCGGCTTTGCCAATGCCTTTATCGCCGCCACCCTGATGGGGTTCGTCGGCTTCTTCGCCCGCCATATCGATGCTCAGGGCGATTTCATCGCCTTTTCGCGCATGCTGTGCGGCGGCATCCTGTTCTTCGCCATCCTGGCCTGGAAGGGTCGGCTGTCCGAGCTGCGCAGCTACCGCATTTCGGCCGGCATGGTCGCCAGCGGTTTCTTCATGGGCAACTGCCTGTCGGCCTATATCGCGGCGACCCAGCTGACCTCAATCGCCAATGCGGTGTTCTTTATCTATATCGGGCCGATCATTTCCACCCTGCTGGCTGTGATTTTTCTCAAGGAAAGGATGAAATTCGCCACCTGGTTCGCAATGGCAGCCGTGTTTGCCGGCATGATGCTGATTGTGGGGCTGGTGTCGGTCGACGCCGGTGGCGTTCACTTCGGCATGACGTTTTCCAGCAAGACCTTCGTCGGCGACATGCTGGCGCTGTATTCGGGCGTCGGCTATGGCCTGTTCCTGTTCTTTGGCCGCTTCCGCACCGATGTTCCCGGCGAAACCCGCGCCTTCTGGAACTTCGTGTTCGCGCTGGCCGGCATCAGCATCCTGTTCCTGTTCACCCGCCCCGGCGTGGCGCAGATGGCGACAAGCGACTGGCTGTGGTGGATCGGCATCGGCATTGTCTGCGGCTTCGGCGCGCTGGGCGCATGCACCATCGCCACCCGCCATCTCAAGGCGGCCGAGTTTGCCTGCGTGTCGTACTGGGAGTGCGTGGTTGCTGCCGTGTTCATCGGCTGGCTGGTGTATGGCGAGGTGCTGTCAGCGGTGCAGTTGCTGGGCGGGCTGCTGATCATTGCCGGCGGCACCGGCGAGATGGCCATCGGCCTGCTCGGCCGCGGTCTGAAGCGCAGGAAAGTACCGGAAACCCGACCGGTCTGACGCCAGACCCCGGTTCCCCGCTCCCGGCACGCGCACTGTGCCCCTCGACCCCGACGGGAAGAAAAACATGACCACCCTGACCGACAGACAGCCTCTCGCCCCCCACGCCAGCGATCCGCCCCGGGCCTTGCGCCGGGCAGCGACCGCCAGCTTTATCGGCAATTTCGTCGAATGGTTCGACTACGCGTCCTATGGCTATCTGGCCGCCATCATCGCCGTGGTGTTCTTCCCGGCCAGCGATGCCACTACCGGCCTGCTGGCCACCTTCGCCGTGTTTGCCCTGTCCTTTGTCATCCGCCCGCTGGGCGGTATTTTCTGGGGCCATCTCGGCGATCGCGTCGGCCGGCGCAGCGCGCTGTCGCTGTCCATCCTGCTGATGTCCGGCGCCACCTTCTGCATTGCCTTCCTGCCGTCCTACCAGCAGGTCGGCATGCTGGCGCCGCTGCTGTTGCTGCTGATCCGCCTGGTGCAGGGGTTTTCCGCCTCGGGCGAGTACGCCGGCGCCGCTGCCTTCCTGACCGAGTATGCGCCGGAAGGCCGGCGCGGCCTGTATGCCAGCATCGTGCCGGCCAGCACCGCGGCCGGGCTGCTGTTCGGCTCGCTGTTCGTGGTCATGCTGCATGCCTGGCTGACGACCGAGCAGCTGCACAGCTGGGGCTGGCGACTGCCGTTCCTGCTGGCCGCCCCGTTCGGTCTGGTCGGCCGCTATATCCGTCTGCACCTGGAGGACACGCCACAGTTCCGCAGCATGGCGCGCCAGATGGAACGCAAGGCCCCGGACAGCGCCATCCCGATCCGGGTGCTGCTGACCACCTACCGCAGCAAGGTGGTGATCGCTTTCGGTGTCACCTGCCTGAACGCGGTCGCGTTCTATCTGATCCTCAGCTACATGCCGACCTATCTGTCAGCAGAGCTCGGCGTGCCGGAAACCGAGTCGTTCATGGCATCGACGGTGTCGCTGACCGCCTATATCGGCTTTATCTTCCTGTCCGGCGCGCTGTCCGACCGGCTAGGGCGCAAGACCATGTTGATTGCCGCATCACTGTGCTTCATCGTGCTGACCGTGCCGCTGTTCATGCTGCTCGACCATGCCGGCTTTCTGACCCTGATCCTGATCCAGATCGTGTTTGGCGCGCTGCTGACGCTGAACGACGGCACGCTGGCCAGTTTCCTGTCGGAAATTTTTCCGACCCGGGTCCGCTACAGCGGCTTTGCCTTCAGCTACAACATGGCCAATGCGCTGTTCGGCGGCACCGCGCCATTTATTGCCACCTGGCTGATCAGCGTCACCGGCAGCAAGCTGGCACCGGCCTGGTATCTGGTTCTGGCCTCGGTCGTCGCCCTGCTGGCGATGCGCTGCATCCACGAAACGGCGCACCGGCCGCTGGACGACCGCTGAGCTCGTCTCAGGCCGTTACCCGCGCCGCATCCAGCGCGGCCATGGCCGGGTCGATCATGGCCAGCAGCCGGGCCCGGCTCACGCCATCCCGGGCCTGCACCGACAGGCCGTGCAGCAGGGTGGCGTAATAGTCACCCAGTGCAGCAACATCGACATCGGCCCGCAACTCGCCACCGTCCTTCGCTGCCTGCAGCCGGTCGATGATCGAGCGAGTGCGCTGGCGCCGGTGTTCGGCCAGCCAGTCCAGAACCCCGTCGTTCTCCACCGTGCAGTTGGTCGCTGCCGACACCACCAGGCAACCATGCGGATGGCCACGCCGGGTATAGATCGTCACCGCGTCGCGCAACAGGCGCTCGACCGCCGCCCGCGCCGAGTGCTCTCCGGCCAGCGCGCGGGTGGCGAAGCCGCCGTCCCCCGCCTCGTACAGCGCCACGGCCTCGCGGAACAACTGCTCCTTGCTGCCGAATGCCGCATAGATGCGGGCCGAAGCGATGCCCAGTGCGTCGACCAGACTCGCCATGGACGTGCCTTCATAGCCGCGTTCCCAGAACGCGGTCATCGCCCTTTTCAAGGCCAGATCCCGGTCGAATTCCCTTGGTCGTCCCGCCATTGCTCTCCTGCCCGTCCATGCCGACTGGCGGAATTCTAACCCGGTCCGCACTTGACGCGAGCGGGAATCTCGCTCTATTCTTTGTCGATCGACAAAGAATTAGGACATGGAAAATCATGCAGACCATCAAGGGCCCCAGCCTTCATCTCGCCCAGTTCAGCGACAGCACACCCCCCTTCGACAGCCTGGCCTCGATGGCCGGCTGGGCGGCACAGACCGGCTTCAAGGCCTTGCAGATCCCGGCCTGGGACGCACGCCTGTTTGATGTCAGAACCGCCGCGCACAGCCAGGGCTACTGCGACGAAATCAACGGCCTGCTGGCCGGGCACGGGCTGGTCATCAGCGAGCTGACCACCCACCTCCTCGGTCAGCTGGTGGCGGTACACCCGGCCTACGATGCCCTGTGCGACAACTTCGCTCCGGCCGTGCTGCGCGGCAGGCCGCAGGCACGGACCGAGTGGGCACTGGAGCAACTGGCGCTGGCGGCCCGCGCTTCACGCCGGCTGGGCCTGACCGAGATGGGGACGTTCTCCGGCTCGTTTGCCTGGCCTTACCTGTTCCCGTTCCCGCAACGTCCGGACGGGCTGATCGACGCCGCTTTCGACGAGCTGGCGCGACGCTGGCGCCCGATTCTCGATGCCTGCGACGAACAGGGAGTCAATCTGTGCTACGAAATCCACCCGGGCGAGGACCTGCACGACGGCACCACCTTCGAGCGCTTCCATGAGCGGGTCGGCCGGCATCCGCGCTGCCACATCCTGTTCGATCCGAGCCATTTCGTCCTGCAGCAACTCGACTATCTGGCTTTCCTGGATCGGTATCGCGACCACATCCGCATGTTTCACGTCAAGGATGCGGAGTTCAATCCCGATGGCCGGCAGGGCATCTATGGCGGTTACAGCAACTGGGTCGACCGCGCCGGCCGTTTCCGGTCGCTGGGAGATGGCCAGGTGGATTTCAGGGCGATCTTTTCCCGGCTGGCCCAGTACGACTATCAGGGCTGGGCCACGCTGGAATGGGAGTGCTGCCTCAAGGACCAGGAGGATGGCGCGCGCGAAGGCGTCGCCTTCATCAACGACCACATCATCCGGGTGACCGACAAGGTGTTCGATGACTTCGCCGGTGCCGCCGTCGACCGGGCACAGATCCACGCCATGCTCGGTATTGCCTGAGCCCTTTTCGCCCCACCCTTATTTCCCGAGTCCATACCGATGACAATCCGGAACGACAGACCGCATCCCGATACTTCTTCCTTCACCCACCGCTATGTACGCATCGACGGCCACCGCGTGCACTGCGTCTGCGCCGGCCACGGCCGCCCGGTCCTGCTGATTCCCGGCTGGCCGCAGACCTGGTTCGCCTGGCGCCATGTCATGGCGGCACTCGCCGGCCACGGTTTCATGGCCATTGCCGTCGACCCGCCCGGCACCGGCCATTCCGACCGGCCGCAAGATGGCTACGACACCGGCAGCATCGCCGCCACCCTGCACCGGGTCATGCAGACTCTTGGTCACGAGCGCTATCAGGTCGTCGGCCACGATGTCGGCATGTGGGTCGGCTACGCGCTGGCCAGCGACTTCCCGACGGTCGTGCAGCGACTGGCGGTCACTGAAGCCGTCATTCCCGGACTGGCAACGGCGCCGTCGATTTTCGTCCCGCCGGAGCAGAACGTCTTCCTGTGGCATTTCCTGTTCAACCAGCTGGCGGACCTGCCGGAAGCGCTGACTGGCGGGCGCGAGACGGCCTATCTGAGCTATGTGTTCGATACCTGGTCACATCACCGCGACCGGGTGGCAACCCGGGTATACATCGAGGCCTACTCGGCACCCGGCGGCCTGCGCGGCGGCTTTGCCTACTACCGGGCCATCCCGGAAACCATCCGCCAGAACCGGGTGCGCGCCGGGCGGAAGCTGGGGATGCCGGTACTGGCGATCGGCGCCGAGTTCGCCACCAATGACGCCCCACTGCTGACCCTGCGCGACCATGCGACGAATCTGCGTGGCGCGATCATCCCGGATTGCGGCCATTTCATCATGGAGGAAGCCGATCAGGCGTTTATCGCCCACCTGCTGCCCTTCCTGGACGGAGGCCACTGACCATGCCGCTCGACACCCGAATGGCCGCATTCCTCGCCGATCGGCCGGCTGCATCCGCGCTGCCGCCACTGGCGGAAATCCGCAAGGCGTCCGACCTTGAGCTGGCCAGCCTGCAAGGACCGCCGGAAGCGGTCACCGACATCACGACCCTGGTGACGACCACGGCGGACGGGTATCCGCTGCGGGTGCGCATCTACCGCCCGGCCACGCTGGACGAGCCGTCCGCACCGGCACCGGCCATCGTGTTTGCGCACGGCGGCGGCTGGTTCCAGTGCTCGCTGGCGCTGTATGACAATCCGTGCCGGGCACTGGCCAATGCGACCCGCTGCGTCGTGCTGTCCGTCGACTACCGGCTGGCCCCGGAGCACCCGTTTCCGCAGCCGCTCGAAGACGTCTATCACGCCCTGGTCTGGGCGGCAGGTCATGCCGACACGCTGGGCATCGACCCGCACCGGCTGGCGGTGGGCGGAGACAGTGCCGGCGGCAACCTCGCTGCCGCCGCCGCCCTGCTCGCGCGCGATCGCGGCGGCCCGGCAATCGCCCACCAGTTACTGCTGTATCCGGCGCTGGATCACGCCATGAACACCGACTCGTACACACGCCATGCCAGCGGTTACTACCTGACCCGCGACATCATGCAATTCTGCTGGTCCGTCTATCTGGAATCCGCAGCGGATGGCGCTTCGCCCTATGCATCCCCGCTGCAGACGCCCGATCTCGCGGGACTGCCGGCGGCAAGCATTCTGGTCTGCGAATACGACCCGCTGCGCGACGAGGGCATCGACTATGCGCGGCGTCTGCGCGAGGCGGGCGTCGAGGCCCGTGCCGAACAACTGGACGGCATGATCCACGCCTGCATCCACATGTCGGGCCTGACACCGGCGGCCAGGCGACTGTTCGAGCGCGCGGGCAGCCTGGTCGTGCAGGCGCTGGCATAGCCGGAGGCCACAGACCCGCCCTCCGGCTATGCCCGCTCCGCCGGCCATGCCGGCCAGCGGGGCAGATCGTCACCGGCCAGCCACGGCGGCGAATCGGCGGTCCAGATATGCTGCTGCGGCCGCAGGCCGGGATCGTCGTCGAGCGTCGCCACACGGACAATGACATGCGCCTGGTGCGGACGTTCCGCTACCAGGTGCGAACCACACTGCGAACAGAAATACCGCCACTTGCCCGGAGAGGACTCGAAGCCCGACAGCAGGTCTTCGCCTTTCAGCCAGCGAAAATGCGAACGCATGACCCCCGCCGTGGTCGCAAAGGCCGCTGCGTGGGCCTTGCGGCAGGTCCGGCAATGACAATGCCCGATCGGCATGTCGATGCGGTCGATCTCGTATTCAATAGCCCCGCACAGACAGCTGCCCTTCATGCATCACTCCGGTCGAACACCGGCTCGCAACGCACCTCGCTGCGGACCGAGTTGGCGATATAGCACGCATCATGTGCCTGATGGTGCATCTGTTCGATCTGCTCTCGCGTCGGCAGCCGCTCACCGGAAAAGTGTACCTCCGGCCGCAGCGTGACCACCGTCATTGCCACCCGGCCATCCGCGTTCTGGCCCATGACGCCAACCGCCGCATCGAAGTAGCGGTCGACGCAGAAACGTCGCCTGGCAGCAATGGACAGGAACCACAGCATGTGACAGCTGGACAGGGACGCGACAAAGGCTTCCTCCGGGTCGACCGCCGAGGCATCGGACATCGGCAGCGGCACGACATGCGGCGACGAGGAGCCGGCGACTTCCGCACCACCATCAAAACGCAGCACATGCCGGCGGCTGTAACGGTTGCCCAGAAAATCCTGCTCGTCGCGTTGCCAGAGTACTTCTGCACCGTATTCAGCCATGTCGGTCCTTTCGGTTTTCGGGTATTGCCGGCGCCCTCACACCAGCTATAGGGCGTCGATTCTGGACATGCCGGACACAGTCAGGCAAGCAAAAAGACCGCGCCGGGCAGCGAACCCGCTGCCCGGCCGCCCTGGCCTTATCCCTTCAGCCACACGCCTTCCAGCACCACATCGAGCGGCGGGGTCGCCGCCTGGAAGGTCAGGCTGCTCAGGCTGCCATCCAGTTGCGGCGCGACGGCCTCGATCCGGGTCGGATTTTCCCGATCCAGATCCACAGGCAGCTGCAACTGCTGTCCCTGGTCGTCCGTCAGGGTCAGCGCAAACGCCCCGCTGCCGGTCAGCGTCAGCACGCCCCGCGGCGGCAGGCCGATATCCCTGGCCAGCGGGAATGTCCGCCCCTGTCCTGCCAGTTCCGTGGCGCTCAGGATCGTGATGCCGTCGTCGGCCACGTCCGGGTTCCATCCTGCACTCAGATCGACCCCGGCCAGCTGGACGCGCACGCTGGCCGACTGGGTCATCAACTGATCCAGGTCGAGCAGCAGGCGGTCCCGCAGCGACGGCAGTTCGTCACTGGCCGGCCGCGGCCGTGCGGCAGCGGCTTCCACCAGCTGGCCGACCAGCTTCTGGGCATCGGCGGCGACGCGGGTGGAATAGGAGGCCAGCATGCCGAACGGCGGCGACAGCTCGACCTGGGCGCCCCTCTCCTGCATCGCCTGCGCGACCAGATAAGCATTGACCTGCTCGCTGTCCCACAGCATGCCCAGCAGGCGTGCCATTTCGTCGGGATCGACCCCGGCCAGTCCCAGGAACAGGGCCAGCCGCGACAGGCTCTGGTCCAGCGCCAGCATTTCCTGCTGGCAGTCGATCGGGATGCGCCGGTTGTAGTAGCCGATCCAGCGCTGCTGGATCTCCCAGGCCGAATGCGCGAGGGCGACGAAGTTGTCGTTCCCGCTTTGCAGCAGGGCGGCGCCAATCAGCCGCCCGTCCTGCAGGCTCAGGCTGGCGACAGGGGTGACCGTGCCATCGACGTCCAGGTACAGCGTGCGCTGCTGTTCGTCACCGTGAATCAGCAGCTTGCCGACACCCAGTGCATGCCCCAGTGTCAGCGTGCATTCGATCTTGCTTTGCCGCCAGCTGCCGGCCGGCGCGCTGAAGAAGGCGTGGAAATCGGCCAGATCCTGCTCCAGCCGTGCGGCCAGATCGGTCTCCACCGTTTCACTGGCAAGGTGCAGCAGGTTCAGGTCCGGATAGCGGTCGAACATGGCCGGTATCATGAAGGCCGGATTGGTGAGCTGCGAGGTCGGGAAGTTGAACGTCTGCCCGTACTCGCGTACCACCACGTTCAGGCTGGCCTGCTGCAATGCCAGCGCAGCATCCAGCTGCTGGTCGATCAGCACGCCAAAGAACGCGCTGTCGTGCAGATCGCGCAGGAACTGCCGCGATTTGGCCGCGGGTGCCTCGACCAGTTCCTGCACGCTGCGCAACAGGCTCAGCGGGCTGTCCAGACTGGTCCCATACCATGATTGCAGCAGCAGATAGCGCCGGGCCAGTGGCAGGGCCAGCGCGGTCGAGCCCCAGACCTTGCTCGAACGGTCATAGGAGTCCGCCTTTTTCTTCGAGTAGTAGTACGCATAGCATTCGGAGAAGCGGTTGGTGGCGGCATCGGTCACCGCCGCCATGACCGAGCCCGGGCCGAAGCCGCTGAAGCACAGATCCGCCAGCGGCCGGTCTTCGCCACCGGCCAGCAGCTTGTGGCGGATGCCGTTGTCCAGCCGGTCCCGCAAGTCCTGCAGCCGGGCCGGATCTTTCTGCAACGGGATCAGCCCGCTGCGGGGGTTGATCTGCTCGTTTTCGGCATTGCTGACGACGATGTCCACCAGGCGCAGATCGTTCAGCATTTCCACCGACATCATCGCCTGCAGGCTGGCCAGGTTGGCGCGCAGACCCAGATTGGCCAGATCAATGCGCTGCGCCAGGTCGTCATGGCTCCAGACGATGCTGGCCAGCGTCTGCTGGGTCGCGGCGCGCAGTTCGACCCGCGTGGTACGGAAGCCGCTGGCAATGGCGCTGCTCAGCTGCTCCAGGCTCCGGGTCATTTGCGCGGCGACATCGTCGATCTGGCGCTGCACCGCGTCGAAGCGTTCGTCCATCTGGACACTCAGCGCCGACATCTGCCAGTTCAGGCTCTGCATCTGGTCCATGATCTGGTCGAAGCGCTTGTTCATCACCTCGTATACCTGGGTGATCTGCTTCGAGATCGCCTTGGCCGCTTCCAGATACGGGTCGGGCTGCGGGAAGAAGATGTTCGACACCAGACCGAACAGGCTGGCAGCCGCGCCGATCAGGCCGAACACCCCGCCCATGGTGCTGGTTTTCATCATCTGCATGGCGGTGTTGACGGCCTGGGCCACCTCCACCACGGCAGCAACGGTAGCGAGCCCCTTGTCGACCCAGTCCATCGCCTGGTTGAAGGCATCCTTGCTGTCGCCGTCGCTCATGAAGTGACCGACGATCTTGCGCGTGAATGACGACAGGCCCTGCATGCCGGCCACCACGCTGCGCATGGTGTCGATGCGGTCGTTCCACTGCCGCAGGGCGGCGCGGCGCTCATTCCATATCCGGACCGACGGATCGTCATCCACCTCGGTCGTGCGCTTGTCGATCAGGCCCTTCAGTGCCTTGCGCTGGGTATCGATGGTGGCATTGCCGGCCTCGACCGTGCCCTGCGCCTCGGCGCGCTTCCGGTTCAGGTAAGCGAGCTTCTGCGGCTCGGTCAGGTCATCGCCTGTCCCCATGCTGCTGCCGTCGTAGACCTTGTCGAACGCCAGGCGAACCGATACCGAATTGTTGGGATCGTAGTGCAGATCGGTATCGAGGCGGTGCTGGGTATCCTGCACCGCCTTTTTCACCTGATCGAGCTTGCTCTGGGTCTCGGTGATCTGCCCGGTCAGCGGGTTCAGGCGCTCGACCGCCTCGCGGTTGCGCTCGCGCTTGTAATCGAATTTTTCGGTCGCCCGGCGGTTCTTCTCCCGCATCTGGTCGATCGACTGATTGGCGCGCTTGATGTAATCGATCGTGTCGCGCGCCTCCTGTGCCGGGTCCGGCGGGGTCGACGGCTGCAGGCTGCCGCCGCTCCCCCGTGCAGACGAAGCGGCCGACGACGATGCGCCACCCGTCGTTCCGCCATCCTGCTGCGCTGCCACCGGCACGGTGCCGATGGGCGGATCGAACGCCCAGTTGGCCCAGCCCTGCGGCTGACCGAACGGATCGACAGCCGCCGCCCAGGGCTGCACGCTGTTCCGGTTCAGAAAATCGGCGGCCTGCTGGTGGGAGAGCCCGGGCCGCACCGTCGCCACCAGCAGGCTGCGTACGGCCTGATGCGCGCGCCCCCAGGCATCGGCACTGACTCTCGCCTCGCTGGCGTCGTTGTGGCTGTCCGGCAGTTGCTGCACAAAGTCGTTGACCAGCCGTTCCAGCTCGAACGACCACCTGGCCAGCAGTTGCGCCATGACCCGTCCGGCGGCAGGGTACAGCGTGAGGAAATCGCGCGTAATCTGCGGCAGGTCGGCCAGCCCCAGCCCGGGTTTGACTGCCAGCAGATTGCCCTCCTGCGGCAGCGCCAGCTCGGCGAAGCGGTCGAGCAGCAGTTGCTTCTGCAGCGCAGGCAGCGCTTGCTGCAGGGTCAGGTCGAGGAATTGCACCAGGGTGTCGCAGCCAAGCTGATACACCGACAGATCGTAATTCGCCTGCCCCTGCAGGCCGGGGTCGACACGGCGCACCGCACTGACCAGGGTGTTGCGGCCGGCGTCATCGAGAGGGATGTCGCCCAGCGCGGCCTGTACCGCCGACTGCAGTGCCGCCTGGTCGGCGAAGGTTTTGCCGGCCAGGGTCTGCAGTGCCGGAAGCACTGCACGTCCCGGCTCGCTCGCTTGCAGCGTCGCCATCGCGTCGCTGTCGAAGGTGAACACCGACAGCAAGTCCTGCAGCAGGCTGGCCAGCGCCGGTTCCAGCATCATCAGGCTGTTCGCCATCCGTACCGTCATGGTCGGATTGGCGCGCAGGAAAGCCCGCATCGGATCGGGCAGTTGTGCGGTCCGGACATCCGGTTTCAGCACCGGCGTGACCATGCTGCCTGGGATGGCCTTGCGCAGGCTGGCCGGCAGCAATCTGGCCATCAGCAGCTCGTCCAGCGGATCGCCATGCTGCCCGGCATACGACGGCTGCCACACCGGCGCCCCCGCTGCCAGCAATGCACCGACATGGTCGGGCAGTGCCGCATTCAGCGCCTCGGCCAGCAGCGTCGGCCGGCCGGGGGCGGTCTGCAGGCCCGGCGGCGTGCCGGCCGCCAGCGCGCTGCGCAGATTGTCGGCATGGCCGGTACGTGCCATCCAGTGCACGCAGGTCCGGCCGTCGGCATCCATGCCCGACCACGGCGTGCTCTGCTGCAGCGTGACCCGGGGCCAGCACGGGAAATCCAGCCGCAGCAGATTGCTGCCCTGTGCCAGCACGAGCGCACCGTCGCTGGTCACGGTCATGCCGCTGGCCTGATCCAGCACGATCTGCTGCTGGACCTCAAAACCCTGTTCCATGCCGCTGGCCCCGCTGGGGCTCCACAGCAGCAACCGGTCCGCCGCCAGCGTGGCAAACGCCCCGTTGGGCAGCGCGGCCGCGGTGATCCAGGGCCGGGCCTCGTCGATACGCAGCGCCCTGACCTGCAAACCGGCAAGCTGCTGCTGTGCATCACGCTGGACGTCCCACAGCGCAAGCTGGCTACCGGCGCCGAAGGCCAGCAGGCGCCCGTCATTCAGCAGCAGCAGTCCCGTCGGCACACGGACACTGCCGGCCAGTGTCTTCAGGCTGGCGTGCTCGCCCTGCCCGTCCAGCACCAGCACCGCGCCCTGACCGGTAACCACTAGCGGCTGCCCTCCTGCCAGCACGCCCAGCGCGACCCCGGCGGCAGGCAGGGCCACCGGTGCCTGCGACACAAAGGGACCATCGTCGACACTGCGCCACTGCAGCAGGGTCTGTCCCTGCACGGCAAACACGCAGCCCGGCCCGGCCTCGACCATTGCGGAGACCTGCCGGCCCAGTTCCTGATCGACACGGCAGACCTCGTCTTCAAAGCACAGACTCTGCAGGCGGCCATCGGCATAGCGCACCAGCACACGCCCGTCGCGCAGCGGCAGCAGCGCCGCCACGTCGCCCTGGTAGCCGACGCTGCGAGCGGTGGAAAAATCGCCCGGGCCCAGCGGTTGCAGCATGCTGATCGGCGCGCCCGGGCCACTCAGTGCCAGCGCGCCGACCGGCAGCGCCGCCATCACGGCAATGGCCGGGCCACCGAGAACCTGCAGGTGGCGGCGTGGCGCAGCACCATAGTCCTGCACCTGGCTTTTGAGCGGCCAGGGCGGCAGCGCTTCACCCAGCTTCGCTGCGTCGATCCACGGTCCCGTCGGCGTCTGCCGGGTGAAGTGGAACTGGCTGGCCGGATGGCTTTGCCGCAGTTCATCCGCCACGGCGGCCAGCAGGGACGCCGGCTGGTCGGCGGCCACGTCGCCGGACAGGTCCCATACCATCACTCCGCCCAGTTGTTCGGCCAGGGCATAACGCACTTTCTCGCGCAGCGAACGCGGGTCGTCATAGGTCAGCGACAGCCCGGTTCGTCCCTGGCTGCTGCTGCGATAGGCATAGGGCGCGCGGGCCTCGCCCTCCAGCGCATCGACAAAGACCAGCCCCGGCCAGCCGGCCGAGGGTGAATGATCCTCCTTTGCCGGCAGATAGCCGCCTGCCGCTTTGGCCGCCACGATATCCCGGTACAGCGGCGGCTCGTCCAGCGAGGCGTCCCCTGCCGCCAGCACCGGCTTCTTGTTGATGGCGCAAATCAGCCCCCGGTTGTGGTCGTCGGCACCGTCCACCGCGACCACGCGACCATAGGCGGCCAGCCCCAGCGCCAGCTGGCGGCGGGTCAGGCAGTTCTGCGCCACCAGTTGCAGGAACTTGTCCAGTGTGGCGGTCACGCAGAAAGTCGGGTCCAGATCCCGCGCCGCCTGCTTGTCGGCCGGGATCTTCATCGGGGCGTTGAACCAGGAATAGTCGGACCAGCTGCCGTAATAGTCGTAACTCATCACATTGACGTGGTCGACCAGCTGGCCGATGGCACGCCACTGTTCGGTGCCCAGCGCATCGACCCGGGAGGGGGCGGCCGGGGCCGCTATCGCCAGTTCGGCCTCGCCTATCGCCTGCCGGGTTGCCTGCAGCAGCTGCACATAACCGTCGCCATCACCGGCGTCCGGGTATTCCCAGTCGATTTCCAGTCCGTCGAAGCCCAGGGTCCGGATCGCGCTGGCAGCCGATTGCGCAAAGCGCTGGCGGCGGACGGGATCGCGGGAGATCAGTCGCAGCAAGGCCGAGAATGGCGCCACCGCCTCACTGGCATGGAAGGCCGTGGCCAGTTGTTCGAGGATGGCCAGCAGGGTCTCCCCGTCGGCGCTGACATCGCAATTGTCGTAAGAGGCGCCAGGCCCGGACAGCAGCGCGAACAGCGCCCGCCGCGGCGCGTCGGGATCGAATACCCCGCCGGGGTCACTGCTGCTGGAGCCATAGGGTGCGGGAGCGCCATCGATCGACAACGGCGTGCCGGTGCCATAAAAGATGCGCCATTGCTGCTTGCCGCTGACGTGATAGATCCAGAAGTCATCGGCGTTCTGCGCCGTGGCGGGAAAATCCGCCGGCCCGGCCACGGTGCGGAAATGCAGCATCGGGCTTTTCGGCCAGCCGCCGACGATCAGCGAGACTCTCAGGGCAGGATTCAACTGCTTCATGTATTGCAGCGCCGCCACTTGCCAGTTGTCGGCCCATTCGTCGCTGCTGCTCAGACTGCCGTCGAGTTCCAGCCCCATCATGCCGTAGGAAATGCAGTTCACCAGGTCAACCGGGATATCGGTGACAAAGTAATTGCGCTTGTACATGAAGTAGTTGGCGTAATAACCGACCAGCCGGCGGGTCAGATCCGCGGATCTGGCCTTGTTGGCCATGCGCGTGTCGAGTACCCGCTGTCCGGTTTCGGCATTCAGGATCATCGCTGCCAGCTCCAGCACCTTGGCCCCCGTCGGGCTGGTGCCGGGCCGGGCCAGCGCGTCCACTTGCTGCCGGGTGTCCCGGTACTGCGGCCCCTGATCCAGTTTCACCGACACCCGGGGCAGGTATTGCACGCCGCGGATCGGCGAACGGATCGGCAGGCCGTGGAAGGAGTTGGAATAGGACAGGGTCAGCCGTTCGTACGGCCCGATGGTGACCGGTTTGGCATAGGACAGCGTGAACACGTAGCGCTCGGCGTTCTCCTTTCGAGACACCGTCAACTCCTGCGGCCCGTAGTACAGCGAGCCCCACGGCGTGAAGAACATGTTGAGCGCCTTGTTCAGCCCGTGTACCTGCACCTGTTCGCCGAAGAAGGCGATTTTCTGCTCGTTGCTGGGCTCGACACCTGCGGCCAGATAAAACCGGTCGCGTGTCTCGTTCGTGAGATTCCGCTCCCCGTCATGACCGTCGCCCACAAAGACATTGGTCTCCACCTCGACCCGACTGATCTTGAGGGGGTCCTTGCTCTGGTTGTAAATGTGGATGTTGTCGACGCCCTTGCTCTTCTCGAACAGGAACTGCAATCCGCTTGCACTGCTGTCAGCCATGGTCCACCCCTTGTTCTTCCCGCCCCGCGGTATATTAAACGCATCAAAACTCACAGAATCTCAGAACAATAGCATTGTTTGTGGCCGCAGCATGCCCTGCCATCCATGTCACGGGTGGCAGACACCGTGGAACGGGCTTCAGTCGTCCCGCGTCAGCACTTCCAGCAGCTCGATATCGAAGATCAGGTCCGAGTTCGGCTTGATATGGGCGCCGATCTGCCGCTCGCCATAAGCGAGATGGGCGGGCACATGCAGCCGGCGCCGGCCGCCGACCTTCATCCCGATCAGTCCCAGGTCCCAGCCCCTGATCACCCGCCCACTGCCGATCACGCACTGGAACGGCTTGCCGCGCGCCCGCGACGAGTCGAATAGGGTCCCGTCTTCCAGAAAGCCGTCGTACTCGGCAGTAATCAGGGCACCCTTGACGACGGCCTTGCCCTCGCCGGTCAGGATGTCTTCAATATGCAGTTCGGTGATCATGGCGTGTGCCCGGTAAAGAAGTGCCGGGCGTTTTCTCAGGAATACCGCCGTCTGGCAAGCCCCGGCCGCTCAGCAGGCCCGCGCCACACCCTGTTTGCGCCGGTATTGCCCCGGCGTCAGCCCCTGGCGGCGCTTGAAGGTCATGGCAAAATGCGATGCAGAATGGAAGCCGAGCCGGTCGGCAATGTCCTGGATCGAGCGCGGTGACGAGTCGAGCAGATAGCAGGCGGCCTCGAAGCGCTTGCCCAGCACGTAGGCGTAGAACGGCTGGCCGAAATAGCGCTTGAAGAAGCGGCAGAAATTGGACGGTGACATGTGCACCATGGCCGCCGTGCTGTCGATGTCGAGCTCGCCGCCGAGCCCGTTGCGGATATGTTCGGCAATGGTCTGGCACAGCTCGATCTCGCGCCGGTCCGGTGGCTGGGCAATGTCGACCGACAGGCGCCGCCGCGCCGGCGCCAGCGCCAGCCCGCTCATGATCCGCAGCGCCGTCAGCAGGTGCGCCATATGGAACACATTGTCCAGCGTGGCGAATTCGGCCCGGCAATGGCGCGCTGCTTCGCCCTCGAACAGCACGCCATAGAAACCGTCCTGATAGAACTGCCGGATCGGCCGGGTATACGGCATGGAAAAGAAATCGTCGCCCAGCCGGGCCAGGTTGACCGACAGCGAGTCCCAGTGCCCCCCCGGGCGTTCCAGCCAGACATGGTGACGGACGAACGGCGACAGGAACAGCACGCTGCCGGCCGGCAGCGGGTGGGCGTCGCCTTCACCGATACGCACCACAACGTCGTCACCAAACGGCAGCACCAGCTGGCCATACGGATGAAAGTGTGCGGCGGTTTCCGTCACCGCCGGTTTCTTGTCGAACAGCACAAAATCCAGGGTATTGCAGTACGTGTAATGCATGGTCCGCCCAGACTGTTCCTCCATCACGGCAGTATATCAGTTTAGTCTGAAATGCTTTATTGATGGACGGAGCGGCGGATATGCCGGATCAGCGCCATGGCCGCCGGTGCCTTTTCGTGCCGGCGATAGGCCAGCGCCAGTTCGGACGGAATCGGTTCGCCATTCAGTTCGCGATAGACCACTTTCGGCATGCGCAGGCACTCGGCCAGCACCCGCGGCACGATGGCCACCCCGACCCCGAGCGACACCTGGGTCACCACCGCCACCAGCCCGCCGGCACGCGGCCCGAGCCGGGGCATGAAGTCGCCGCGCCGCGACACTTCGTGGGTGCCATAGTCCTGCTCCGGCAGGATGAACGTGTCGTGGCGCAGCCGCGCCGCCGGAATCGACGCCAGTTTCGCCAGCGGGTGCGCATCCGGCAGTACGACGACAAAGTGATCACGATGCACGGTGACGGTGTCGATGCCGTCCGGGAAATCCAGCGGCGGACGGACAAAGGCCAGATCCAGTCCGCCATCGTCCAGCATGGTCGGGATGCGCTCCATCGACAGCTCGTGCAGGCGCAACTCGACCCCCGGCATATCGAGGCGGAAGCGGGCCAGATAGGTCTGCAGCACGCTGCAATAGGCCGCCGATGCCACATAACCGATCTCGATGCGCCCGCTCTCGCCGCGCCCGGCACGACGCACCCGCTCCTCGGCACGGTCGCACTGCAGCAGCGCCAGTCTGGCCTCGGTCAGCAGCACCTCGCCGGCGGCGCTCAGCGCCACGCTGCGCTTGGTGCGGTGGAACAGGCTGACGCCGAGCTCGCGCTCCATGTCCTGGATCTGCCGGGTCAGCGACGGCGGGGTGATACCGAGCAGCTCGGCCGCACGCGCAAAGTGCAGCTGCTCGGCCACGGCAATGAAATAGCGATACTGTCTGAGTTCCATGTCGCGACGGCCTCTTCCGCCAACAATTAGCCTGCAGGCAATTAATTTGCCAGATTACCGCAATGACGGCTAATTCAGTGTTGCCTACCATGGCGGCTGCGTTACTTCATTTCCGGTAGTCCGCCATGTCGCTTTCCGATTTTCTCCCGCAACGGCGCCCGGTCTGGGTGCTGATGACCGCCTCGGCGGTGTGCAGCCTGATCGTGCTCGACACCAATATCGTCGCAGTGTCGCTGCCGGCCATCGCCCGCTCGCTGAATGCCGGCTTCGCCGATCTCGAATGGGTGGTCAGTGCCTATATGCTGGCCTTTGCCGCCTGCCTGCTGCCGGCCGGCAGCATTGCCGACCGCTGGGGGCGGCGGCGCACCATGCTGGTCGGCCTGGTCGGTTTCATTCTGGCGTCGCTGGCCTGCGGTGCGGCGGAAACCACCACGGCGATGAACATCGCCCGCGCGATCAAGGGCGTCGGCTCGGCCCTGCTGCTGACCTCGGCGCTGGCGGTCATCGGCCACACCTTCCACGAGGAGCGCGAGCGGATGCGCGCGTGGTCGTTCTGGGGCGGCTGCATGGGGCTGGCCATGACCATCGCCCCGGTATTCGGCGGCATCGTCACCGCCTGGCTCGGCTGGCGCTGGATTTTCTATCTGAACCTGCCGATCGGCCTGCTGCTGCTGACCCTGGTCTGGCGCTGTATCGACGAGTCGCGCGATCCGCAGGCAGCCCGGCTCGACCCGCTCGGCAGCCTGTGCTTCAGCGCCGGCCTGTTCGGCGTGATCTGGGCGCTGATTGGCGGCAGCGAGGCCGGCTGGACCAGCACCGCCACCCTCGGCCGCGCCGGGGCCGGCGTGCTGCTGCTGATGCTGTTCATCGTGGTCGAGCTGCGCCAGCAGCGGCCGATGGTCGATCTGGCGCTGTTCCGCAGCCCGCGCTTTATCGGTGCGGTGCTGGCCATGTTCGGCTATGCAACGTCGGCACAGGTGATGATGACCTTCCTGCCGCTCTACATGCAGAACGCGTTCGGCCATACCTCGGTCGGCGCCGGTCTGGCCATGCTGCCGTTCGCCATCTCGATGGTGATCTGGCCGCGCATCGGCCCGTGGCTCGGCCGTCATCTGCCGATGCATGGCGTGCTGGTGCTCGGCCTGGTGCTGGTCGGCATCGGCAATGCGCTCACCGCACTGGCCGCACCGACGCTGTACTACGGCTGGGTGGCGCTGGGCATGCTGGTGACCGGCGCCGGAGCGGGTCTGCTCAATGGCGATACCCAGAAGAACATCATGGCCTGCGTGCCGCGTACCCGCACCGGCATGGCATCCGGCATCAGCACCACCACCCGTTTCACCGGCATCGTGCTGGCGGTCGGCGGGCTTGGCGGGGTTCTTGCTACCCGGACCCGGGCCATGCTCGACAGCGGGACGGCACCGGCCGATGCGGATTTCGTCCAGCGCGTGCTGTCCGGCGATGCGCTGCAGGCGGCGCTGGCACTGCCGCCAGCCCTGCGCGACAGCGCGCTGGCGCTGGCCCGTGACAGTTTTGCCCACGGTTTCGCCAGTCTGCTCGGCGCGGCGGCCGTCGTGGCACTGCTGTCGGCACTGGCCGTGCATCTGCTGATGCGCGAGCAGCCGCTGTCCAGGCAGTCGGCGCGCGGACCGCGCCCGGCCGCCGACTGGGTCGGCCCGTAATCCGGAGAGGAACACTGCCATGAACAAGCCGCGTTTCAGCGACATGCAGATTCTGGCCATCCTGCGCGAGGCGGCCAACGGCGCCCAGGCCGCTGTCCTGTGCCGGAAATACCATATCAGCGACACCACGTTCTACAACTGGCGCCGCAAGTTCGGCGCGGCCGTGCCGCCCGCCTCGCCCGACCAGCTGTCGCGCGAGAACCGGCTGCTGCGCCAGCGGCTGTCGGCGCAGGAGCGGGAACTCGCCAGCCTTCGCCAGAGGCCAGGCTCGCGTTGACGCCACAAGTGGAGACCCGCCGCAGCCCGTTACGCGGCGGGCATTTTTCGCTTCTCTATACCCCCCGTCTGCGCGACACTATCGGGGATTCTGTATGGAGAATGAACACAATTGGCTATCCAGATTAAAACCCGGCAGGAAATCGAATCCCTGCGCATTGCCGCCCAGCTCGCCTCCGACGTGCTGGACATGATCGGCGAGCACGTCCGCCCCGGCATCAGCACCAACGAGCTCGATCGCCTGTGCAACGACTATATCGTCAACACGCAAAAGTGCATTGCCGCCAATGTCGGCTATCACGGCTATCCGAAGACCGTGTGCATTTCGCTGAATGAAGTCGTCTGCCACGGCATCCCGGACGCGCAGACGATCCTCAAGGACGGCGACATCCTCAATATCGACGTGGCGCTGATCAAGGACGGCTGGCATGGCGACACCAGCCGCATGTACAGCGTCGGCACGATCGCCCCGCAGGCCCGCAAACTGATCGACGTGACCCACGAGGCGATGATGCTCGGCATCGAAGCGGTCCGCCCCGGCGCCACGCTCGGCGATATCGGTCACGCCATCCAGCGCCACGCCGAAGCCGCCGGTTTTTCGGTGGTGCGCGAATATTGCGGACACGGCATTGGCCGCGTCTACCATGAAGATCCTCAGGTCCTGCACTACGGCCGGCCCGGCATGGGCACCCGGCTGAAGCCCGGCATGACCTTCACCATCGAACCGATGATCAACATGGGCAAGCCCGGTACCGAAGTCCTGCCCGACCGCTGGACCGTGCTGACCCGTGACCGTTCGCTGTCCGCGCAGTGGGAACACATGGTCGCCGTGACCGAAGACGGCGTCGACCTGCTGACCCGCTGAGCCTTTTACCCGTTTCGTCTTACCAAGGAGAACGCATGTACAAGCACATCCTCGTCCCCGTCGACGGCAGCCCCGCTTCGTCCCATGGCCTGCATGAAGCCATCGCGCTCGCCGCGCGCCTCGGCGCCACGCTGAAGCTGTTCCACATCATCGACCCGATGATTGCCTATGCCGCCATGAGCGGTGGCGCCGGTGCCGATCTGACCAGCGAACTGCGTGAAGCCGGCCAGCAGATCATCGCCGACGCGCACAAGCTCGCCGCCGATCATGGCGTCACGGTCGAAACCGCGATCACCGAAACCGCCGCCCACAGCGTGGCCGACCTGATCGTCGAGCAGGCCAAAGCCTGGCCGGCCGACATGATCGTCATGGGCACCCACGGCCGCCGCGGCCTGACCCGGCTGCTGATGGGCAGCGACGCCGAAATGGTGCTGCGCAACAGCCCGGTGCCGGTGCTGATGGTCAAGAGCGAGTAATAGCGCCCGCAAACGAAAGGCCCGCTCCGTCGTTTTCACGACGGAGCGGGCCTTTTGCATGATGGTCGGCATGGGCAACCTCCGTACACCAGACGGTTGAACTCAGTCTGGTACGGAGGCTGCACAGCAATACGCTGCTCTTACAGCGTCACCAGCCGCGGGCGGGTCAGCGATTCCGGGTTCAGCACGGCATCGAGCTGATCGCGGGTCATCAGGCCCCGCGCCAGCACGATGTCGGCCACGCCACCGCCATGGGCATGAGCTTCTGCAGCCACTTCGGTGGCGGCCGCATAGCCGATAAACGGGTTCAGTGCCGTGACCAGCCCGATCGAGTTCTCGACCTGGGCGCGCAGGAATTCGCGGTTGGCGGTAATGCCCTTCACGCAATGCTCGGTCAGCGTGCCGCAGGCGTTGGCGAGGTGGCTGACGCTGCGGAACAGGCTGTAGGCAATGACCGGCTCGAACGCGTTCAGCTGCAGCTGGCCCGCTTCAGCGGCCATGGTCACGGTCATGTCGTTGCCGATGACTTCATAGGCGACCTGGGTCACCACTTCCGGAATGACCGGATTGACCTTGCCCGGCATGATCGACGAGCCGGCCTGACGGGCCGGCAGGTTGATTTCGCCAAAGCCGGCGCGCGGGCCGCTGGACAGCAGGCGCAGGTCGTTGCAGGTCTTGGACAGCTTGACCGCCACGCGCTTGAGCACGCCGGACAGTTGCACGAAGGCGCCGCAGTCCTGGGTGGCTTCGATCAGGTTCGGGGCGGTAATCAGTTGCTGGCCGAACAGCGCCGACAGGTGCTCGCGCACCCGGGCCGGGTAGTCCGGGTGGGCATTGATGCCGGTGCCGATCGCGGTCGCGCCGAGGTTGATTTCCAGCATCAGCTGGCTGGCTTCACCCAGACGCAGTTCGTCTTCGCCGAGCATGACCGCATAGGTCATGAATTCCTGGCCCAGCGTCATCGGCACGGCGTCCTGCAGCTGGGTACGCCCCATCTTCAGCACGTCCTTGAACTCGTCCGCCTTGGCGGCAAAGGCGTCGCGCAGGGTGGCCATGGCGCCGACCAGCCGTTGCACGCCGGTCCAGGTCGCCAGCCGCAGCGCGGTCGGGTAGACGTCGTTGGTCGACTGACCGAGGTTCACGTGTTCGTTCGGGTGCAGGTACTGGTATTCGCCCTTGGCATGGCCCAGCCGTTCCAGCGCCAGGTTGGCGATGACTTCGTTGGCATTCATGTTGGTCGAGGTGCCGGCACCGCCCTGGATCACGTCGACGACGAACTGCTCGTGCCAGCGACCGGCACGGATGTCCTCGCAGGCGCCGACGATGGCGTCAGTGCGGCGCTGGTCGAGCAGGCCCAGATCATGGTTGGCCAGCGCGGCGGCCTGCTTGATGAGTGCCAGCGCATTGATCAGTTCCGCATAACTGGAAATGGTCTGCCCGGTGATCGGGAAATTCTCGATCGCCCGCAGCGTATGCACACCCCAGTACGCATCGGCGGGAACGTCACGGTTGCCAATCAGGTCATGCTCAATCCGGGTACTCATCGGGTGCCTTTCGGGGCGGAGAAATGCGAAGGAGCGCACTCTAGGCGCGACCGGCAAATCCTGACCAATTCCGAATGCCGATCGGGTCATGATTTTTTTGCATAACCTGCACAAAAGCGGATTTTGATGACGCCTGGGCACAGGGGCATGCCGTCAGATCGGTGCGTACTGATCCTGCAGGAACAACCAGAATGTCTCGACGGCCGGCCGGGCCGGTTTCAGCCGCCGGTAGACGCGGATCTCCATATCGACCGCCCACTCGTCGCCGGCGGCCGGCGCCAGCTGGCCATGGCGGACTTCGCGCGTGACCGCGCTCTGCGGCAGAAAGGCGATGCCATGCCCTTCCAGCGCCATGTTCTTCAGCCCTTCGGCCATATCGGTTTCATAGCGCAGCGTCAGGTGGCACGGCTCGGGCGCATTGTCGAGAATCAGCTCGGTCATCAGCCGGAAATACGCATTCGCCGCATAGCCGAGCAGTGGCGCCGGCGCCTCGCGGGTGCCCGGCAGGCGAAAGCGGGGCACGCGGTCCCGGCCGCAGCGCGCATACGGGCGCAGACTCTCAACGCCCAGTCGCAGCCCGGCGTAATGCGTCGGCGGCAGCTCGACCGGTTTTTTCGGATGGTGATAGCACAGCAGCAGGTCAGCGCCGCCTTCGACCAGCGACAGCAGCGCGTCGTGGACGTTGCTGGCCTGCAGCCGGCAGGCCAGCTGGCCGAAGCGCGCTTCCATCTGCGTCAGCCATTTCGGGAAGAACGAAAACGACAGCGTATGCGGCACCGAGAAGGACAGCGTGTCTTCCGGCAGCGGCTTCATGCCCTGCAGCAGCGCGCGCGTCGCCAGCACCTGGTTCAGCATGTCGGCTGCGCGTTCGCGAAACACCACGCCGGCCGGGGTCAGCGTGGTCGGATAGGAGGTCCGGTCGATCAGTTCGGTACCGACCCAGTTCTCCAGTGCCTGGATCCGGCGCGAAAAGGCCGGCTGGGTCAGGTGGCGCGCCTGCGCCGAGTGGGTAAAGCTGCCGGTTTCGGCCAGCACCAGAAAATCTTCCAGCCAACGGGTTTCCATCATCGCTCCAGACTCGCCGGACGGGCGGGCAGGCGCCGTCAGCACAGACTGCCATTGTACCGCCGCGCATGGGGCTCGCGGCACGGCGCACTTGTCGCGATAATGCGCATTCCCGACAGAAATGCGACCCCGAGATGAAGCATCGTTCCGCCCAGGGGGGCCTGGTCTACTCGACCGAACACGGCAGCATGTGCCCTGCCTGCCGCCAGCCGCTCGACCACTGCCAGTGCCGGGCCGCCCTGCCCGCCGCCGGCGACGGCATCGTGCGCGTCGCGCACGAAAGCAAGGGCCGGCGCGGCAAGGATGTCACCACGGTGCGCGGCGTGCCGGTCGATGCCGTGGCGCTGGCCGCACTCGGCAAGCAGTTGCGGACCCGCTGCGGCAGCGGCGGCACGGTCAAGGATGGCGTCATCGAGATCCAGGGCGACCATCGCGATACGGTGATCGCCTGGCTGGGCGCGCAGGGCCATGCCGTCAAGCGCTCGGGGGGCTGAACCGGCACAGGTTCAGTCGCCATGCGCTGTTGCAGCGGCGCGGTCCACCGGTTGCTCCGCCAGCTTCAACCCCATGGTCGGGCTGCGTCATCAGGGCATCACGGGTTTCCGATTGCGTCAGCCTCCCGTCTTCCAGCACCGGGATGCGGCCGGCGCACCACGCCATGCACCAGGACGGTCGGGCGACCGCCGATGCCGGTCACTTCGCCATCGACCCGGTAGACGCGGGCCAGCAGTTCGCGGTCGATGACCGCACCGGGCTTGCCGTCGGCCACCAGCCGGCCGTCATGCAGCACCAGCACCCGATCGGCAAAGCGCAGCGCCAGATTGATATCGTGCACGACCAGCAGGGTGATCAGCCCGCGGGCGCGGGTTTCGCGACGGATCACGTCAACGGCCCGGTACTGGTGGTGGAGGTCCAGCGCACTGGTCGGTTCATCCAGCAGCAGCACGGCGGGATCGCGTACCAGCGCCTGAGCCAGCCCGACCCGCTGCCGCTGGCCGCCGGACAGCGCATCGATGCCGCGATCGGCCAGCGCCGTCAGGTCGAGCCGTGCCAGCACCGCATCCACGGCATGCAGGTCGGCAGCAGCGGCATGGCCCCGCCCCGGACGAGCGGCCATCGCCGCACTGAGCACGGCTTCGAACACGCCCAGCCGGGATCGACCGGGCCGGGTCTGCGGCAGATAGGCCATGCGCCGCGCGCGCTCCGCCTGCGGGCTGCGGGCCAGGTCTTCCCCGTCGAGCAGCACCCGGCCCGAAGCCGGTGCCAGTCCGGCCACGCCGCGCAGCAATGTGGACTTGCCGGCCGCATTCGGACCGATCAGTGCGGTCAGGCTGCCGGCAGTCAGTGCCGGCACCCGGATGTCGTCGAGCACCCGGCGCTGTCCGTAGCGCATGCCGAGGCCGTCAATATCGAGACGCTTCACGCCGGCGTTCATGACTGTTCTCCCCGTGTCCGCGCCACAATCAGCATGAACAGCGGAATGCCGACCAGTGCCGTCACGATGCCGACCGGAATCAGCACGCCGGGGATCAGCGTCTTGCCGGCCACCGAGGCCAGCGACAGGATCAGCGCGCCGGCCAGCACGCTGCCCGGCAGCAGCAGCCGGTGGTCATCGCCGACCAGTTGCCGGGCGATATGCGGCGCAATCAGGCCGATAAAGCCGATGGTGCCGACAAAAGCCACCGACAGCGCCGTCAGCAGACTGATGCGCAGCAGTGAGAAGCGCCGCAGCCGCGCCACGTCGACGCCGAAACTGCGCGCGCGCGTCTCGCCCAGCGTCAGTGCCGTCAGCGCCCAGCTCTGGCGCATCGACCACGGCAGCAGAATCGCCAGCGCCAGTGCCAGCAGGCCCAGCGTGTCCCAGCTGGCGCGCGCCAGACTGCCGAGGGTCCAGAACACCAGCTGCTGCAGCGTGTCCTGGCTGGCGACGAACTGCAGCAGCGCCACCAGCGCGTTGAAAGCAAAGACCAGCGCAATGCCGAACAGCACCAGGCTTTCGACGCCAAAGCCGCGCCAGCGGGCCAGCAGGTACAGCAGGACGACCGATGCCAGTGCAAACACAAAGGCATTGACCGGGACCAGCCAGGCCACCGGCACGCCGGGCAGGCCCACACCGAGCACGATCGCCAGCGCGGCACCAAATGCCGCCGCCGACGACACGCCGAGCGTAAACGGGCTGGCCAGCGGATTGTTCAGCACGGTCTGCATCTCGGCGCCGGCCAGTCCCAGCGCCGCGCCGACCAGTACCGCCATCAGCGCCTGCGGCAGCCGTACGTCCCAGACGATGACCCGGTCGATGCGCGACGTGGTGTCAGGGTGCAGCAGCACGCGCAGCAGATCGGCGGAGCCAAGGCCGGACGGCCCGCTGACGATGTCCAGGACCAGGCTGGCCAGCAGCGCCACGGCCAGCGCGCCGACCAGGGTCGCGCGTCGGGCGTGACGGCGGCGGTAGCCGGCACTGCCGCCGGGGGTCTGCGGGATTGTGGCGGCCGTCATGGCGCCACCGGTCCGATGGTGAACACGCCGCTGGCCGGAATCGGCATGAAGCGCGCATACAGCTTGGCGCGGGTCCGCTCTGGGTCCAGGTCGGGGAAGCGGGACGGATGCAGCCACCGGGCCAGCGCCTGCAGCGCGATCAGGTGTTCGGGCGAGTCATAGAACACATGCCACAGGCCGAATGCCCGCCCGCTGCGCACGGCATCCAGCTCGCGGGTTTGCGGACGATTCGCCACCTGGCGCAGGCTGGCACGGGCCTGGGCCGGCGTCGCCTGGTAGCCCAGCGTCACCCCGCCCTGCCCGGCCGCGAACACGCCGGTCGCCACGTAGACGTCCGGGCGGCTGGACAGCAGATATTCGACGCTCAGGGTGCCGATCGGTCCGGGAATGCGGCCGGCGCCGATATTGTCACCGCCGGCGGCGGCGATCAGGTCGCCGAGATTGCCCTTGCCCGGCGAGCCGCAGCAGTCGCGCAGCCCGGCCAGCATGTCGACAAAAACAGTCGGCCGCCGCCAGTCGGGCCGACGCGCGGCGGCATCGAGCACCCGGGTCACCCGGCCGACTTCGCGGGTATAGAAGTCGATAAAGGCGGTAGCCTGGGCATCGCGGCCGATCGCACGGCCCATCGCGCGCAGGCTGGGTACGGTGTTCTGCAGCGGGTGATTGCTGAAGTCGACGAACACCACGGGCACGCCGGCAGCCTGCAACTGCCGCACGGCCTCGCTGCCCGGCGTCGGCCCGTGGCCGCCGGACAGGGTCATGAAGGCAATGTCGGGTCGTACCGACAGCGCCTTCTCGACGCTGAAGGTTTCCGGCGAGGTGCCGCCGACCAGCGGGATCGCATCCGCCTGCGGGAAGACGCGGCGAAACGCCGCGTAGCCCTGCACGTCAAGGCCGCGGAAATCGCCCTGCCAGCCGGCGACGCGGGCGAACGGCCGCTTGCCCTCCAGCAGCGCCAGCGTATAGATCAGTCGCCCTTCTCCGAGCAGGATGCGCTCGACCCGGTCGGGGACGACCACGGTGCGCCCGGCAGCATCAACGACGGTGGCGGCGATGGCGGTCTGGCCAAACGCCAGCCAGGCCAGCAGCAGGCCGGACCACAGCGGGGGAAACAGGAAACGGAACACGGACATGGGGCTCTCACGGGGAAAAAGGACAGGCCGCGGGCAAGCCCGCGGCGAAACGGAACCGGGCGTCAGAAACTGGCGCGCACGGTCAGCGTGGCGTTGCGCGGGTCGCCGTAGACATTGCCGAAACTGGCCGGGCCGAAGCCGCTGCTGCCAAGCCGCTGGTAGTACTCGCGGTCGAACAGGTTGTTGACGTTCAGGCTGGCCGACCAGGTCTTGTCGAAGCGGTAGCCGACGCGGGCGTTCCAGACCGCGTAGCCGCCCTGGGCCACGCGCACCGACGGCCGGCCGCCTTCGCTGAAAATGGCGCTCTGCGCACTGACGCCGCCGCCGATATCCCAGCGGTTCCACTCGCCGGGCAATTGATAGCCGGTCCACACCCGCAGCAGATGGCGCGGCGTGAACGAGCGGAAGTTCTGCCCGCCTGCCGTGGGGTCGCTCTTGTATTCACTGTGATTCCAGGTGTAGCCGGCCGCCATCTGCCAGCCGGGCGACAACTGCCCGGACAGCTCGGCCTCGAACCCCTGGCTCTGCACCTTGCCGCTGTCGGCGTAGCAGCAACCGCCGGCCGCCACCGGCGATACCAGCACCGCGCGGTGGGTTTCGTCGATGCGGAACACGGCAAACGACGCATTCAGACCGCCGTCGAACCACGCCCCCTTGATGCCGGCCTCGTAGTTGGCGCCGATCACCGGCGGCAGGCGGCCACCGCTTTCGTCGAGCTTGTCGCTCTGGACCCGGAAGATGTCGGCATAGCTTGCATACAGCGACCAGGTCGGATCGAGGTCGTAGACGATGCCGGCATACGGCGTGACCCGGCCATTCTGGCGATAGTCGCTGCTGGTGGCACCGGTCAGCCGGTTGTGTGCCTCGCTCTGCCACCAGCTGACCCGGCTGCCGAGGATCAGCGTCAGCGGATCGGCCAGTTTCAGTCGCGCCACGCCGTACAGGCCGCTCTGGCGGGTATCGGTGCGGTTCTTGCTGGTCCAGCGCGGACTGCCGGGGTCGGCGATGGCACCGGGATGGAAGTTGAATACGTCGACGGCCGTGCCGCCGAAGCCGGGCAGCACGCCGCCGTCGGCATCGGCCTCGCGCCGGTACAGATTGCCGCCGACCACCACTTCGTGACGACGGCCAAACGCCTGGAATGCGCCGGACAGCATGGCGTCGATACCGAGCTGGCTGTTGCGGTACGCATTGGCGCCACCGGCCAGCTTCGGCCCGGCCAGCGTGACCCGGTCGACCGCACCGCTCACATACGCGTATTTCAGGTCACTGGTTTCCCGCTCGCCGCTGGCGCTGATTTTCAGTTGCCAGTCGTCGTTGAAATCATGGGTCAGATCGGCAAACAGCTGGGTAGTCTCGAAATTCCAGTGCGACCAGGGGGTGCTGAGGAAGGTCTTGCGACCGAGGCCGAGGTCGCCGCCATCCTTGTAGCGCGGCAGCCCCATCATCGGCGGCACCCAGTCGCGTTTCTGGTAGCTGACACCGACCGACGCCCGCGTGCGCGACCCCAGATCCGCTTCCAGGATGCCGTACAGCGCCGTGCGTTCGCTGTTGGCGATATTGACCGGGTAATCCTGCTCCGCATACGACATCGCCACCCGGCCACGCACGGTGCCGCTCTCGTTCAGGGCCGAACTGGCGTCAATCTCCCCGCGCCAGCTGTCCCATGAGCCCGCGCTCAGCGCCACCGACGCATGCGGCGCGGCGGTCGGCCGCTTGCGCACCAGATTGATCACGCCGCCCGGCTGGCCGGCCCCGTTGAACAGCCCGGCCGCCCCGCGCAGCATTTCAACCCGGTCGTACATCAGCAGATCGGGCTGGGTCCACGACGAGCCGCCGGTCTGCAGCGGCACGCCGTCGAACTGGAAATACTCGATCGGAAAACCGCGCGAGTAGAACGCCGGCACCACGGCGGTACCGGACAGGTCGACGGTTACACCGGTGGTTTGCGCCATCGCGTCTTCGAGCGAGGTCATGTTCTGCTCCTCGATGCGACGATGGGTGATGACGCTGACCGACTGCGGCGTTTCCTTCAGGCTGGCGGGGATTTTCGAGCCGACGCTGACCGCCGGCGCGGTGTACGAGCCGGTCTGCGCCGAGGGCAGATGACGCGGCGCGGCGGCATCGACCGTCACCGCCGGCAGGCGGACCGCGTCGTCGCCCTCCCCGGCCCACGCCGGCAATGCCGTGCACAGCGTCAGTACGGCGAGCGCAACCGGTTTGTGGCGCGACGGCGGTCGGCGAAGCGGGGCGGGTAACGGCATGGTGGCAATGTCCTGGACAGTAATCAGATGAGAATGAATCTCGATACTGTACGGTGTTGCCAGTGCAGGCGCTTTCGCCCGCCGGGCTTTGACATTCGTGATCTGGACCGCCGGTCAGCCCTGGCCCAGCTGGCTGGGCGGCAGGCCGAAGCGCTTGCGGAACAGGGTCGAGAAATGCGGAATCGCGTAGCCGACATGGCAGGCGACTTCGGACACGCTGTAGGCGCCGGTTGACAGCATGCGGTGCGCCTCGGCCAGCCGCACCTCCTGCACGTGGCCGAATACGCTGGTGCCGAACAGCTCGCGGAAACCGGAAGTCAGTTTCTTCACATTGACGCCGACCCGGCGTGCCAGCTGATCCAGCGTCAGCGGCGCATGGGCGTGGGCAGTGGCCAGGGCGCGCGCCTGCTCCAGCCGCTCGATATCGCCGGCCGACCAGCGCCGTGCTGCCGGCCGTCCCGCGACGGCCAGCGCCTGGCGGGTGGCGATGGCGGTCAGTTCCAGCCCCTTGCCGGCCAGGTACAGATCGCGCAAGCCGCCGTCCAGCGGGCAGGTCAGGATCTGCGAGGCGATGGCGCGCAGCGACGGTGTCAGCGGCTGGCGGCGGACGATGATGGCATCAGTGCCCAGCCGTTCACCGCCGGCCTGCGCAATCCGTTCCAGGTCCAGCCCGTGACGCTGCGCCGCCTGGCGGTCGATGCCGATCTTGACGTAGCGCTGCAGCGTGCCGGGCGCGAAGCGGTCGCGCCCCTCGTGGCGACCGGCCGCCAGCACCAGGTAGACGCCGGCATCGGCGACATCGAACGGTCGCTGACCGTCGATGCTGGCCGACAGCCTGGCACTGAGCGAGACGATGACCTGCAGCCCCTCGAACACCGGTTCGCGCACGTCCAGATAGTCGCTGTGGACCCGCGAACCGGCAGACAGGGTCATGTCGGACACGATGTGTCTCGACCAGCATGTTTCGGCCATTGGCACAGCTCCCGTTCGAAATCAAACGAGAATGATAATGATTATCACCATGCTGCGCAATGCAGGTACCGGGTATGTCCTAGCCGTGTCCGGTGCCGTGCGACAGGTGCTTGCGCACCAGATCGGCAATCGACGCCGCATCGAGCTTGTCCATCAGCCGCGACTTGTGCACCTCGACCGTGCGCACGCTGATGCCGAGCAGCTCGGCAATATCGCGGTTGTGCCGGCCATCGACGACCAGTTGCATGATTTCGCGCTCGCGCGGAGTCAGCGTCGCGTAACGGCGCGCATGTTCGTCACTGCCACGGCGCTGGTGCTGCGCCGCGGTCTGGCTGGCACAGGCTTCCTCGATCGCCTGCAGCAGCCGCTGCTCGTCGACCGGTTTTTCCAGGAAGTCCAGCGCCTGCGAGCGAAAGGCCTGCCGCGCCGAATCGACGTCGCCATGCCCGGTCAGGATGATGACCGGCAGCCGGCAGCCCCGCTCGCGCAGGGTCTGCTGCAGGGTCAGCCCGTCCATGTCCGGCATGCGGATATCCAGCAGCAGGCAGCCGCTCAGGCCCGGAGTCCAGCGCTGGAGGAAGTCGGCGGCGGTCGAGAACAGCGCGGTGCGATAGCCGTGCAGGCTCAGCAACAGGCTCAGCGCATCGCGCACGCCGGGGTCATCGTCGACGATGAAAACCGTCAGGTCAGTGTGGGTCATCGGAAGTCTCAACGTCACCGGCATCGAGCGGAAGCCGGATTTTCAGAATGCCGTGCGTGCCGGCCTCGACCGTCAGCGTGCCGCCGTGGGTTTCGATGATCACCCGGCTGATCGCCAGGCCGAGCCCCATGCCGCTGGCCTTCATCGACACGAAGGGCTCGAACAGCCGGGCGCGGATCTTGTTCGGAATGCCGCTGCCGCTGTCGCGAACGCGTATCCACGCCCAGCCGTCACCGGCGCCGCTTTCGACCACCACCCGCGGTGAGGCGATCGACGCCTGCTCGACCTCCTCGAACGCATTGCTGAGCAGATTGCGCAGCACAATCTCAAGCTGAACCCGGTCACCGAGCAGACAGGCTTCCGGCGCCGGCGCCACCACGAACTCGACACCGCGCAGACGCGCGCGCTCGACAAACGGTGCGGTGGCGGCAGCTATCAGGCGCGCCACGGGCAGCGGTTCCAGCGCCGTCGAACCGGAGCGGAAGAATTCCCGCAGACGCTTCAGCACATCCGAGGCCCGCCGCGACTCGGCCACCATGGCGCCGACGGTCTTTCTCAGCAGCGCATCGTCGCCATTGCTTTCGATCAGCCGCGCGCAGGCACTGCCGTAGGCGGACAGCGCCGTCAGCGGCTGGTTCAGCTCATGCGCCAGCGCTCCGGCCATTTCACCGGCCGCAGCCAGCCGCAGCGACTGGCGCAGCTCGGCGCTGGCACGCCGCGAGCGATCGACCGCCACCCCGGTCAGGAAGCCGGCCAGCGTCAGTGTCAGCAGCAGTACCTGCACGTCCGGCATCTGCGGCCCCGGCCAGCCGGCCAGCAGGATGGCGGTGGTCACGCCGGCCTCCAGCACCACGGCCGCGACAATGACCCCGGCCATGCCCTGCCGTGCCGCCGCCCAGGCCAGCGGCAGGAACAGCAGATAGAACGTCAGGATGCGGTCATCCGGTCGCAGCCATGCGCCGGCCAGAATCACGCTGATCGCCAGCGCACAGCCGAGCGTCTCGCGCTTGCAGACCGCCTGCACGAAGTCGGCACGCGAATCCTCGCGGCACAGCAGGTAGAACAGCGGCATGCCGATCAGCATGCCGGCGATCTCGGCCATCCAGTAACGGATCAGCACATCGACGCTCAGTATCTGGGTATTGCCACTGATCGCGACCAGTGCACCTGTATGCAGCAGGGTGCCGAACAGGGCGCCGGCCACGATCACGCCGGTCAGCCGCAGCAGGCTGCGGTGGTCGGCAAAAAAGCCGCCGTCCGGCAGGCCGCGCCGCAGGGCATGGGCGGTGGCGACATAGGCCAGCACCGGCATCAGGCCGGGCAGCAGGGTATTGACGGTGTTCTCGACCGGAAAGGGGGCCAGCCATTGCGCCAGCACGATGGTCAGCAGCAGTGGCAGCAGCGCCTTGTTCCCTTCCAGCAGCAGGAACACCAGCGCCAGGCCGGCGGCCGGGTGCCAGACCTGGCCATTGGGCAGAAAAGCGGCGTACGGGCCGGTGAACAGGTCCAGGACCACGTAGACGGCCATGAAGGCGAACACTCGCCAGATGCGATGGACATCGCGCATGTCAGTCATGACACAAGATATCCGGAATTCAACAGCCGCCCAGTATCCCCGATTTTCATCACCGCGCGGAAGCCGGCGGGGCGGATGCCGGTTGACGTCCTTTATTGTGACACGTAACATGAAACACGAAACATGACGAAAGGGCTGCCATGCACGACGACGATTCCCGGTCGGACCCGACCGCTGTGGCGCTGTTCATCATCGCCCGCCTGTTCGGCGTGGCGCTGCTGCTGTACGGGCTGGCCATCGCCGGCGCCCCGGCCGATCACGCAGCCGACCGGACGGCCCTCCGCGTCGCCAGATCGCCGGCCGGCGACTGCGCCGCACCGGCCGCAGCGGCTGGCGCGGCACACGGAGACTGAGCGGCCGGGGCACAGGCGCGGTACGATAGCACCCCTGACCACTGCCCCGCCTGCCATGACCAAGCCCTTGTCCCGTTCCACCCTCAGCAGCGACGCCTATGCGACCGTTCGCGCCATTCTGCTCGATGGCGAGCGCCATGCGCCGGGTGACAAGATCAGTGTCGAGGCGCTGGCGCAGGAACTGGGTGTCAGCCGCTCGCCGCTATGGGCAGCGATCTCCCGGCTGGAAGCCGAGGGGCTGGTCGAGGTGCGGCCGCGCCAGGGGGTGTTCATGCCGGCCTTCCGTGCCGACGAGGTACGCGACATCGCCCGGGCCCGGGAGGCGCTGGAGGGCATGGTGGCCCGGCTGGCCGCCGCCCAGGCCGACGAGGCGCAGATCGCGGTCATGGCCGATTCGATCGACCGTCAGGCACAGGCCATAGCCGCCCAGGACCGCGCCGGCTATGCCAGCGCCAACCAGCATTTCCACGAAGCGCTATTGGCTGCTGCCGGCAGTCCGACGCTGTCGCGCCTGCTGCATGCGCTGTATGGACAGATGATGGCCATGTGCGGCCGGCGGCCGTTCAGCTTCGACCAGCTGGCGTGCAATCGCGGCGAGCATGTCGCGGTGCTCGATGCAATCCGCCGGCGCGACAGCGACCGTGCCGACGCGATGGCCCGGCAACACGTCAACTCCCTGGTGCAGGCGCTGCTGGCCGCCGGAGACTGACGGGCCGGGACGGCACAGGCGGCCGTCCGCCTGATGGAACCCTGCCATGCCCGTCCTGTTCTTCGCTGCCGTGACGGGCGGACCGCCCGGCCCTACGGGTTTCCCTTACGTGCCGCCCGAATTTTCCGTATCCCCACCATCTGCAATACTGTAAAGGTATGCCGGATCTGCGGCGCATGACGGACAAATGGCAAGGGGCGCGATGGATTCGACGAACAGGGTACTGATTGTCAGCGACGGCGTGGCCGACGAGCAGCCGCTCATCGACGCCGCCGCCGCGCTCGGCACGCCGGCCTCCGCCGGCGGCACCCTGTTGCGCATCGCCCCGCCCGCCTGGTCACCGCTGGCGCCCTTGCCGCGCCCGCTGCCCCGGTTCCCGACCGGTGGCGACTGGCAGGTACTGGCCGATGCCAGTCTGGCCGAGCTTGATATCCAGCGTCAGCGCCATCCGCTGACCCTCGCCGCCCACCAGCCGGCCCCGTGGCCGCGCGAGGGGCTGACGGCCCTGACCCGTCAACTGCTGACCCCGCCACACGGCACGCTGCTGATCGTCCGCCGCCCCGGCGCCGCACCGTACCGGCGTGTGCTGGTCGCCATCGAACTGTCGGCGGACCGTGCGGCGGACTGCCTGCAGCTTGCGCGCCGCTTTGCGCCGGCAGCCGAGCTGACCGTGCTCCATGCCCTGCCCCGGCAGCCGGACGCGGCCGACCAGGCCTGCCCGCCGGACCAGCGCGAAGCCGCGCTCGACCGCCTCGATGCGCTGCTCGACCAGGCCGGCCTGTCGCCGCGACAGGCATTCAAGATTGCCGAATGCGCCCATGCGCCCGAACTGATACTCGACAAGGAACGCGAATTGCTAGCTGATCTACTGGTGATCGGCGGCCGGACCCCGTCCGCGCTGCGACGCCTGTTCTACCGCGGCGTCATGCCACAAGTGCTTGCCCAGGCCGGTTGCGATGTGCTGATCGCACCGGCCCAACCGCGATGACGGGAACACCATGTCGCTGATCCTGATCGTCCTGCTCCCCTTCATCGGCAGCCTGCTGGCTGCCTGCATGCCATCCAATGCGCGCAATGCCGAAGCCTGGCTGGCCGGCGGCGTCGCCGTGGTCTGCGCCGCGCTGGTCATCAGCCTGCAGTCACAGGTCGCCGACGGCGGCGTGGTCCGCCATGCGCTGCCGTGGATCGCCGGGCTCGATTTCTCGCTGCGTCTCGACGGGTATGCGTGGCTGTTCGCGCTGCTGGTTGCGGTCATGGGCGGCCTGGTGGTGCTGTATGCCCGCTATTACATGTCGCCGGACGATCCGGTGCCGCGTTTCTTCTCGTTCTTTCTCGCCTTCATGGGGTCGATGCTCGGCGTGGTGCTGTCCGGCAACCTGATCCAGCTGGTGATGTTCTGGGAGCTGACCAGTCTGGCGTCGTTCATGCTGATCGCCTACTGGAACCACCGTATCGACGCCCGGCGCGGTGCGCGCATGGCGCTGATCGTCACCGCCACCGGCGGACTGTGCCTGCTGGCCGGCGTGCTGATGCTCGGCCAGGTGGTCGGCAGCTACGATCTCGACCGGGTGCTGGTGGCCGGCGACCGGGTACGCGCCCATGCATGGTATCCGGCGATCCTGGCGCTGACTGCGCTCGGGGCGCTGACCAAGAGCGCGCAGTTCCCGTTCCATTTCTGGCTGCCGCACGCGATGGCGGCGCCGACGCCGGTGTCGGCCTATCTGCACTCGGCAACCATGGTCAAGGCCGGCGTGTTCCTGCTGGCCCGCTTCTGGCCGGTGCTGTCCGGCAGCGAGGAATGGTTCTGGCTGATCGGTGGCGCCGGGCTGTGTTCGCTGGTGCTTGGCGCCTATGCGGCAATGTTCCAGCGCGACATGAAGGGCGTGCTCGCCTATTCGACCATCAGCCATCTCGGTCTGATCACACTGCTGCTGGGCATGAACAGCCCGCTGGCGCTGGTCGCCGCGGTCTTCCATATCGTCAACCACGCCACGTTCAAGGCCTCGCTGTTCATGGCCGCCGGCATTGTCGATCACGAAACCGGCACTCGCGATCTGACCCGGCTCAGCGGCCTGGCCCGGGCGATGCCGATCACGGCGACGCTGGCCATGGTGGCGGCGGCCTCGATGGCCGGTGTCCCGCTGCTGAACGGCTTCCTGTCCAAGGAAATGTTCTTCGCCGAGACGGTTTTCACCGCCCACAGCGGCTGGCTGCCGGTGGCAGCGGTGATTGCCGGCATTTTCAGCGTCGCCTACTCGCTGCGCTTCATTCTGCAGGTGTTCTACGGCCCGGCGCCGCACGATCTGCCGCGCGCGCCGCATGAACCGCCGCGCTGGATGCTGGTGCCCAGCGCGCTGCTGGTACTGGCCTGCCTGCTGGTCGGCATCCTGCCGGGTCTGACGGTCGGCCCGTTCCTCGACAACGCGGCACAGGCCATTCTCGGTGTCGACAAGCCGGCATACAGCCTGGCGATCTGGCACGGCTTCAATCTGCCGCTCTTGATGAGCCTGGTCGCACTGGTCGGCGGTGTGCTGCTGTACCTGTGGCTGCAGTGGCGCCAGGCCAGCGGCGGCATCCTGATCTACCGCTTTGACGGCAAGCGCGCGTTTGAATTCGTGATGGCGACCAGCATGTCGGCGGCCGACCACCTGATGCGCTATGTGTCCTCGCGCCGGCTGCAGGTGCAGTTGCTGCTGCTGGTGTGCGCAGCCTTCACCGCCGCGCTGATTCCGCTGTGGCCGCACGGCTTCCGCTTCGGCGACAAGCCGCTGGCCCCGCTGGACCCGGTGTTTGCGCTGCTGTGGCTGAGCGGCGCGGCCTGCGCCGTCGGAGCCGCGCACCAGGCCAAGTACCACCGGCTGGTGGCGCTGATTCTGGCCGGCAGCGCCGGGCTGGCGACCTGCCTGACCTTCGCCTGGTTCTCCGCACCGGATCTGGCACTGACCCAGATCACGGTCGAAGTAGTCACCGTGGTGCTGATCCTGCTCGGCCTGCGCTGGCTGCCGCGCCGCATCGAGCAGCCGGGCCAGGCTGGTGCCGGCAGCGTCATCGCCTACAGCCGCCGGTTGCGCGACTTCGGCATTGCGGCACTGGTCGGCTGCGGCATGGCCGGGCTGACCTTCGCCGTCATGTCGCGAACGGCCATCGAGGGTATCGCACCATTCTTTATCCGTGAATCGCTGCCGCAGGGCGGCGGGCTGAATGTGGTCAACGTGATCCTGGTCGACTTCCGCGGCTTCGATACCCTGGGCGAGATTACCGTGCTCGGCATCGTGGCGCTGACGGTCTACGCGCTGCTGCGCCGCTTCCGCCCGGCGCCGGAAAGCGTGGCGCCGCCACAGCAGCAGCTCGACCAGCCGATGATGGCCGCGCCGAATCCGGATGCGGCCCTGCCGGCCGGCTACCTGATGGTGCCGACGGTGCTGGTGCGGCTGATCATGCCGGTCGCGGCGCTGGTGTCGCTGTACTTCCTGCTGCGCGGCCACAACGCCCCCGGTGGCGGCTTTGTCGGCGGGCTGATCCTGTCGACGGCGGTGATCCTGCAGTACATGTTCGGCGGCATTGTCTGGGTCGAGTCGCGCTCGCGGCTGCACCCGCAGTACTGGATCGCCATCGGCCTGCTGGCCGCCGGCAGTGCCGGCATCGGCTCGTGGTTCGCCGCGCGGCCGTTCCTGACCAGCCTGGCCGGGGATCTGTATCTGCCGCTGATCGGCGCGGTGCACCTGTCCAGCGTGCTGCCGTTCGATATCGGCGTCTACATGCTGGTGGTCGGCGCGACCACACTGGTGCTGGTGGCGCTGGCCCACCAGTCGCTGCGTACCCAGCATCGCAAACCGCTGCCCACACAACAGGAAAGGCAGGCCGACTGATGGAAATCGTCTATGCACTCGCCGTCGGCGTTCTGGCCGGCGCCGGCGTCTGGCTGCTGCTGCGGCCACGCACCTTCCAGGTGATCATGGGGCTGTCGCTGCTGTCCTATGCCGTCAACCTGTTCATTTTCGGCATGGGCCGGCTGACCATCGACCGCGCGCCGATCGTCGACCCGAGCCAGGTCATGGATCCGTCGCGTTATGACGACCCGGTGCCGCAGGCGCTGGTGCTGACCGCCATCGTCATCGGCTTCGCCACCACGGCACTGTTTCTGGTGGTGCTGCTGGCCTCGCGCGGCCTGACCGGCACCGACCACGTCGACGGGCGGGAAAGCGGGGGCGACTGGTGAGCGACTGGACTTCCCACCTGCCGGTGCTGCCGGTCATCCTGCCGCTGCTGGCCGGCGCCCTGATGCTGACGCTCGGCGACGCGCGCCGCAATACGCGCGCCAGCATCGCCGTGCTATCGACGCTGGCGCAACTGGCGGTGGCCGCGGCGCTGCTGGCTGGCGCGGCAGCAGCAGCGCCGATCGCGGTCTACCAGGTCGGCAACTGGGCCGCGCCGTTCGGCATCGTGCTGGTGGTCGACCGGCTGGCCGCGCTGATGCTGGTGCTCAGCGCCGTGCTCGCCCTGGCGACGCTGGTCTACTCGCTGGCACGCTGGGACCGCTCCAGCGTCCACTTCCACCCGCTGTTCCAGTTCCTGCTGATGGGGCTGAACGGCGCATTCATGACCGGCGACCTGTTCAACCTGTTCGTGTTCTTTGAAATCCTGCTGGCCGCCTCGTACGGGCTGGCGCTGCACGGTTCCGGGCTGGCGCGGGTCAAGGCCGGCCTGCCTTACGTGGTGGTCAACCTGGTGGCATCACTGATGTTCCTGATCGGCGCCGCACTGATCTACGGCGTGACCAGCACGCTGAACCTGGCCGATCTGGCGGTAAAGGCACCGCAGCTGGCCGGCGACGAACGGCTGCTGTTCGAGGCTGGCGCGGCCGTGCTCGGCGTGGTGTTCCTGGTCAAGGCCGCCGCCTGGCCGCTGAATTTCTGGCTGCCGGGTGCCTACGGGGCGTCGTGCGCGCCGGTCGCGGCAATGTTCTCTATCATGACCAAGGTCGGCATCTATGCGCTGCTGCGGCTCGGCAGCCTGCTGGGCGCCGATGGCGGCCTGTTTCCGTATACCGGCGACTGGCTGTTCGGCATCGGCCTGCTGACGCTGCTGTACGGCACGGTCGGCGTGCTGGGCGCGCAGCAGATGGAACGGCTGATCGGTTTCTGCGTCATCGTCTCGTCCGGCACGCTGATGGCGGCGATCGGCATCGGTACGCCCGGCACCATTGCGCCAATGCTGTTTTATCTGCTGAGTTCGGTACTGGCGACCGGCGCCTTTTTCCTGCTGGTCGAGATGGCCGAACGCAGCCGCGCCTTCGGCGCCGACCTGCTGGCCGTGGCCATGGAAGCCTTCGGACTGGAAGACCCGGAGGACAAGCGCCATTCCGACGATGTGGTCGGCGTCGCCATCCCGGCGGCCATGGCCTTTCTCGGCCTGGCTTTCGTGATCTGCACGCTGCTGGTCGCCGGCCTGCCGCCCCTGTCCGGCTTTGTCGCCAAGTTCTCGCTGCTGTCGGCCGCGCTGGCCGGCGCCGCTGACGGCACGACCCCGCTCAGCGCCTGGGCATTGACCGTCGCCGTGCTGCTGTCCGGGCTGGCCGGGGTAATTGCGCTGTGCCGGATGGGCATGCGCATTTTCTGGAGTTCGGCCCGCACCGTGCCGCGCCTGCGGGTGATCGAAGCCGGGCCGGTGGCCGGACTGATCGGCCTGTGCGTGGTAATGGCCATTGCCGCCGGGCCGGTGATGGGCTATCTGGTCGACACTGCCAGCGCGCTGCAGAACCCGCAACGCTATATCGACGCGGTGCTGACACCGCAGAACGGAGCACGCTGATGGCCCGCAAACTCGCCTGGCTGCCGCTGGCGGCAGCGCTGCTGCTGCTGTGGCTGATCCTGAACGACAGCCTGTCGCCCGGCCAGATCGTGCTGGGTGCGCTGCTGGCGACGACACTGTCGCTGCTGGTCGCGGCCATGCGGCCGCTGCGGGCGCGGCTGCGGCGGCCGGTGGTCGCACTGTCGCTGCTCGGCCATGTGCTGGTCGACATCGCCCGCTCCAATCTGGCCGTGACCGGCATCATCCTCGGCCCGCCCGAGCGGCGCGCGCACTCGGGCTTCATGCGCATCCCGCTCGACCTGCGCGATCCGCACGGCCTGGCCGTGCTGTCGATCATCGTCACCGCCACCCCCGGCACGGTCTGGTCCGGCCTCGACCCCGACAGCCACACGCTGACACTGCACGTGCTCGAACTGCACGACGAGGCACACTGGATCAGGACCATCAAACAGCGCTACGAGCGACCGCTGATGGAGATTTTCGAATGAATATGCTGCTGACCCTGGCGGTGAACTTCGCCCTGCTCTGCTTCGTACTGGCCATGTGCTGCGCCGCCTGGCGCATGCTGAAGGGCCCCGGCGCCAAGAACCGCATCCTGGCGCTCGACGCGCTGTATATCAGCGGGATGCTGACCGTGCTGACGCTCGGCGTGCGTTCCGGCGCGGCGGTGTATTTCGACATCGCGCTGCTGATCGCCCTGTTCGGCTTTGTCGGCACCTGCGCCATGGCCAAGTTCCTGCTGCGCGGCGAGGTGATCGAGCCATGAACCAGCTTCCGCTGTGGGCCGCCATCCCGGTCGTGCTGTTGCTGTGCGCCGGCGGTGTGCTGACCCTGATCGGCGCGATCGGCCTGTTGCGTCTGCCGCACTTCTACGCACGCATGCACGGCCCGGCGCTCGGCAATACGCTGGGCGCGGCCTGCGTGCTGCTGGCGTCGATCCTGGCGTTTTCGGTGCTCGGCCAGCGCATGGTGGTACAGGAAGTCCTGATCAGCGTGTTCCTGCTGATGACCTCGCCGGTCACGGCCATGCTGCTGATGCGCGCCGCCCTGTTCGAGGATGGGCGGGACAAGACCGACTGAGCGACGGCAGAAATCCGAACGGAATCAGTCCGTTCGGGTCTTCCCGCCGATAAAGATGTAATTTTTATATTGCTTTTGATGCAGACAAAAAGATAAGCTTCATTCCACATACCTGTTCATCCCCTACAAGGAGCCCGCGTCATGAGTGAAGTGCTTATCGATGTCCGTCAGATCCCGCCGCGCGACCGTCACCCGCTGATCTTCGGCACGTTCGACAGCCTGCAAACCGGCCAGTCGCTGCTGCTGTGCAATGATCACGACCCGAAGCCGCTGCACTACCAGTTCATGGCCGAGTACGCCGGGCAGTTCGACTGGCAATATCTGGAACAGGGCCCGGACGAATGGCGCGTGCGCATCAGCCGCGTCCAGGCGGCCTGATCACGCCATGCCCATGACCACACTGTATGACCAGGCACCGCGCATCACCATGCGCGACCCGCTCGCCGACTTTCTCGGCGCAACCGACGACGGCCTGCTGACCTATCGCTATCTGGACGCGGTCCGGCTGGCCGGCCATTCGTGTCCGACCGTGGCGTCGGCTTTCCTGATGACCCGGGCAGCACTGGCCGCACTGTACCCGGACAGCGTGCCGGAGCGCGGCGCGCTGCATGCAGAACTGTCGGCAGCACGGACCGACGGCGTGTGCGGCGTGATCGCCAGTGTGGTCACGCTGCTGACCGGTGCCACCGGCGACGGCGGATTCAAGGGCATCGGCGGACGTTTCGACCGGCGCCAGTCGCTGCACTTCGGCACCGGGGCGGCGGACACCCTGCAACTGCGTCGCACCGATACCGGTGCCGCGGTCGGCGTCAGCGCCCGGCTCGACCGGGTGCCGGCCGCACCGGACGGCAGTACGCTGATGCAGCGCGCCCTGTCGCCCACGGCCTCGCCGGCCGAACTGGCCGCCTTCCGCCGCAGCTGGCAGGACCGGGTCCGCCGCCTGCTGCTGGAACATGCCGATGACCCGGTGGTCTTTGTCGTGCGCCCGCTGGACCCGCCGGCATGAAGCGCCACCCGCTGCTGCAGTCGCTGTCGCGCGAGCACCAGCCGGCGCTGTCGCTGGCCGTGCGCCTGAAACGCGCCGATGCCGGCCAGGCCGTCAGCGTGTTCGCGCAACTCGACCAGCCGGCACTGCTGGCCCATTTTGAGGAAGAAGAGCGCGACTGGCTGCCACTGCTGCTGGCCGACGACGAACGGCCGCTGCGCGAGCGGACGCTGGCCGAGCACCGCCAGCTGCGCGCGCAGCTGACGGCAATCAGTGACGGCGACAGCGCGCGAATCGCCGACTTCGCCATAACGCTGGAAGCCCACGTCCGTTTCGAGGAACGCGAGCTGTTCCCGCTTATCGAGCGCCATCTGCCCGGATAAGCCCCTGACCGTCGACGCCGATACGGCGGCTGACAAAGTCCAGAAAACAGGCAATCCGTGCCGCCAGCTGGGTATTGCGGTAATAGACGGCGTGGATCGGCTGGCGTACGTCCAGTGTGATCTCTGCCAGTACCGGCAGCAGCGTCCCGGCTTGCCGGTCGCTGCCGGTCATGAAATCCGACAGGCAGGCGATACCCTCGCCGGCCAGCGCCAGCTGGCGCAGGGTTTCCCCGCTGGACGCAGCCAGTGTCGGCCGGACATGCAGCAGGCCGCCATCCGCGTCACGCACTGGCCAGTCATTCAGCGAGTCCGGCCGGGTAAAGCCCAGCAGCGCATGACGGTCAAGGTCGGCGACTGTGGCCGGCCAGCCCTGTGCGGCAAGATACGCCGGGCTGGCCAGCAGCCGCAGCCGGCTGCTGCCGAGCGCGCGTGCATGCAGGGTCGAGTCGCGCAGCGGCCCGATGCGGATGGCCACGTCAGTGCGCTGTTCAAGCAGGTCGATGACCTGCTCGCTGCTGTGCAGTTCCAGCGCAATCTGCGGATACAGGCGACGAAAGTCGCCAACCAGCGGCACCAGCACATGCAGCATGAATGGCGACGCCGCATCGACCCGCAGGCGGCCGGCCGGCGTCTGCCGGCGCAGCGCCATCTGGTCTTCGGCATTGTCGACCGCGGCCAGGATCTGGCGTGCATGGAGCAGAAACGCTTCTCCCTCTTCGGTCAGCGCCAGCCGGCGCGTAGTCCGCTGCAGCAACGTGGTATCCAGCTTGGCCTCCAGCCGTCCCAGCGAACGACTGACGCCGGACACGGTCAGCCCGAGCTGGGCCGCCGCCGCGGTAATCGAGCCGTGGTCGACCACGGCGACAAAGGCCTGCACTTCTTCCAGGGTCAGGTTCATTGTTGATTTTCAGTCAATTATCTTGCGAGGATAACGGGCTTAATCTGCAAATGTAAATCAGGGACACTGCGCGGCATTCCAACCCGGAGTCCCGTCATGCCCATCGCCCTGCTGGCGCTGACCCTCAGCGCCTTTGCCATCGGAACGACCGAATTCGTTATCGTCGGCCTGATTCCCACCATTGCCACCGACCTCGGCGTCGACCTGCCGTCCGCCGGCCTGCTGGTCAGCCTGTACGCGCTTGGTGTCGCCGTCGGTGCCCCCGTGCTGACCGCACTCAGCGGCAAATGGCCGCGCAAGACCCTGCTGCTGTCACTGATGGCGCTGTTCACCGTCGGCAATCTGCTGGCCTGGCAGGCGCCCGGCTACGAATCGCTGATCGTGGCCCGCGTGCTGACCGGCCTGGCCCACGGCGTGTTCTTCTCCATCGGCTCAACGCTCGCCACCGGGCTGGTGCCGAAGGAAAAGGCCGCTGGCGCCATCGCCATCCTGTTTACCGGCCTGACCGTGGCCCTGGTGACCGGCGTGCCGCTCGGCACGTTCATCGGTCAGCACTTCGGCTGGCGCAACACCTTCCTGCTGGTGTCCGCGCTCGGCGCCATCGCCTTCCTCGGCAGCCTGGCCTTCGTGCCGTCCGGCCTGCGTCACACCCGCCCGGCCTCGCTGGCCGAACAGCTCCGGGTGCTGGCCAGGCCCCGTCTGCTGCTGGTCTATGCCATGACGGCCGTCGGGTACGGTGGCACATTCACGGCCTTCACCTTCCTGGCACCGATTCTGCGCGAGGTCTCCGGCTTCAGCGCCGATGCCGTCAGTCTGGTGCTGCTGGTCTATGGTGTGTCGGTGGCCTTCGGCAATCTGTACGGCGGCCGGCTGGCCGACCGCATCGGCCCGGTACCGGCCCTGAAACGCATTTTCCTGGTCCTGGCGCTGGTGCTGTTTGCGCTGACCTTCACCGCCGGCAGCAAGGTGCTGGTGCTGCTGACCGTGCTGGCCTGGGGGGCTGTCGCCTTCGGCAATGTGCCGGGCCTGCAGCTGTACGTGGTACGCCAGGCCGAACGCGAAGCCCCGCGTGCGCTGGATGTCGCCTCCGGGCTGAATATCGCCGCCTTCAATCTCGGCATCGCCGGCGGCGCCTGGGGCGGCGGGCTGGTGGTCGCGCATCTCGGCATCATGCAGACGCCGTGGATCGGGGCGCTGGTGGTGCTCGGCGCGCTCGGGCTGACCGCACTCAGCGGCCATCTTGATCGCAGGACCGTCCCGGCGGCAGGCGGCGAGACGCCGCTGGCCACCGCCTGCGCCGACTGATTTTCCCTTCAACACCCTAACGACAAGGCAGATCCATCATGAACATGCCCGCCATCGGCCTCGGCACCTTCCGCCTGCAGGGCCAGACCGTCATCGACTCGGTGCGTACCGGCCTCGAACTCGGCTACCGCCATATCGACACCGCGCAGATCTACGGCAATGAGGCCGAAGTCGGCCAGGCCATTGCCGACAGCGGCCTCGACCGCGGCTCGTTGTTCGTCACCACCAAGATCTGGACCGAAAACCTGTCTGCCGTCGCGCTGGCGCCGAGTCTGGAAGCCTCGCTGACCAGGCTGCAGCTGGACCAGGTCGACCTGACACTGATCCACTGGCCATCGCCCGGCGACGCGATCCCGCTGGCCGAATCGCTGACCGCGCTGGCCGAAGCAAAGGCACGCGGGCTGACCCGGCATATCGGCGTTTCCAACTTCACCCTCGCCCAGCTGCAGCAGGCCATCGACCTCGTCGGCGCCGACCGGATCGCCAGTGTGCAGATCGAGATGCATCCGTTCCTGCAGAACCGCCGCGTGGCGCGCCTTGCCGGCGAGAACGGCATCCCGGTCACCGCCTACATGCCGCTGGCTTACGGCAAGGTCATGCACGACCCGGTGCTGCAGCGGCTGGCCGTGCAGCACGACACCAGCCCGGCGCAGGTCGCGCTGTCGTGGTTGCTGCAGCAGGGTTTTGCCGTGATTCCGTCCTCGACCCGGCGCGAACATCTGCAGGCCAATCTGCAGGCGGCACGGGTCCGCCTGTCGGCGGCGGACAGCGCCGCCATCGCCGCCCTGGAGCGGGGCGAACGACTGGTCAACCCCGATTTTGCGCCGCAATGGGACCCGGACGCCTGAATCTGCCGCGGTTTTGCCCACTGCCCGCCACATGGTAAGGTTTCCCGCCCGGTGATCGCGGGACCGGCCGGTCCGTCGCGCGATCCCTGTACAAGGAGGCGAAACGGAAAGTGACGAGCATGAATTGGGAAGTGTGGATGAACGAGCCATGGGCACAGTGCGTGGCCGGGCTGCTGGTATTGTCGCTGGTCGCACTGGTGGCGCAGTTCCTGGTCGAACGGGTGCTGGTTCGTGCCGTGCATGTCATGACCCGGCGCAGCGTCTGGGAATGGGACGACATCCTGTTCGAACAGCGCGTGCTGCACCGGCTGGCGCAGGCCACCCCGTCGCTGGTGGTGCAGTTCGGCCTGCGCTTCGTGCCGGCACTGCCGGCCGGGCTGGAAATGGTGCTGCTGAACGTGGCACTGGCAACCACCGGCCTGTTCTGCCTGCTGGCGGTCAGCGCGCTGCTTAACGGGGTGCAGGAGATCTATGCCCGTACCGAGCATGCGCGCACGCGCTCGATCAAGGGCTTCGTGCAACTGGCCAAGATCGCCGTATTCACACTGGGCGGGATCTTTATCGTGTCGACGCTGATCGACCGCTCGCCACTGATCCTGCTGTCCGGCCTCGGTGCGATGTCGGCAGTGCTGCTGCTGGTGTTCAAGGACACCATCCTGTCACTGGTTGCCAGCGTGCAGTTGAGCACCAACGACATGCTCAGCGTCGGTGACTGGATCGAGATGCCCCAGGTCGGTGCCGACGGCAGCGTGGTCGATATCGCGCTGCATACGGTCAAGGTGCAGAACTGGGACATGACCATCACCACCATCCCGACCTGGCGGCTGATCTCGGAGAGCTTCCGCAACTGGCGCGGCATGCAGCAGTCGGGCGGGCGCCGCATCAAGCGCACGCTGCGGCTTGATGCCGGCGGCGGGCGCTTCCTCGACGAGACAGATCTGGCGCGGCTGCGCGACATCCGCCTGCTGGCGCCATATCTGGACGGCAAGAGCGAGGAGCTGGCCCGCAGCAACAGCGCGCTGGGCCATGCGGTCCCGCCGGCCAATCTGCGCCGGCTGACCAATATCGGCACCTTCCGCGCCTATGCCCAGGCCTATCTCGACGCCCATCCGGACATCCACCACGACATGACCTGCATGGTGCGGCTGCAGGAGCCGCAGCCGGAAGGCATCCCGATCGAGGTGTACTGCTTTACCGCAACCACGGTCTGGGCGCAGTACGAGCGCATCCAGGGCGATGTGTTCGATCACCTGCTCGCCATCCTGCCGGAGTTCGGCCTGTCGGTGTACCAGAGCCCGAGCGGCAATGACCTGCGGGCGGCCTTGCGCCCTTCTTCTCATGCCGGAACGGCATCGTCCCGGCCCGCGTAGCGGCAGTCGCCGCAGCCGGTCGCGTGCCCGCATTGCGCCACGCCGGCAATTTGCCGATAATTAATCGGCAAATTGCCGATTGGCCATTCCGGCCAGCGGTGGCGCCAATGCACCAGGAGGGCACGACATGACCCAGGCCATCTTTGCACCGACCCCGGACCGGACCGCCTGCGGCGGCCACTTCGAGCGACTGTCGGTCCTGCTGGGCCAGCCGGTGGATACCGATCTGGCGCTGGCCGGCATGGTCAGCGCCGGGGTGTCGCCGGGCGTGATCGACAATCTGGTCCGCTCCGGACTGACCCGCAAGGAGCTGGATTTCGTCATCAACCCGCGTACGCTGACCCACCGGCTGGCCCGGCACGAGTCGCTGACGCGCGAGGAATCCGAGCGTGCGGTGCGGGTGGCCAGCCTGCTGGCGCTGGCCGAGCAGGTATTCGGCGACCGCCATCTGGCCACCGACTGGATGCGCAAGCCGCTGCGACGTTTCGACGAGCAGTCACCGCTGGAGATCTCCCGCACCGAGCAGGGTGCACGGCTGGCCGAAACCGCGCTGATCCAGATCGACGAAGGCTACTTCGCATGAGGCTGTGGCGGATCAGCCGCCATGCCGACCTGCGCGGTCAGGGCGGGCTGCGCGCCGGGGGGTGCTGGCACTCGCCCGGCCGGCCGGTCGTCTACCTGGCCGACCATTCCGCGTCGGCCATGCTGGAGATGCTGGTGCATCTGGAACTGGACGTCTTCCCGCGCCACTACCCGTTGCTGCAGATCGACATCCCGGAACCGGCATCCCTGTTGCATGCCGACATCAGTGCCCTGCCCGACGACTGGCACGAACAGCCGCAGCTGACCCGCCGGATCGGCGACGCCTGGCTGGAGCAGGCGCCGTCCGCGCTGCTGCAGGTACCGAGCGCACTGACGGTGGACGGCAGCAACTATTTGCTGAACCCGGCCCACCCGGCCGCCAGCGCCTGCCGGATCGTGTCGGTGCAGGCCCCGCCGCTGGACCCGCGCCTGTCGCCTCGCCGCTGACAACTGTTCCTGCCACCCTGCCCGCCCATGCGGCGCTGCGGTAAACTGCACCCACCATGCCGATATCCGTACACCCGTCCCGCAGCGAATTCCTGTCCGCCCATGGCCTGCGTCATCACATCCGCCGCTGGGGCACACCCGGCGCGCCGCGACTGTTCCTGCTGCATGGCTGGATGGACCATTCGGCCACCTTCCAGTTCATGGTCGACGCGCTGGCGCACGACTGGGACATCATTGCACCGGACTGGCGCGGTTTTGGCGCCTCCCAGCACAATACCGGCAGCTATTTCGCCGCTGATTACCTGGCCGACCTCGACGCGATCCTCGAACACTACTCCCCGCAGGCTCCAGTGCGACTGGTCGGCCACAGCATGGGCGGCATGGTGGCCAGCCTGTATGCCGGCATCCGGCCCGAACGCGTGGCGGCGCTGGTCTCGATCGAAGGCTTCGGCCTGCCGGCGACCTCACCCGACGAAGCGCCGGCCCGCTATGCGCGCTGGCTGGCGCAAAAACGCTCGGGCATGCGCTTCGGCCCGATCGGCGACCTGCAGGCACTGGTGGCCAAGATGCTGAAACGCCAGCCCTTCCTGCGCCCGGACCGCGCCGCCTGGCTGGCCGGGCACTGGACCGAAACCGGCGACAATGGCGAGCTGCGCTATCGCGCCGACCCGAAGCACAAGATGGTCAACCCGGTGCTGTACCGGCTGGAAGAAGCCAGGGCCTGCTGGCGCCATATCACCTGCCCGGTGCTGTGGCTGGCCGGCGACTCGCCGGAGCCGAACAGCCTGACCTTCAATATTCTGGAACTGATGCGCGAGCGCCGCGACGGCTTCGCCGACCTGCGCGAAGCCAGCATCGCCAACGCCGGTCACATGGTCCAGCAGGACCAGCCCGAGGCGGTTGCGGCAGCGGTGGAGGCGTTTCTGCTGGAAACCACGGCATACGGCAAGGCAGGCTGAAGCATCGGCGCAAGTCCCGGGCACGCCTGCCGGTTTTCGCGCGTATGCCACAACCGCAGAACGTAGGGGATGGGTGCCTGGATTTCATGCCGCATTTCGCAGTGCCCGACGAAAATCCTGCGGACTTCACGCGGCTCGAATTCCTCAAGCCTTTCACCTATGCGCGGGTTGGTCAGCAAGCCGACTGGCACAAGGCCGGCCCTTACAGGAACCGGTCCAGCAGCTTGCGGCTGGTCTTGTCCAGCGCGTTCATGTCGCGGACCAGATAGTGGATGCCGTTGTTGTCGGTAATCAGCAGATTCGGCGGTGCCAGGCGACGGATGTCTTCCTCGCCCTTCAGCACGAAAGCGGTTTCGCCGCGGTCGGTATCGACATACCACACGCACGGGCAGGCAAAACCGGACACCGCGCTCAGACGCCGGATCTCCGGCATGAACTCGCGCCCGGCCAGCTCTTCCTCGATCAGCGCGCGCGGGGCGGCCGGCAGCGCGGATGGCCGCGAGATCCAGACCAGTTCCTTGCCGTCATGGCTGAGCAGTGACAGGCCGTCGTCGGGCGCGGCAATCGGGAACGCGCGCACCGGGACGACATTCTCGTGCACCGTGCCGTCGGCAGTGGTCAGCACCAGGCGGCCGAAGGCGTTGCGGTCGAGGCTGAAATCGGTTTCGGTCATCGGTGTCTTTCTCAATCGTCCACGGTTTCCGACAGCGCGCCTTCCGACACGCCCTCGGCTTCCACCTGGCGCTGTTGCGCCTGGTACAGGCGGTAGTACGCCCCTTCGCGGGCGATCAGTTCCTCGTGCCCGCCCACTTCGACGATCTCGCCCTTGTCCATCACCACCAGCCGGCTGGCACGACGCAGCGTGGACAGGCGGTGGGCAATGGCAATGGTGGTGCGGCCGCGCACCAGGTTGTCGAGCGCCTTCTGGATTTCCTTCTCGGTTTCGGTGTCGACCGATGCCGTCGCCTCGTCGAGAATCAGGATGCTCGGGTTGATCAGCAGCGCACGGGCAATCGAGATGCGCTGGCGCTCGCCGCCGGACAGGGCCTGGCCGCGTTCACCGACCAGCGAATCGTAGCCGTGCGGCAGGCGCAGGATGAATTCGTGGGCATGGGCGGCACGGGCGGCGGCGACGATTTCCTCGCGGGTCGCATCCGGCTTGCCATAGGCGATGTTGTCGGCAATGGTGCCGAAGAACAGGAACGGCTCCTGCAGCACCAGACCGATATTGCGGCGGAAATCGGCCACGCGCAGCGAGCGGATATCCTCGCCATCGACCAGAATGGCACCATCGGCCACGTCATAGAAACGGCAGATCAGGTTGACCAGCGTACTCTTGCCCGAACCGCTGTGGCCGACCAGACCGATCATCTCGCCCGGCTGGATGGTCAGGTTCAGGTTGCGGATCACCGAGCGGCTGCCGTAGCGGAAGCCGACGTCGCGCAGCTCGATCTTGCCGCTGACATTGCCGACCGACACCGGGTGGCTCGCCTCCGGCACGCTGGATACATGGTCGAGGATGTCGAAGATGCGCTTGGCGCCGGCGGCAGCCTTCTGCGTCACCGACACGATGCGGCTCATCGAATCCAGCCGGGTGTAGAAGCGGCTGATATAGGTCAGGAACGCGGTCAGCACACCGACGGTAATCTGGTCATGCGACACCAGCCAGATGCCGAATGCCCACACCACCAGCAGGCCGATTTCGGTCAGCAGGGTCACGGTCGGCGAGAACAGCGACCAGACCTTGTTGACCCGGTCGTTGACGGTCAGATAGTGGCGGTTGGCTTCGCGGAAGCGCCCGGTTTCCCGTTTCTCCTGGGCAAAGGCCTTGACCACGCGGATGCCGGGAATGGTATCGGCCAGCACATTGGTCACTTCGGACCAGATGCGGTCGATTTTCTCGAAGCCGTGGCGCAGGCGGTCGCGGACCAGATGGATCATCCAGGCGATGAAGGGCAGCGGCAGCAGCGTGACCAGTGCCAGCCACGGATTGATCGAGAACAGGATCGCCGCCGTCATGATGATCATCAGCACGTCGGTGGCGAAATCCATCAGGTGCAGCGACAGGAAGATGCAGATGCGGTCACTTTCCGAGCCGATGCGCGCCATCAGGTCGCCGGTGCGCTTGCCACCAAAATACTGCAGTGACAATTTCAGCAGGTGTTCGTAGGTCGAGGTGCGCAGGTCAGCGCCAATGCGTTCACTGACCAGCGCCAGGATATAGGTTCGTCCCCAGCCCAGTACCCAGGCGAACAGCGCCGAGCCGAACAGGCCGAGCAGGTACAGCTTGACCAGCCCGGTGTCGATCGGCGTGCCGTTCTGGTACGGGATCAGCACCTTGTCCATCAGCGGCATGGTCAGGTATGGCGCGACGAGGGTCGCCGCCGTCGACAGCAGCGTCAGCACGAAGGCGGTCAGCAGCCGGCCGCGGTACGGACGGGCAAAGCGCCACAGCCGGAACAGCGTCCAGGTGGTCGGTGGCGTGCCGGTCTCGCCGCTGCAGTGCGGGCAGTCGGCATCCGCCGACGCCAGTGTCGCATTGCAGTTCGGGCAGACGGCGCTGACTGCGAGTTCGGCAGCCGGCAGGCCGGCCAGATAACGGTCGCGGTGCAGCGTGAACTGGTCGACCAGCCGCAGCGCGGCCGGGTTCAGTCCCAGCGTGAAGCGCCAGTCGGCCAGGCGGGACTCACCGTCGACCAGCTCGATCGCGCCGACGCCGGCATGGTCGCTCAGGCGCAGGGCCAGGCCCTCGCGATAGCCCCAGATCTTCCAGCTCTTGCTGTCCGGCGCTCGCGCCAGCAGGCGGCGATCGGTCACGATCACCATGCCCGGCTGGAAATGCAGTCGCCGGTCCAGATCGACTTCCAGCCACGCCAGCACGGTTTCCCCGACCGACAGGCTGGACTGCACTTCATGTTGCCATTCGTCGGGCAGCGTGCTGCGGGAGTGGACGTTTGCTACGGATAAATGATTTGTCATTAGCTGATTTCTGGCGAGAGGGGCAACGGGCCCGACCGTGGTGAAGCTGCCTGTCCTGGAGACGATGACTGCACGCAGAAGAACGGACCATTCACGTGCAATTCATTTCAATTCATTACACACCATTACATTCAATCGACTTCACAATCACCGCAATGCACTTGCGCGAATTGAAATAGTTTGTAATGAATTGTGCGTCACCGGCCATTCAGATTCCGCAGACGGTTTCACAACAAGGATTTAGCGCATCCGGACCGCGATGAAACTTGAATCCGCCTAGAGTTTAATTGCTGGAGAAGCAAGTGTATAGTACCTCCCGTTCCTACTCGGAGCTTCCAATGCCTCGCTGCCAGACCCCGCCCACCGGTGCGCCCCGCCCTGTCACCGGTCGTCGGCGATACGGCCACAGGTTTAAATGAAAGATTCAAAGTCAGGACTTGCTTGTTTCCATCTCGAACTCATTTACCCCTCACTTGAATAGCATTCTGATCAACGATTAATAATCGGATACAAATTGATCCAATCAGAAACATTTCAGGTACGGAAACCTACGGCATTATTTGGAACATGAAAAAGAAAGACATTGAAATTCTCCGCGTCATCTCCCTGCGCGGACCGAACATGTGGACCTACCGCCCGGTACTCGAGGCCTGGGTCGATATCGGCGAACTGGAAGAATGCCCGTCCAACACCCTGCCCGGCTTCTACGAGCGCCTGTCGAGCTGGCTGCCGTCGCTGATCGAGCACCGCTGCAGCTACGGCGAACGCGGCGGTTTTCTGCGCCGGGTCGAAGAAGGCACCTGGCCGGGCCATATCCTCGAACATGTCACGCTTGAACTGCAGAACCTGGCCGGCATGCCCGGCGGTTTCGGCAAGGCACGCGAAACCCCGATCCGCGGCGTGTACAAGGTCGTGGTCCGCGCCTGGCACGAAGATGTCACCCGCGCCGCCCTGTACGCCGCGCGCGATCTGGTCATGGCCGCCATCGAAGACCGCCCGTTCGATGTCGCCGCCGTGGTCGACACGCTGCGCGACCTGGTCGATGACCATTGCCTCGGCCCGAGCACGGCCTGCATCGTCGACGCCGCCGACGACCGCGATATCCCGTATTTCCGCCTGAACACCGGCAACCTGGTCCAGCTCGGCTATGGCGCACGCCAGCGCCGGATCTGGACCGCCGAGACCGACCGCACCAGCGCCATCGCCGAAAGCATTTCGCGCGACAAGGACCTGACCAAGACCCTGCTTGAAGCCTGTGGCGTACCGGTCCCGGAAGGTCGCTACGTGCGCAGCCCGGAAGACGCGTGGGAAGCCGCCGAGGAAATCGGCGTGCCGGTGGTGGTCAAGCCGTATGACGGCAACCACGGCCGCGGCGTGTTCACCAACCTGAACACCCGCGAAGAAGTCGAAGCCGCGTACAAGGTCGCCATCGACGAAGGCAGCGGCGTGATCGTCGAACGCTTTGTCGAAGGTCTGGAGCACCGCCTGCTGGTAGTCGGCGGCAAGCTGGTCGCCGCCGCCCGCGGCGAAGAAGCCTGGGTAGTCGGCAACGGTCGCGAAACCGTGCGCGAACTGATCGACAGCCAGTTGAACAGCGACCCGCGCCGCGGCCGCACCGAAGACCATCCGCTGAACACCGTGCGCCTCGACACCGCCGCCCGTCTCGACCTCAAGCGTCAGGGCTTCGAACCGGATTCGGTCGTGCCCGCCGGGGTCGACGTGCTGATCCAGCGCAACGGCAACGTCGCCTTCGACGTAACCGACATCGTCCACCCGGAAGTCGCCGCCGCCGTGTCGCTGGCCGCGCGCACTGTGGGTCTGGACATCGCCGGCGTCGACCTGGTCACCCGTGACATCACCCGCCCGCTGGAAGAACAGCGCGGCGCCATCGTCGAAGTCAACGCCGGCCCGGGCCTGCTGATGCACCTGCGCCCGGCCGATGGCACCCCGCGCCCGGTCGGCCGCGCCATCGCCGCCCATCTGTTCCCGGAAGGCGAAGACGGCCGTATCCCGATCGTCGGCATCACCGGCAGCAACGGCAAGACCGTGGTCGCCCGCCTGGTCGCCCGTCTGCTGCGCCTCAGCGGCGCCCACGTCGGTCTGGCCTGCAGCGACGGCCTGTTCCTCGACCGTCGCCAGGTGGAAACCCGCGACAGCGCAAACTGGGACGCCGCCCGCCGCATCCTGATGAACCGTGCGGTCGATGCCGCCGTGTTCGAGAACGACAGCGGCGCGCTGCTGAACGACGGCCTCGCCTACGACCGCTGCCAGGTCGGCATCATCACCAATATCGACAACCCGGATCACCTTGGCGACAACCATATCGATACCGCGGATCGCATGTTCAACGTGCTGCGCAGCCAGATCGACGTGGTACTGCCGACCGGCGCCGCCATCCTCAATGCCCGCGACACGGACGTGGCCGAGATGGCTGCGCTGTGCGACGGCGAAGTGATCTACTTCGCCCTCGACGCCGACCTGCCGGTGGTGCAGGAACACCTGGCTGCCGGCAAGCGTGCCGTCGTGGTCCGCGACGAACAGGTCGTACTGGCCACCGGCAGCGATGAAATCGTGCTGGCCCAGGTCGACGACTTCCCGCTGACCCGTGGCGGCCGCGTCGCCTTCCAGACCGAAAACGTGCTGGCCGCCATTGCCGCCGCGTGGTCGATGGGCCTGTCGACCGACCTGATTCGCGCCGGCATTGTCACCTTCGAGCCGGACCGTCACGATGCCACCGGCCGCTTCTCGGTATTCGAGAGCCAGGGTTCGACCGTGATCGTCGACGACGCCCACAATCCGGCCGCGCTGCAGGCGCTGGTCGATGCGCTCGGCCGCTTCCCGTGCAGCCATCGCACCGTCGTCTACGGCGGCGGCGTCGACCGCCGCGACGAAGATCTGGTCCGCCAGGGCGAAATCCTTGGCGCCGCCTTCGACCGCATCGTGCTGACCGACGACGCCACCGTATCGTCGCAGCGCCCGGCAGGCGCCGCCCGCGCCCTGCTGCGCCAGGGGCTGGCACAGGCGATCCGCGCCAGCGACATCCGCGAGGAAAGCGATGCGACGCGCGCCGTCGACGATGCCCTGGCCGCCCTGTCGGCCGGCGAATGCCTGATCATCCAGTGCGGCGAGGGGAATCCCCGGCCCGTACTCAACGCTGTCCGCCAGTGGGCTGGCCAGCAAACCCCGAACAACCGCTAAGCCCTACCGGACAGGACGCATCTCAAAATGGAAGTCTCCCGTATCCGCGCTCTGCGCGGCCCGAACCTGTGGAGCCGGTACACGGCGATCGAAGCCATCGTCGCCTGCACCGACACCGAACGCACGCTGGCCGGGATGGCCGGGTTCGAAGACCGGTTGCGCGGGCTGTTCCCGGAACTCGGCGCCCTGAAGACCCTGCGCCACGATGAAACCGTGTCGATGGCCCATGCACTGGAAGCCGTCGCCCTGGCGCTGCAGGCACGCGCCGGCTGTCCGGTCAGCTTCAGCCGCACCACGGCAACGCTGGAAGCCGGCATCTACCAGGTCGTGGTCGAATACACCGAGGAAGAAGTCGGCCGGCTGGCCTTCGAGCAGGCCGAAGCGCTGCTGAAGGCCGCCGACGCCGGCCAGCCGTTCGACGTGCAGGCCGCCCTGGCTGCCCTGCGCGATCTGGACGAGGATGTCCGGCTCGGACCAAGCACCGGCAATATCGTCGACGCCGCCGTTGCCCACGGCATTCCGTTCCGCCGCCTGACCAGGGGCAGCCTGGTCCAGTTCGGCTGGGGCAGCAAGCAACGCCGCATCCAGGCCGCCGAAGTCGACAGCACCAGCGCCATCGCCGAGGCGATCGCCCAGGACAAGGAACTGACCAAGGTGCTGCTGCACGCCGCCGGCGTGCCGGTGCCGAACGGCCGCACCGTGACCGATGTCGACGACTGCTGGGCCGCCGTGCAGGAAATCGGCGGCGCGGTGGTGATCAAGCCGCAGGACGGCAATCAGGGCAAGGGCGTTGCGGTCAATATCTCGACCCACGACCAGGTGCTGGCCGCCTACGCGGCAGCGTCGGAAATCAGCAGCCATGTGCTGGTTGAACGCTTTATCCCCGGCCATGACTACCGTCTGCTGGTGGTTGGCGACCAGCTGGTTGCCGCCGCGCGGCGCGAACCGCCGCAAGTGGTCGGTGATGGCGCCCTGACGGTGCGCGAGCTGATCGACGTGGTCAACCTCGACCCGCGTCGCGGCAGTGGCCACTCGACCTCGCTGACCCGCATCCGCCTCGACGACATCGCCCTGGCCACCCTGCAGACCCAGGGCCTGGACGCCGACAGCGTGCCGGCCCGCGGCCAGCGCGTGGTGCTGCGCAACAATGCCAACCTGTCCACCGGCGGCAGCGCCACCGATGTGACCGACGACGTCCACCCGGAACTGGCCGCACGCGCCATCGCGGCAGCGCGAACCATCGGCCTCGACATTGCCGGCGTCGACGTGGTCTGCGACAGCGTGCTGCGTCCGCTGGAAGAACAGGGCGGCGGCATTGTCGAAGTCAACGCCGCCCCCGGCCTGCGCATGCATATCCAGCCGTCGTTCGGCAAGGGCCGCGATGTCGGCGAAGCGGTGATCTCGTCGATGTTCGCCCCCGGCGACAACGGCCGCATCCCGGTCATCGCCGTCTCCGGCACCAATGGCAAGACCACCACAGTGCGCCTGTCCGCCCACCTGCTGGCGCAGACCGGCAAGCGCGTCGCCATGACCAATACCGACGGCGTCTACATCAACGGCCGTCGCACCGATACCGGCGACTGCAGCGGTCCGCGCAGCGCGCGCAACGTGCTGTTCCACCCGGACGTCGACGCTGCCGTGTTCGAGACCGCGCGTGGCGGCCTGCTGCGCGAAGGCCTCGGCTTCGATGTCTGTGACGTCGCCATCGTCACCAACGTCGGCATGGGCGATCACCTCGGCCTGAACTACATCTCCACGCTGGAAGACCTGGCGGTGCTGAAGAGCATCATCGTGCGCAATGTGTCGACCACCGGCATGGCCGTGCTGAATGCAGCCGATCCGCTGGTGGCACACATGGCCGACGCCTGCCCGGGCCAGGTCACCTACTTCGCCATCGACCCGACCCTGCCGGTCATGGTGTCGCACCGCGCCCAGGGCAAGCGGGTGATCTACGTCGACGGCGGTGACATCGTCGCCGCACAGGGCAGCAGCGAAGTCCGCCTGGCCCTGGCCGACATCCCGCTGACCGCCGGCGGCCGGATCGGCTTCCAGGTCGAAAACACCCTGGCCTGCGTCGCTGGCGCCTGGGCACTCGGCACCGACTGGGACACCATCCGTGCCGGCCTGCGCTCCTTCGTCAGCGATGCCGACACCGCGCCGGGCCGCTTCAACCTGTTCGAGTACAACGGCGCCACCCTGATCGCCGACTACGGTCACAACCCGGACGCGATCCTGGCCCTGACCCGCGCGATCGAAACCATGCCGGCCAAGCGCCGCTCGGTGGTGATCAGCGGCGCCGGCGACCGCCGCGACCAGGACATCCGTCAGCAGACCGAGATCCTCGGCGACGCGTTCGACGAAGTCATCCTGTATCAGGACGCCTGCCAGCGCGGCCGCGCTGACGGCGAAGTGCTCGCCCTGCTGCACCAGGGGCTGGCCGGCGCCAGGCGCACCACCGCGATCGAGGAAATCCATGGCGAATTCCTCGCCATCGACACCGCCCTGTCGCATCTGCGCCCCGGCGACCTGTGCCTGATCCTGATCGACCAGGTCGAGGAAGCGCTGGCCCATATCGCCAACCGCATCCGCGAGGCGAACGACGGCATCGCCGCCTGACACGACTGCCAGGCCGGAACGCCGCTTTCCCGTAACGGGAAAGCGGCGTTTTCATTTCCCCGTGTAAACCGGGCTGCATACCGGCAGAAAAACGGGATGGACAATCAGAGTTTTCCAATGAAAAACAGGGGATTGTCTGAATGACAGCCCGAATCCCGTCGGCGTAGCGTGAAGTCTTCCGGTCATACCACGACCGCACAGGGAGAATCCGCATGCAGACCGCACCCAGCCCCCTCCAGATCGACCTTGCCAACCACCCCGTCGCCAGCCTCACCCCGCTGATCGGGCAACTGCAGTCCGCCGGCTGGCGCCAGCACAATCCGGAACAGGCCCTGTCCCACCTGTCGCTGCTGCAGGTCGCCGCGGCGCTGCACCCGCAGCATCCCGGCGTACAGCGCATGCTGGCCAATGCCCATGCCGGCCTCGTCGACGGCAACGCCGCCACGTTCTTCAGTCCGGACAGCGGCGCGACGGGCGGCCCCGGCAGCATCGACATCCTGCTCGGCGGAGCGGCCGCGGACATCGGCTGGGGCAGCGGCGCGGACGATGGCATCGCCGGCGGCGCCGGTGACGACATGCTGATCGGCAACGGCGGCAGCGATTTCCTGCTCGGTGGCGCTGGCGATGACCTGCTGATTGCGGACCATTACTGGTTCCGCCTCGAGCCAGGCGCCAACCCCGACAGCGCCAACCACCTTGAGGGCGGACGCGGCAACGACCAGCTTTACGGCGGTACCGGCGCCGACAACTACTACTTTTCCCCTGGTGACGGCATCGATACCGTCCGGGAAAACGGGTATTACGATTACCCCGGGTACGATACCGCCACCGATCGCATCGTGCTGGGTGCCGGCATCGCGCCGGCCGACGTTTCCGTCAGCCGCGAGCTTGCCAGTCTGGTTCTGGACTACGGTCCCGGCGGCGACCGGATCACCATTGCCGGCTGGTACGACTCGCCACACCAGCGCATCGAGCAGCTGGTATTCAACGATGGCACGGTCTGGAACGGAGACCAGCTGGAAGCGGCCGGGCAGCGCCGGATCGACCACCAGGTCGACCAGCTGGTCACGGCCATGGCGGCCTTCTCCCCGCCCGCCGCTGGCCAGACCACGCTGCCGGCAGCGTACCGCGACACGCTGGCACCGGTGATGGCGGCCAGCTGGTCATAGGCAGACGGACGTCAGAACGCCGCTTTCCCTCGCGGAAAAGCGGCGTTCCGGATGGCCAGGCGGCGCGCCCTCACGGACGCCCCGCCCCGCACTCAGCCCTGCAGTCTGGCCAGCTGGCTGCGGGTCTTGTCCAGCTTGGCGCCGAACTCGGCCAGTTGCGCCTTGTCGCGCTCGACCAGATGCGCCGGAGCGCGGGCGACGTAGGCGTCGTTGCCGAGCTTGCCGGACAGCTTGGCGACTTCACCTTCCAGCTTGGCGATTTCCTTGTTCAGGCGGGCGCATTCGGCGTCCTTGTCGATCTCGACCTTCAGCATCAGCCGTGCCGTGCCGGAGATGGCTACCGGTGCATCATCTTCCGGCAGCTTGTCGACCATGGCCGCGTCGGACAGGCGGCCAAGCAGGCGCGCATACGGCAGGAAATCGGCATAGTCGGCCGGGCCTTCGACCAGCAGCGGTGCCTTGACGGCCGGGCCGAGATTCATCTCGCCGCGCAGGTTGCGGATGGCGTTGACCATGTCCTTGAACGCATCCATGCGCGCATTGGCGACGGCGTCGATCTTTTCCGGCTGGGCCACCGGCCATCTGGCGATCATGATCGAGTCGGTATGCCGGGCGTTGGCCAGCGGCGCCACGGTCTGCCACAATTCCTCGGTGATGAACGGCATCAGCGGGTGAGTCAGGCGCAGCGTGGTTTCCAGCACGCGCACCAGCGTGCGGCGGGTCGCGCGCTGCTGGGCGGCGTCACCGTTCTGGATCTGCACCTTGGCCAGTTCCAGATACCAGTCGCAGTACTCGTTCCAGATGAATTCGTAAATCGTCTGTGCGGCGATATCGAAGCGATAGCTGTCCAGCGCCTCGGTCACCTCGGCTTCGGCCTGCTGCAGACGGCCGATGATCCAGCGGTCGACGAAGCTGAACGACAGCGGCAGGCTTTCATCCTGACCGCAATCCTGCCCCTCGACATTCATCATCACGAAGCGGGTTGCGTTCCACAGCTTGTTGCAGAAGTTGCGATAGCCTTCCGCGCGCTTGAAGTCGAAGTTCACCGAACGGCCGAGGCTCGCATAGCTGGCCATGGTGAAGCGCAGCGCGTCGGTGCCATAGGCCGGGATGCCTTCCGGGAACAGCTTTTCGGTCGCCTTGGCGATCTGCGGTGCCTTTTCCGGGCGGCGCAGGCCGGTAGTGCGTTTCTTGACCAGCGGTTCCAGCGCGATACCGTCGATCAGGTCCACCGGGTCGATGACGTTGCCCTCGGACTTCGACATCTTCTTGCCTTCGTGATCGCGCACGATGCCATGGATGTACACGTCACGGAACGGCACCTTGCCGAGGAAGTGCGTGGTCATCATGATCATCCGGGCAACCCAGAAGAAGATGATTTCATAGCCGGTCACCAGCACCGACGACGGCACGAAGGCGCGCAGTGCTGCAGTGTCGGCCGGCCAGCCCATGGTCGAGAACGGCACCAGCGCCGAGCTGAACCAGGTGTCGAGCACGTCCTCGTCGCGGCGCAGCGGCTTGCCGCCGGACAGTTGCAGCGCTTCGGCCTCGGTTTCGGCCACGTAGCAGCGGCCGTCCTCGTCGTACCAGGCCGGAATCTGGTGACCCCACCACAGCTGGCGGCTGATGCACCAGTCCTGGATATTGTTCATCCACTGGTTGTAGGTGTTGACCCAGTTTTCCGGGATGAAGCGCACTTCGCCGCTGGCAACGGCATCGATGGCCTTCTGGGCGATGCTCTTGCCGGTCGGGTCATTGTCGCCAACTTTGGACATGGCGACGAACCACTGGTCGGTCAGCATCGGCTCGATCACCGAACCGGTACGGTCGCCACGCGGCACCATCAGCTTGTGCGGCTTGACCTCGACCAGGAAGCCCTGGGCATCCAGGTCGGCCACGATCGCCTTGCGCGCGTCGGCGGTCGACAGACCGGCATAGGCGGCAGGCAGGTCGATCGTGCCTTCGGCGGTGCCGTCGAACGCGAAGACCTGGGCCTTGGCCAGCAGGGTTGCCTGCAGGCTCATCACATTGATCAGTTGCGTGCCGTGGCGCTTGCCGACCTGATAGTCGTTGAAATCGTGCGCCGGGGTGATCTTGACCAGACCGGTGCCGAATGCGGCATCGACGTAGTCGTCGGCAATGACCGGAATCCGGCGGCCGGTCAGCGGCAGTTCCAGCATCTGGCCAACCAGGTGCGCATAGCGCTCGTCACCCGGATTCACCGCCACGGCCACGTCGCCGAGCATGGTTTCCGGACGGGTGGTCGCCACCACGATCGACGCCTCGCTGCCGACTACCGGGTAGCGGATATGCCACATGTGGCCGTCTTCCTCGACCGACTCCACTTCGAGGTCGGACACGGCGGTGCCGAGCTTCGGGTCCCAGTTGACCAGCCGCTTGCCGCGGTAGATCAGGCCCTGGCGGTACAGGCGGACGAACACGTCGGTCACGATGCCGGCGCGGGTGTCGTCCATGGTGAAATATTCGTTCGACCAGTCGACCGAGCAGCCGACGCGACGCATCTGGCTGGTGATGGTGCCGCCGGACACGTCCTTCCATTCCCATACCTTGCGGATGAAGGCATCGCGGCCGAGGTCATGCCGGCTGATGCCCTGCTCGGCCAGCTGGCGCTCGACCACGATCTGCGTGGCAATGCCGGCATGGTCAGTGCCGGGTACCCACAGCGTGTTGTCGCCCTTCATGCGATGGAAACGGGTCAGGCCATCCATGATGGTCTGGTTGAATGCGTGCCCCATGTGCAGGGTGCCGGTTACATTGGGCGGCGGCAGCTGGATGGCGAAGGACGGACGGGTTTCGTCCATGTTCGGCGCAAAGTGGCCGGCCTGTTCCCATTGATCGTACCAGCGGCGTTCGATGTCGCCCGGTTCAAAGCTCTTGGCGAGTTCCATGTGTGGATGCAGCAATTCAGGTGAAAAATGAGGTCGATTATAGCCGAAAGACTGCCTCGCGCCGGACTAAGCACAGCATCGCCATCGCGGGGGTACAATCGCCCTCTTTTTTGCTGAACCTGGCCGTATATCCATGAACGTTCGCCGCCTGAGCGCACTGACCTGCTCGCTGTTGCTGGCCGCCTGCGCCACCCAGACTCCCGTCCCGACGCCGACCACGCCGCCGGTGTCGCCGCCCACCACGCCGCAGCAGCCACCGGTCAAGCCGTCCGGCGCCAGGGCGACCTATCACCAGACCAGCTTCGCCACCCTGCCCGGCTGGCAGGACGGCGACACGGCTGCCGGCTGGCAGGCATGGCTGATCTCGTGCCGCACCGTGGCCAGGCGTGCCGGCTGGGGTGACGCCTGCGCGGCATCGGCCGGCGTCAACCCGCAGGACCCGGCGGCGATCCGCCAGTTCTTTGAATCCCGCTTCACCCCCTGGCAACTGGCCGACGGCCAGGAAACCGCCGGCATGATCACCGGCTACTACGAGCCGCTGCTGACCGGCAGCCGCTCGCGGACCACACAGTCGACCGTGCCGCTGTATCCGGTGCCGAACGATCTGATCAACGTCGATCTGGCCAGTGTCTATCCGCAACTGAACGGGTTGCGGCTGCGCGGCCGGCTGGTCGGCCGCAAGCTGGTGCCGTACTGGACCGCCGGCGACATCGCCGACGGCAAGGGCGTGTCGCCCGGCAACGCGCTGGTCTGGGTCAATGACCCGGTCGAAGCGATCTTCCTGCAGATCCAGGGTTCCGGCCGGGTGCAGCTGCCCGATGGCAGCATGGTCCGGGTCGGTTATGCCGACCAGAACGGTCAGCCGTACAACTCGATCGGCCGCTACCTGATCGACAAGGGTGAACTGAAGGCGTCCGAGGCGTCGATGCAGGGCATCAAGGCATGGGCGAAACGCAATCCGGAACGGCTGAAAGAGCTGTACACCGCCAACCCGAGCTATGTGTTTTTCCGTGATCTGGGCGCGGCCGAAGGTGGCCCGCTTGGCGCCATGGGCCTGCCGCTGACCGATGGCGGCAGCATTGCCGTCGACCCGAAGAGCACGCCGCTCGGCGCGCCGGTCTGGCTGTCGACCACGCTGCCGAACAGCAATGCGCCACTGCGCCGGCTGGTCGGCGCACAGGATACCGGCGGCGCGATCAAGGGCGCGGTGCGCGCCGACTTCTTCTGGGGCTTTGGCGACGAAGCCGGCGCACAGGCCGGCCGCATGAAGCAGCGCGGCCAGATGTGGTTGCTGCTGCCGAACGGCGTCAAGCCGCCGCAGGGCTGACCGGCACGACGGTCCGGCCGGCCACCCGGACCTGGTTGCGCCCGTTCTTCTTCGCCTCGTACAGCGCCTCGTCGGCCTCGACAAACAGCTCGCGCTGGTTGCCTTCCGCCCCCACCGCGCGGCAGACCACGCCGACGCTGCAGGTGACAATGCCGCCACCATTGGCCGGATGCGGAATCCGCAGCGCTTCGAGGTTGGCGCGAACGCTTTCCGCCACCGCATTCATCTCGCCCTTGCCGGCGCCGGGCAGCAGGATAGCGAACTCTTCCCCGCCGATACGGGCCGCCAGGCCCTTGCGCGGACAGGCTGCGAGCAGCACGCTGCCGACCCGGCGCAGCACATCGTCACCGGCGGCATGGCCGAAGTGGTCGTTGTACAGCTTGAAATTGTCGATATCGAGAATCATCAGCCCGATCGGTCGCTGCCGCCCGTTCGGCATGTTGATCGCGCTGCGGAAGGACTCGTTGAAGCACAGCCGGTTGCCGACCCCGGTCAGCGCATCGGTCAGCGCCAGCTTCTTGAAACGCTGCTGGTCAATGATGGACTCGACCAGCACCGACACCAGCAGAATCAGCGCCAGACTGGCGAGCGGCAGCCAGAACCGGAACGCAAAGTAGGCGGTGACACTGCACAGCAGCAGGGCCAGCGCCGCGCCACAGCCGACGGCCAGCACCGACGTCGGTCTGATGAACGGGTGCACGAGCAGCCACAGCAGCGCCGGGCACAGCAGCAGCCAGGTCAGCCAGTCGGCGTCCAGCGTCTTGATCAGGCTGCCTTCCATCGCCCCCTGGGTCGCGGCGGCATTGATGACCACGCCGGGCATGTCCGATACCGGCGTCCGGTACACATCGCCCATGCCGCGCACGGTCACGCCGACATAGACGATCTTGCCCTGGATGGCCTCGATATTCCCGGTCGAGCCGAGCACATCGACATAGGACAGCGTCGGGTAGCCGACCTTGCCGCTGAAATACGGAATCTGCCGTTCGCCCGAACGCGCCCAGCCATCGAGCGTCGCCATGCTGCCCGGCGGCACGGCCTTGCGTGTCGTGCCCAGCACGCTGGTGGCGAAAGCCGGCCACACCGGCGCCCCGAGCCCGCTGTGCAGATAGAAACGGCGAATCAGGCCGTCGCTGTCCCGCTCGAAATCCAGCGTCCCCAGCCCTTTCGCCGCAGCGACCAGCGCCGGCAGCGGCGCCACTTCCTTCGGCTTGCCTTCGGCGTTTTCGACCACGATCGGCAGGTAGACATGGCCGTGCCGGCGCATTGCCCGCGCCAGCTCCAGGTCGGATTCCGGCTGCGGCGACGGGTCGGCAATAATCAGGTCCAGCGCCACCGCCCGGGCCCCGTGCAGCCGGTCCAGCAGATGGGCATGCAGCTCGCGCGGCCACGGCCAGCTGCCAAGCTGGCTCAGGCTGCGCTCGTCGATGGCGACAATCACGATGTCATCACTGCTCGGGCTGGCCTTCAGCTCGGACAGGCCATCGAGCAGCCACAGATCGATCCGGGTGCTGCCCTGGTGCAGGATGACGGCAATCGTCAGCAGCATGACCACAATCGGCATGCCATGCCGGCGCAACCAGGCCAGCGTTCTGTGTTTAGCCAAGTATCTGGATCTCTTGCTGTTCAACCTCATGATAATCAGGCGCATCGATGTCGATGCGGGCCCGATAAGGACCGGACGGCAGCGTCTTCGGCAGGACCCAGACCGGCTGGCTCGCGACCGCGCGGTACACGACCTCCTGACCGGGGCGGCTCAGCGTCAGTGCATAGCTGGCGCCATCGACCGGGTGCGCACGTGCACGCACAGCCATGCGTACATCGTTGAGCCGGGCGCGGAAACCGGCGCCGGCCTCCAGCTGGCGATGCTCGCCGAAAGGGCCGGCCACGCCGCCGGCATCGAGCTGGGCGGCGCGCCAGAACCAGATCCCGGCCTGCGGCAGCGTGATCGACGCATGGTCGCGATCCATCTGCTGCCGCAGCACCGGGGCCGCAAAGGCGCGATCGCGGGAAAATTCGACCAGCCAGCGCTGCCCGTCCGTGGCGCCCAGGTTGAGGCTGACCTGGTTGCCGGCCGCCATGATGCCATTCATCGGTTCGACAATAAACGGCGGCGGCGGGAAGGCATGCACACTGAACGCATGCACGGACGGATACCCGTTGAGCCCGCTCGGCAACTTGCCGCGTACCGTCAGCAGATAGCGGCCGTTGTCGCTGACCCGGACAACAGCCCGCGGGACGGTGGTCTCGCTGCTCGCATACTGGCCGGACTCGCCCTGCAACGAGTACGCATAGGCGGTCGCGCGCGGCACGGCCGGCCAGGCGAACTGCACGCCCGGAAACGCGCTGCCGGCCGGTAGCCCGGCCAGATCCGGTGCAGCCGGCAACGACTCGACCCCGCTGTCGCCCCTGCCCTGACGCATCATCACGCCGTAGCCGGCGCTGACATTGACCGGACGACCGTCCTGCCGGACTTCAACCTTGCCCTCCAGCACCTCGGTGCCGGATTCGGCCGGGTCGTCGACGCGCACGCGGAACTGCGTACCACGCACCGCCGTCACCGCACTCGGGGTCTGGATGTCATACCGGTTCGGCATCAGCGGATTTCTGGTGATGCGGCTGTCAATGCTGCCGCGTTCGAGCCGGATATCATTGCTGGTGGCCTGGGTGCTCGGGTAATGCGTGGTCTGCCTGATCGTCAGCCGGGACTTCGGCCCGATTTCACTGACCGAGCCGTCCTCGTAGCGAATGATGATGACGGCGTTCTCCGCCGTCTCGATGATGTCGCCGGCCTCCAGTTCCTGCTTTTCCACCAGCGGCCGGCTGCCGTTGTGCCGCTTCAGGCTGCCGTTGCCGGTCACGGCCATGACCACCGGCCGGCCGGGGCGCTGCTTCATCCACTCGAGCGGAATGCGGATATCCCTGCCAGTCAGGATGGCATGGGCGTTGGAAATGCGGTTCAGCCGCTGCAGCGCCGGGATATAGGACACATCCTTCAGGTGCAGGGTGGCAATGCTCCACAGGGTATCGCCCTGGTAGACGTGATAACGCCATTCAGTGACCGCTTCGGCAGCCAGGCAGCCGGGGGCCAGCAGCAGGCTGGCCAGCGCCGCCAGCGCAATTTTTTTCATTATGGGTTTCTGCCGTATCGAATCCCGGCCGGGCGTGCCGATGCCCGCGGGAAGTCCAGTCCCGCCGATAGCAGCCGTTCGCTACCGGTCATGGAAGATCTGATTCGTTCTTTTTTCAATAGCAGAAAGATTTATACAGCATATCCAGCCAAATTGACCGGATGTTCAGCAGCCAGACGGCGCGGGAACGGCATCCGGGAGTGGAAGTTGCTGCGGAATCGATACCGGAAAGCACAGTGAACACACAGCGGTTCCCGTTCGTCGGATTGCCCGGCCGGCGCGAACAGTGTTGTGGCAGCGACACAACAGTCATGGCACGCCAAAAGAAAACGGCGGCTGCCCGGGGCACCCGCCATCTGTTCATTCATACCCTGCAACACCGTTCCCCGCGACAGCGGGAGGCAGGCAGTCTGTGCCTGCCTCGGTGAGTCGTCAGACGCGTTCGACCGCCAGCGCCACGCCCATGCCGCCGCCGATGCACAGCGTGGCCAGGCCCTTGCCGGCTTCGCGGCGCTGCATTTCATGCAGCAGCGTCACCAGCACGCGGCAACCGGACGCCCCGATCGGGTGACCCAGCGCGATCGCGCCGCCATTGACGTTCACCCGCGACAGATCCCATTCCAGTTCGCGCGTCACGCCGAGCGACTGCGCGGCAAACGCTTCGTTGGCTTCGATCAGGTCCAGATCGCCCAGCGACCAGCCGGCCTGCTTCAGCGCCTTGCGGGTAGCGCTGACCGGACCCATGCCCATGATTTCCGGTGCGCAGCCGGAGAGCGCATAACCGGCGACGCGCGCCAGCGGCTTCAGGCCCAGTTCCTGCGCCTTTTTGGCCGACATCAGCATGACGGCGGCCGCGCCGTCGTTCAGGCCCGACGCGTTACCGGCGGTCACGGTGCCATCCTTCTTGAACGCCGGGCGCAGCTTGGCCAGGCCTTCCAGCGTCGCGCCGTGCTTGATGAACTCGTCGCTGTCGAACATCACCGGATCGCCCTTGCGCTGCGGCACGGCGACCGGCACGATTTCCGCGGCGAACTTGCCGGCCTTCTGTGCGGCTTCGGCACGATTCTGCGACGTCACCGACAGCTGATCCTGCTCTTCGCGGCTGATGCCGTACTTGGCAGCGATATTCTCGGCCGTGATGCCCATGTGGTACTGGTTGTACACATCGGTCAGACCGTCGTAAACCATGCTGTCCACCAGCTGGGCATTGCCCATGCGGAAGCCGTCGCGCGAGCCCATCAGCAGGTGCGGCGACAGCGACATGTTTTCCTGGCCGCCGGCGATGATGATGTCGGCATCACCCAGCGCAATGGCCTGGGCCGCCAGATGGGTCGCGCGCAGGCCGGAGCCACACACCACGTTCAGCGTCGAGGCCGGCGTGGTCACCGGCAGGCCGGCCTTGATCAGCGCCTGGCGGGCCGGGTTCTGGCCGACGCCTGCGGTCAGGACCTGACCGAGGATGATTTCGCTGACCGCTTCGGCACTCACGCCGGTTTCCGCCAGCAGCGCCTTGATCACGGTCGCGCCGAGATCAGGGGCACCGACCTTGGCCAGCGAGCCGGCGAAATTGCCGATGGCGGTCCGCTTGGCGGCAACGATGACGACTTCTTGCATACTTTTCTCCTGGGGGGCGACCGGCGGTTCATCGCCGCCGGCCTGGATCTCAATTGTAGGAAAAACGGACCGGTCAGGCCGAAACCATCACCCGCGACTGTTCCTTGACATAGCGGCCCGGTGCCGGCTCGATGACTTTATAGTCCTTGTTGCCCGGCGTTTTCGGTGCGGCAATTTCCTTGCCCGAACGCGGTGCGAGCCAGCTGTCGAAGTCCTGCCACCAGCTGCCCGGCCGCGACTCGGCACCTTCGAACCATTCGTCGGCCGAATTCGGCAGCGACTCGTTGACCCAATAGTTGCGCTTGTTCTTGCTGACCGGGTTGATCGAGCCGGCAATATGGCCCGACGCGCCCAGCACATAGCGGCGTTCCGGTGCGCCGGTCAGGTACTTGACGCCGGAGTACGACGATTTCCACAGCACGATGTGGTCTTCGCGCGCAGCAAACACGTACAGCGGGATGTCGATGGTGCCGACGTCGATCTTCACGCCGCACAGCGTCAGCGCACCCGGCTGGATCAGCTTGTTGTTGGTGTACAGCTCCTTCAGCAGGAAGGTGTGCATCGGCATCGGCAGGTTGGCCGCGTCGTTGTTCCAGAACAGCAGGTCGAACGGCGGCGGGGTCTTGCCGAGCAGGTAGTTGTTGACGACGTAGTTCCACACCAGATCATTGGCGCGCAGGCTGGCAAAGGTCTTGCCGATCTCGATGCCCGACACGATGCCGCCGTTGCCGGTGGCGATAATGGCTTCCCGGGCGCGGATCACGTTCGGGTCGATGTACATCTTGATATCGCCCGGCTCGGCGTGATCGATCAGCGAGGTCATGAACGTGGCCGATTCGAACCAGTCGAGGCCGCGCGCCTTCAGCACGCACAGGGTAGTGGTCAGGATCACGCCGCCGACGCAGAAGCCCAGCGCATTGATCTTGTCCTGGCGGGTGATCTTGCGCACGGCATCGGCCGCCGTGATCACGCCGTCCTCGATGTAGTTGTCCCAGGTATAGGTCTTGATGCGCTCGTCAGCGGACTTCCACGACACCATGAACACGGTGTAGCCCTGGCCGACCAGATAACGCATCATCGAGTTGTCCGGCTGCAGGTCCATCAGGTAGTACTTGTTGATGCACGGCGGCACCACCAGCAGCGGCCGCTCGTGAACCTTGGCCGTGGTCGGCGTGTACTGCAGCAGCTGGAACAGGTCGTTCTCGAACACCACCGCACCCGGCGTGACCGCCACGTTGACGCCGACCTCGAACTTCGAGTCGTCGGTCATCGAGATGCGGCCCTTCTGCATGTCGTCGAGCATGTGCTTCATGCCCTCGACCAGGCTCTCGCCCTTGGTCTCGATCGCGCGCTTCATCACCTCGGGGTTGGTGACGGCAAAGTTGCTCGGGCTCATGGCGTCGATGTACTGGCGGGTAAAGAACGCCATGCGTTCCTTCTGCTCTTCGTCCACCTGGGCACCGTCGACCATTTCGGTCAGCCACTTCGACGTCAGCAGGTAGTTCTGCTTCAGGAACTTGTAGTACGGATGCTCGTTCCATTCCGGTGCGGCGAAGCGCTTGTCGGCCGGCGCGCCCTCCTCGCCTTCGGCCGGCTTGCCGAGGAAGCTCATCCACATGTTCATCTGCTGCTGGTAGAACGATTGCTGCACGGCCAGCCAGCTGCTCGACTGCTCGGCCAGACTCCCCCACAGTTTCGCGAACGGCGCCATCTGGTCATCCGGCAGGTGCAGTTTGCTCATATTGTTGACGATCTGCTGCAACATGGCCGTATTGCGCTCGGTCAGGCTGGTAAAGAAATTCTGAAGCAACTCGTTATTTGGTGTGTTGGAGTTCACGGTCGTCTCCTGCATTTGGGGCGATACGGTTCTAATCACACGCCGCCACCGGGTCCGACAGGGTACGTCGGTCCGGTGGCGGCCCAGTCGTTACAGGCCACCGCTCATGCCGGTGACCTGGCGATTCTTCACTGCCGGAAACCACGGGCAGTCGGGCATGCGGCGGGGGTCCGGATGCGCCCCCGGCCGGATCGTCAGGTTAATGGCTCAAGGTTACAGTCAATCAGGTTTCCCCATATTGCATTAAATCAATCGCTCCAGTTGCATCCATCATGCCAGAGATAGCCATAGCGGCATGGTCAACATGGCGGCAAATACATGCAGCGTAATGATCGACGCCACCAGTTGCCCGTCGCCGCCCATGCGCGTGGCAAGGATGTAGGCACTCGACGCCGTGGGCAATGCAGCAAGAATCACTGCCGCCTGACGGTAGGTACCACCGACCTCCAGCAACGCCGCACAGCCGATCGCCACCGCCGGCAGCACCAGCAGCTTGACCACGGTCAGGTAGTTGACCAGGGCCAGCCGCGCCCGCAGCGCACCGAGCCGCAGCCCGGCACCGACGCACAGCAGGCCCATGGTGATCGCAGTGACCGAAAACAGGTTGCCGATCCGCTCCAGCGCCGCCGGCAGCTCGATGCCGATGCCCTTGCACAGCAATCCGCCCAGCGTCGCCAGGATCAGCGGGTTGCGCAGCAGTTCGCGCCACAGCGAACCCCCGCTGTGCCGGGCCAGAAACCAGACGGCGGCTGCGTTCGCCAGCGGAATGATGAAGCCGACCAGCAGTGCGAATGTCGCCACCCCGGCCGGCCCCGCCACCCGGTCGACCACCGCCAGCCCGATATAGGTGTTGAAACGGAACGCACACTGCACGCTGGAAGCGAACGAGCGCGAATCGTCACGCGACAGCCAGCGACCGGCCATGCCCAGCCCGACACCGGTCAGGGTAAACGCAAAGCCGACCAGCACCATGTCGCCGGCCTCGCGCAGGTCGAGGCTGGAGCCGACCACCGACCGGAACAGCATGACCGGGAACAGCACGTAGTAGACCAGCTTCTCCAGCTGGAGCCAGAAGTCGCCGCCATAACCGAAGCGCCGCTTGAGCAGGCAGCCAAACAGGATGATCAGAAAGTCCGGCAGCAGGATGAGAGCGTTGTCGAGCATGTATTCTTTTGCGGGTCCCGTGCGGATAGCTGCGATGCAATATGACATTCACGCTAC
>NZ_BAAGUB010000013.1:0-193168 GCF_054781615.1 Microvirgula curvata | reverse complement strand
CGACGCGGGTGTCCGTGCTGTCGCTCAGCGACGCCAGGGTGGCATTCAGATAGGCGTCGTTGTCGAGCAGCGCCTGATGGGTCGGATTCCAGGTATCCGGGTGGGCGACGCTGTCGGTGGTCAGCGCCGGCAGCGAGGTCGTCAGCGCCGGGGCGTCGGACGGGGTCAGCGTGGTCTGGGTCATGGTGCCTCTCAGTATTCAAAAACGAGTTCGACCTCGAACTCGGTGTCGGGCTCGAACGATTTGGGGGCCAGCACGCGGCGGCCCATCAGCGTGCCGTCGGCGGTGAACACGCCGACCTCGCGCAGTGTGTTGCCCCCGGCAGCCTCGCCGGTCAGGACGCCGGACGCGATCAGCGTCGGGCCGTCGACCTGTGTCGTGACCGGTACGCGCACGAACTCGTCGCCGAGCGCGAAATCGGTCTCCGGCTCATACGGTCGGTCGCTACGGCCGAATGCCATCCACGCGGTTTTCGGAATGGCGGTGCCGGCGGCCGCGGCGAGCGCGACCTGGTGCCGATACGTGTGCGAAACGGCGATAGCCTGTTGAGCCATCAGATGGCCTCCGTTGTGGTGATGCCATTACGGCGAATGGTCAGGGTGCCGGTGAACCACAGCCCCGGCTGGCCGGTCTCACCGCCGAGCAGCCACGTGCCGTCGAGCCGTGGCGCCGCGATGCGGTCCAGCGTGGCATCGCCCAGCGAGCGGCCACTGGCGAGCGTCCAGCCGTCGCCGAGCGTGGATTCGGACAGCCGGGTGCGGCCATCGAGCCGGGCGAACCTGCCGCCGAGCGTGACCGTGCGTGTGCGCGACCCGCCGAGGCTGGAGCGAATACGCTGGCGCAGGCGGGTGCGCAGCGACATCGCGCCGGCATTGAGCGGCCGGCCGGTCGGTGTGCGTCCGTGCAGGCGGCGGCCGTCGAGCGGCCAGCCGGCCAGCATCAGCGGGGCGTCGTCGCCATCGAGCAGCCAGCAGCCGTCGAGCGTCGTGCGGTTGTGCGCACTCAGACGCCGGCAGCGGTCGAGGCGGGTATGCACGCGGCCGCGATAGCCGGTCAGACGGATGCGGGCGTCGAATTCCAGCCGGACCGCTGTGATCAGGGCGACCAGCCGCGACCGCACCGGCGCATAACGCGCGGCGGTGGCGCGGATGCGGCGCTGCTGCTCGCGCGTCCACTCGCCATCGGCGACGTTGAGGCGGATCGAGTAGTCGGCCCAGTGCGCCAGCGCCCGGCGTCTCAGCGTCGGCCCCGCCCCGTCGGGCGGATCAAGCGTCAGCGTGCCGTCGGTCAGCCAACTGCCGTCCAGCATGCGACCGCCGGCGGCCAGCCAGTCGGCCTGCCACTGGTGCTGCTCGATCAGGTCCAGCACCGGGTAGCCGATGGTCGCCAGTGCGGTTTTGACCGACCACACGGTGCCTTTGCGCCGATGCAGCAGGATGCTGGTGCGCACCATGTCGCGCTGTACCGGCTCAGGCCAGTGATCGTCCCATTCGTCGACGGACAGCGCCCAGGCCAGCCACGGCAGCAGCGGTGCCGGACACAGGTCCGCGCTCCACAGTGTGGCAATCGGGCCCGGGTCAGCGTCGAGGGCCGAGGCATCCACCAGCGCCGACTCCAGCGACGTGCGATTCGGCGGCAGCAGGCCGGACAGCGCGCGTTCAGTCATCGTGTTGCTCCACCCGGACCGTCACCGCCGTGCAGTACGCGGCCTCGGTACGGTCCAGGTCGAGGGTGTCCGCCGGCGAGCGCAGGTCCACGCGGCTGACACCGGGCTGATGCAGCGCCGCATACAGCGCCGACATCGTGATCGCCCGACCCAGCGTGCGTCCATCGTCCTGCTCGGCACGCACATAGGCCCACACGGCCCGTTCGGCCGCATCTCGGACCACGGATGCAGCCGGGCCGGCCCCGACATGCAAAACCGCATCGACCGTGAACCGCACGATTTCGGCGGACTGGACGCGCACATCATCGCTCAAGGGCCGGCGCACATCGGCCGACAGATAATCATCCACGGTGGCCAGCAGCGCAGCATCGGCCTCGCCCTCGCCGTCGGTCGACAGCACGGTCACACGCACCACGCCAGGCGCCGGCCGGTCTGCCCAGGCATCGCGCACACGACCGGAGGCCGACAGAGCATGAACCCGGTAAGCATCGCGCGGGCCGGCGGCAGCCGTGCCCTCCATCGCCATCTGTGCGCGGTAGCGCAGGCGATCGTTGGATTCGTAGACCGCCTCGACAGGTGGATCGGCCTCCGGGTCAGCCGGCGTCACCAGCAGACGATGGGTGTCGAGCAGGGCCGACAGGTGCTCGAGATCGCTGTCATTGGCGTAGGCGAGCATGACGGATCGGGCCGCATCATTGACCCGGGCGCGATACATCATTTCGTCGTAGGCCGACAGTTCAAGCAGTTTAACCACCGGGTCAGATTCGAGCGCAGCGCTCCAATCCGGATACAGGCGCTGGAATCGCGTCAGTTTGCCCGCATAGATGGACTCGTAATCAAGTGCCTCCAGCACGTCGGGTGGAGGCAGTTTGGTTAAATCGATCATGCAGTCAGCTCCAGAATCAATGCCTCGCCCTGGTATTCACCGGCCAGTCGCAGGCTGATGCGGCCATCGACGACAGCCGCGATGGTCACCTGCTGCAGCCTCAGCCGTGGTTCCCAACGGCCGATGACGCGAGCACATTCGGCCTGGGCTGCAGAGATCCAGCCGGCAGTAACCGGCTGGTCGACCATGCGCGGCAGTCGGCTACCGTATTCAGGGCGCATCCGTCGCGAGCCCAGCGGGGTGGTCAGGATGTCGGTGATGGACTGGCGCAGATGGTCGATGCCGCTGACCAACCGACCGGTATCACGGCGCATGCCGGTCAGCGCCATGGTCAGGCCTCGGCGGTCGGTTCAGCCGGAACGGCGTTCGGCGGCTGGCGCTCGAATTCGCTGTTCTGACTCAGGAAAGCGATCAGCGCCGGGTCGCTGGCCTCGATGCGGCTGCGCTCGACGGCGAAGGTGCGGCCGTCGGTCAGCACCAGCGTGCGCGAGCGGTAGGCCAGGTCGCGGAAAACAGCGGGGGTGTCGGGTCTTGCCATGGGAATCTCCAAAGAATGAACCCCGCGCGAGGCGGGGTTCCGGTTACTGTGCGGCGCTGGTCGGGGCGCCGTCGCCCTGTTCGATGTGGTGATGCTGCTGCAGGCTGATGCCGCCGGCGGTGACGTCGCCGCTGGCATTGACGTCGCCGGCAAAGGTCGCCGATCCGCCGCCCGCGGCACCCTGGGACAGGGCGCCGCCGATTTTCAGGTTGCCGGTAATCTCTGCCTCCAGCGTGTCGAGCAGCACCCGGGCGGATTTCACCGTCACGCTGTCGGCCGCATTGATGGTGGCGGTTTTGCAGCCATCGAGCAGCGCGGCGCCGGCCGCATGGTCGTACTCGATCACGGCACCGTCCGGCATCAGCCAGCTGACCACGTCCGGCCGGTCGTCGCTGCCGAGCGCATCGGTGTAGAAACCGACCAGCGCAAAGCCCTGCGCCGGCTCACCGGACGGGCACAGCAGAATCGCCTGTTCGCCGACGCTCGGTGGCCGCCAGTGCCGGACCTTGCCGGCCGCCAGCGCCAGCCACGGCACCCAGCCAGAAGTCCATCCGTCGCCATCGCCGACCCGTACCCGGGGCGGTTTCAGCTGCACCGCCTCGACGCTGCCAGGCTGGATCAGCCCGGACAGCATGCGGTCCATTTCGGACAGTGCGTAGCTCATGGCGCAGGCACCTGATCGCCGTTGACGTTCCAGCTCACCGCCCGCGGTACGACGGCCGGCACGGTGATGTCATCCGCTTCGCCGACATGAATTTCATGGGTCCATGCGATCATCCAGACGCTGTATCCCTCCAGCGCGGCCTTGAATCCGTCCGGGCCGATGTCGCCAATTTTTGCCGGACCGACCGGCTGGTCCCAGGTCTGGAAGTGGATGCGGGCGGCGATCGCTGCCGCCATGGCCGGCAGCAGGCGGTCGCAATCCGCCTCGTTCGGGTCCATCACCAGCCGCGCCTCGAAGCGCGCGAGCAGCGCCAGCTGGCTGTTACCGGGCGGTGCATCGTCATCGAAGCCGCTGAGTTCCAGCGCCAGCATCGGCAGCGACACCCGCTCGCCATCATCCAGTTGCGGGTAGAAACGGACATCGATGTCCGGCAGCATGGCTGCCAGTTGCGTTTCGATCGCGGTGTGCAGGTCGTCAATAATCATCGTGCGCGCCCCAGCATTTTTTCGACTTCGTAGTTGAGTTCCTGCCGCATCAGTTCCTGCAGGCGGCCGGGAATCTGGTCGACGATCTGGTTGAAAGCGTCATTGGCGGCCGCTTCGATTTCGATCTTTTCCCGCTGGAACGGCAGTCTTTTCCGGGTTGTCCGGCTGTAGAGTTTTCCTTTGAACTTCGGGTTAATCGTCGGCACAAAGGCCCCCGGGAAATAAAAGTCCTTGACCCAATAGCCGCCCGCATCTTTCCTGGGCTTTGCCAGCGTGTCGGCGTTGATCGCATCAATACCAAACCAGACTTTGACAGCTGGGCCACCGCCTTCACCGTTGCGCCAGTTTTTGTTGTACAGCCTGATGCGGTGAATGATGACCTTGCGCCGGATGTCATGATCGCGCAGCCGTCTGAGCAGGTGCGTACGCACCCACAACGCGGTCTTGCGCACAGCACGCCGGGTCGCGGCCAGCAGCGCGGCGGGGGTCAGGCGCCGGCTCAGCAAGCCGAACGCGGCATCGTCAAAGTCGATCTTGACGTCGATCATCGCGTTTCCCTCTTCGGCCGGCGCAGCACCAGCACCGTATCCCCGGTGCCGTCCGGCTCGATATTGACCACCACGAATTCCCCCTCGCCCGGCACTTCAACCAGCATGTCCCTGGCCACGCTGACTGCGTCCGCATCGCGGACAGTCAGCATCGGCTCTCGGAGGCTGGTGTTCAGCCTGCCCATCTGCGGTTGCAGCCACGGTGCGGCGAACATGCCGCGCACCGGGCGGCCGTCGATCCGGACCGCATCGCCGAGCCGGTTGAAGATTTCCCGGTCCATGCGGTCGCTCAGTGCGCGGAAGTCCATATCAGGCTTTCAGTTCGATGCAGGCACGCGGGCGCGTGCACAGGTTCAGCGGATTGGACTGGCCTTCCAGTTCCACGCCCTTGCCGTGCTTCATGATTTCCTGGCTGGAGTAGTACGGCAGGCCGTTTGTGTTGACGGTGTCCATGTAGTCGCCTGGGGCAAAGCGGGTGATGAACAGGTCGGCAACCCCTTCCGGGTAGGCGATGGCACGGTCGTCGGGGATGAAGGACTTGTCACCGACCTTGCCGCGATAGCGCTCGAACACGCAGCCGCCGAACTCGATGGCTTCACGCGGCTCGCCACGCAGGGCGGCAGCCAGCTCGCTGTTCAGATAGGTGGCCTCGAACGACGGCAGTGCCAGCAACCTGGCCCAGAAGGTTTTGCCGCACTCGACCCGCACACCGGTAAAGGTCGCCGCGCCGAGCGCGTCCTCGATCGCTTCCTGCAGTTCCAGGCACTTGCTGCGCAGGTGGGTGTCGTCCTTGCCCAGCTCAAAGTCGATGACGGTTTTTTTCAGGCCGAACGTCTGGTACAGGTCGAGCAGCACGCTGCTGCCGTCGGCGTCGAGGATCAGGCCGCGCAGCGCGCCGATGCGGTGGTATTCAATCGTGGCATCGAGCTGGCGGCGGAATTTCGCCAGCCGCTTGTTGACCACGGTCTGCACCGACTCCAGTTCGGTTTCGCTGCCGAAGGCGCGCAGGCCCTGAATTTCGTCGGCCATGATGGTGGCGGTCTGCGGCAGGTGGATGGTGTTGAACGGGATCAGTTGTCGGCGAGAGCCGCCAACCACGACGCCAGTGCTGCCACGCTGCCCGGCAGGGACCAGCGCCAGTGTGTCGCCGTCCTTCTCGATCTGCACCGTGGTGGTGGTAATGCCCTCTTCCTCGAACACGCCGAGGGCGGACAGGCGGCCGGGCTGGTGCGGCTGCTCGTTGATGGCGGCGGTCAGGCTGGACAGCGAGAACGCGTCGTCGTTGAAAATGTCGATGCTGGGCATGACGGACTCCGGAAAGAAGAAGCCCCGCACGCGGGCGGGGCTGGATGATCGGTGTGGCGGGAATCAGCGCACGATGATGAGGTGCGCCATCAAGGCAGCCTGCGCTGCGGCATCGAGGCCGGTCAGCAGTTCACCGTGAACCGCTGCGAGGCGGGTCACGGCCGTGACCGGGGCATCAACGCTGCGTTCCGGTTGCGGTGCCCACAACACGGCGGCAGCCGGCAGCGGGTCGTGGCCTTCGACCTGTGCGACCGGGTACGGCAGGAAGCTTTTCGCGGTCGGGTCGTAGGCCAGCAACTGGCCAGGCGGCAGCGCCGGACCGGCCGCCAGGGTGACGGTATCGGTGGAAAGATGGTCGTCAACCGACACGACGAATTCGGCGGCACGTGCCGCCTGGGTCAAAATGGTCATCACTGCCCTTTCCGGGGTTGGTGCCGTGCCGTGGCCTGGGCGGCCTTGCGACTGGCGTAAATCGATTTCGGGTTCAGCCCGTTGCCGGGCGTACGGTGCTCGTCTTCGGGCGGCAGGCTGTTGTCGATGTCGGCACCGTCCAGTGCCAGCAACTTGTTGAACAGCTTGCTGCGAACGGCGTCCTGATCGAGCCCGGCGCGGATGTAGCCATCGGCCAGGTCGGGCAGTTTTGCCACGACGCACAGATCGCGCACGGCGACGGCCTGGTCGACGTGCTGGCGAATCGTCGCCTCATCGGCCAGCGCGCTTTGCTGGACGATGAAGTCGGTCAGCGCCGACAGGCCGGCGCTGTTGCACAGCGTGGCGGCCAGTTTTGCCAGCGCGACCGGGTCGGCCGATGCGGGGGGCTGTGCCGGTGGCGTGCTGGCGACCGGGGCGGGTGCAGGCGGGGTGACGGCCACCGCCGACAGCAGTGCAGCCGGCGCGTTCTGCATCCGGGCCAGCCGCGTGTGCTGGCTGGCGCTGGCGAGGATCTGCACCGTGTCGGCAATCACGTCCGCCAGCCCCAGTGCCACCGATTCCTGTGCGGTCAGCCAGGTGGTGTCGTCCATCATATGGACCAGATCAGCCTCGCTGAGCCCCGGCGCCTTGTCGAGGTAGCAGCGCAGCAGGCTGGCCCGCACCTTGTCCATCATGTCGGCGGTTTCGCGCAGCTCGTCAGCCTCGCCGCAGGTCCAGGCCCACGGGTTGTGAATCATCAGCATGGTGTTGGCCGGCATGATGACCTGGTGGGCGCCGACGGCGATCACGCTGGCAATGCTGGCGGCCACGCCGTCAATGCGGGCGGCCACGCCGTCAATGCGGGCGGTGACCCGGTTGCCAAGCCGCTTGAGCGTGTTGTGGATGGCGATGCCCTCGAACACGTCGCCACCGAGGCTGTTGATGCAGACGGTGATCGGCGACACGCCGTCGTCAATCGCCTGCAGTTCGCGCAGGAAATGCACAGCGCGGATGCCGTAGTAACCGATGTCGTCATACAGATAGATGTCGATACCGGTGGTTTTGCCGCCGGCGTCGGCCGCGGCGCGGATTTCGTACCAGCGTCCGTCGCCGTCGGCCTGCGGCGGCGGTCCGCCGGCGCTGGCAAGAATGCGGTGTGTCGTGGTCATGCGGGTTCTTCCTTGCGAGTGTCTTCGATAATTTCGCCCTGTTCGTCGCGCAGGCGGCTGTCGCTGTCGAAACTCAGGCCCATGGCGTCGGCACGCGCGTTGTCGGCGGCGATTTCGGCATCCACGACTTCCGGATCTTCGCCGCGGCCGAGGATGACGGCCGAACGCGAGGTGAAGCCGGCGCGCACTTCGAGTTTTTTCGCCTGCACGTCCTGCACCGGGTGCAGGTAGGCCCAGCCCTGCGGCACCCAGCGCGTGCGCAGGTAGGGGCGCGGTGCACCGGCGAATCCGGGCAGGTCCAGGGCGCCGCTCAGCACGGCGTTGCGGGTCCAGGCATCGCGCACCGGGCGGCACAGCTGGTGGACGAACACGCCGAACTGGCGCTGCTCGATCCGGCGTCGGAACTCGTTGAGCACCACGCGGATCACACGGTCGTTCACGCCGCGCAGGTCGCCGGTCAGGATCTCGTAGGGCAGACCGAAGCCGACGGCGATCGCCTGCAGTTGCTGGCGCATGAAATCCGGGTAGTTGTTGCCGCCATCCGGCGGATCGCTGAACTCGATTTCTTCCCCAGGCATCAGTTCCTGCATGGTGCCGGGTTCCAGCCCGACCATCGGCGCGAAGCCGGCCGGCTGGGTGGGCAGTGTCGGGTCGGCCAGCGGGCCGCCGGACTCCGGGGTCGGCTTCTTGATGAATCCTGCGAACAGGTTGGCCATCTCCTGCCGGTAGAGCACGGCGTCGTCGAATGCATCGAGTGTGCGCAGTCGCAGCAGCACCGGCGCCAGGCTGGTTACGCCGCGCAGCTGGCCCGGCCGGGTCGGCTCATACACATGGATGACCTGGCTGGCCGGTACCCGCTGCAGGGCATTGAAGTCGCCGCCGATGCTGCGTTCGCCTGGGTGGCTGCTGTACATCCAGTACGCAACGCGTTGTCCGCCGGGGTCGAACTCGATGCCCTGGCGGATGCGGTTGCCGTTCTGGGCCAGGCCGTTTTTTTCGGCCGGGACGAATTCGCTTTCCAGCACCTGCAGTTGCAGCGGCACGGCCAGGCCGTCGCTGAGGGACCGCATCCGCAGGCGGACGAAACATTCGCCGCTCTCGTACACGGCACGCGCCACCAGCGCCTGCTGGCCATAGAAATCCAGCACGCCGTCGGCGTCCGATTCGGCGCTCCAGTCGTCCCACAGTTCCTGCAGCGCCACCCGGACGCCGGCTTCCGGGTGGCGGGACTTGGGCATGATGCCGCTGCCGATGGTGTTGGACACCAGCCGGTCGACGCCGCCAAACGCATACGGGTCGTTGCGGGTCGCGTCACGGGCCCGGTTGCGCAGGGTGGCGATGCTGCCGGCACTGATCGCCGCCGGTCCGGCCGACGACGATTTCCAGTCATGGGCACGCTGGCGGTGGCCGGCGCCGTCGTAGCTGTTCTTCAGCCGGGTCGGCAGCAGGAAACCGGCCCGGCTGAGGGTGGTAAATCCGGCCATCAGATCCCCCTGCCGCTACGGAACAGCCGGATCTGGCGCGAGCGCCCCGGCTGCTGGCCGGCTTCGGCCTGGATGCTCTGCCGCAGTTTCAGCAGGTCATTCATGTTGGCCGACTCGTAACGGACGGTCCGGTCGGAAAAACGCACCTCGGTGACCCGTTCGCCGTTGGCAAGGTTCAGCAGCGCCGCGTCAATGGCAGTCAGGTCGGCAGCGATGAAGGCCATGCTATCTCCGGTTCAGGTAGCCGCTACGGGTCAGCCGTCGCGGTGCAGGGTGAGAAACGACAGACCCCGCCGGGGCGGGGTCTGGTCTTGCGGGGGTGGCCGGTGCTGGCTGGCCGGGAGGCTGGCTGTCGAATAGGCCGGTCTGGGCGTACTGGAGCTGCAACTTCTCCCAGTCGGCTGGCTGGAACTTCGCCAGGCCGAGGTAGTGCGCCATGCTCAGGTTGTAAACGGCCAGGTCGAAGGCTTCGTTACGCGCCGCCTTCGGTTTGACCCATTCGGTTTTTTTGTAGCCTTTCACAAAGCGGACAATCTTCCGCTCCACCGTCAGTTGCTCGAAGTAGTCTTCCGGCAGGTCACGGGAGAAGTGGATGGCGCCCGGCCCGTCGAGCAGCCGGTAGCGATTGGTCAGCCAGTCCTTGGCGGTGTCGGTACCGATCATCCACAGTTCGCAGCCGTTCTTTTCCGTCTGCCCACGCCAGTTGATGTCGACTTTGCTGGCACGCTGGGCCAGCACCGGCTTCCCCTGTTTGCTCGCCCCCTTGATGGCCAGGACGTTGCGCCAGCGTCGCAGCCGGCAGAACTGATACACCTCCTGCGCGTGGTGGCCACCAGAGTCAATGGCCGTGGCCTTGATGGTCATGGTGCGGCCGCTCGGGTGGGTAAACTCGGCCAGCAACTGCTCGTCGAGGGCATCCCATGTCGCCTGTTCGGCCGGGTCGCCCATCAGGACGCGATGGTCAATGACCCAGCTTTCCAGCCCGATCCCCCAGCCCATGACCTTCAGTTCCAGCCGGTTGTCCTGGGTGTCAACGGCAGCCGTCAGCACCAGCACGCCCGACGGAATGCTGCGCAGCGCGTAGTCCTCGGCGCGGTCCTGCAGCTCTTTGGCCTTGGTTCGCTCCTGGGTGTTGTCCCAGACTTTCGCCAGCCGGGTGTTGTAGAACACCTGCATCGGCTCCGGGTTGCCGGCCTTCAGGGCGACCATGGCTTCCTCATGCTGCGTCAGCAGTTCGGTCCACGACAGCCAGCCGAGCGGCATGTACATGGCGTCGATGTGGAACGAGATGGTCTGCCCGTCGCCCTTGGCGGTTGCCCGCCATTCGCCGGACTCCAGCATCCGGGTCTTGTGGTGCTCGGCAAACAGGCCGCCGCATGCGGAACAGGCGCAGATGACGGACTGGCCATCCACCGACCAGCGCAGTTGCGTGATCTCCAGCACCTGCATTTCCCCGCAGTGCGGGCACGGCACGAAGTAGCGGCGTTGATCGCCCTTGTCGTGCAGCTCCTTGATCAGGCTCGCCCCGTCGATGGTTGGCGAGCTGGAGTAGTAGATTTTCCCGTTGTGGCCGAACGTCGTCGCCCGGTTCTCGAACATCTTGATCGGATCGCCCTCGCCATTGAGGTTGCGTTCCCATCGGTCAATCTCGTCGCCGTACAGATAGCGGGCGGCGATTTCCGCCAGGTTGGCGGCGCTGCCGGCGGTGGTGATGTACAGCGATCCGCCGGCGTATTCCTTGGTGTCAATCGTGTTCTTGCTGTCGCGGCTGCGCGGTGCGGCCACCTTGCCCTGCAGCACCGGCACGGCGTCGATGGTCTTGCTGATGCGGCCGGACAGGCGCTTCGCCAGGTTCAGGCTGGGTTCCAGCGCCAGGATATTGCCCGGCGCCATGTGGATCAGCGCTCCCATCCAGTTCAGGAACACCTGAGTCTTGAGCATCTGCGATGCGCCCATCACCACCACGCGTCGGCAGGGGTGACTGGGGGACAGGCAGCGCATGACCTCCCGTGCGTAGGGTGTGCGATCGGTCCGGTATTTGCCCGGCTCAGCAGCACCGACATCGGTCGGGATGCGCTGGTATTCGTCAGCCCATTCGTCCACCCACAGGGCCGGGTCCGGGGTCAGGCCCGCAGAGAAGCCGTCCCGGTAGGCGGTAAATCCGCTGGCGTACATGGTCGGGGGTCACTTTCTTCAGGTCGTCGGCGCCAATCCGGGCCATGTCATTCAGCGACTGGCGCAGTCTGGCGGTCAGCACCTGTTCGAGTTCCCACGGATCGGTGATCGCCGCCAGGTCGCTGGAGATCTGCCGTGGCAGCCCCAGCAGGGTGTCGCGCAGCAGCCGCGAATAGCGGTAGGCCGCGTCATGGACACCCTGCCGGTCAACCGTCATCGCCTCGGCCTTGTCGGCCTCAATCTTGGCGAGCCGGGCCAGGTGCTTTTCTTTCTCGGCACGGTTGTGGTGGAAGTCGTTTTCGTTCCCGTTCCCGCCACTGCTCGATGTACCGGGGTTGAGGCTCCCGTAGACATCGCGCTGAATCCGGTGCTGCTCATGGCGCTTCTGCACGCCAGCCTTGGCCGGGTCGGCGGTCTTGCCGATTCGGGACAGCGTGGCATCCACATCCACCCGCTTGCCGTCCGGCGCCAGCACCAGCCGCCCACTGGTCAGCAGCTTGGTCACATAGCTGGGTGACCAGCCCTGACTGGCGGCAAAGCCGGATTTGCTGAGGTATTGGGCCATGGCTCTTTCACCGGATTTGACTGGATTTCACTGGAGTGAAATTTCACTAACTTCCAGACCCAGCCGCTAGAAAAAAATCGCGCGTCCCCAGCCGCGTAAGTGGGACAAGGGGGTCAGGGTCCCCGGCCGATCCGGCGAGCCGGGGCAGGCATGGTGCCGTAACCCCCTGCATTTGCTGGGGATTCCGTGGCTTCGGCCCTGCTTGCCCCGCCGTCTGACTTAACGTGCGGCCACGAAAAAGCCCGACCTGCAAGGATCGGGCTTCGGCTGGACGCAGCTTCTTTAAGCTAGCGGATTCATGGTACTTCAGCGCAAAGTCAACGTCAACATTTCACGCTGCGAATCGTATTTCACCCACGCCGCGCCGCTTGGCATACCAGCGGACCCGCAGCACATCGACATTGGCAGGCCCCACATCCAGCGCCGCCTGCAGTGCCATGTGGACCTTGCCGACCCGGTATTCAAACGTGCGGCGCGAGATACCGAGCGCCCTCGCCTTGTCTTCCGGTCGACCGCCTCGCTCGTAACGCTCGCGCACCACATCGCGCAATTCATCCGGCAGGCAGGACACCGCCTGGTCAATGTCGATCATCAGGTCCGACGGGCTGTCGCGCAGCCGGACTGCATGGTCGATTTCGACATGGTCGGTCAGCAGCAGGCTGGACACCCCGCTACCACCACCATGCCAGCCCTGGGCGGTTGACCAGCGAGCCCACTTTTCCAGCAGCCGGTCGATCCAGGGCACCATCTTGCCGGGGCGAACCCCGACCACGTCGATCACTTGCTTCATCATCAATCCCCTGATGAATCTGCCCCTGTGATCCCCTTCGGCCAGTCAATGCCAGCCGTTTTATTGTCTTGTGATGTAACTCTTCCAGTTTGTGATGCAAATATCTGGAATGTGATGTTCAGTGTGATGTAGAGAATCTAACAACCATGCGGGTTTGTGATGCATGTGACGCAATTTCCGGTATTGCTCGCGCATGGGGAAAAAACTGAAGAGGGAGAGGGAGAACCTGTTTCGTTGCGCACACATGCGCGCGGGAGGGCCGAATTTGCATAACATGCATCACAAACCCCCGTGGATACTGAATCGCGAGCATCACACGCTGCATCACATTTGCGATGCTGAGCATCACAAACCCTCCTTTTTGGAGACGACGCCAGCATCGCGATACGTCTCCCAGCCCTCGACATCCCAGCCAGCATTCAGCGCAGCAGCTGAAAACCCCATGATTTGACGGCCAAACCAGTCCTGTTTCGGTTCACTCGGATCAGGACGCTGCTCGCGAGGTGTATAGATGGCTTCTTGCCCGGAGAGGTTTGCGCAGCGCCAGCGCTCGGTTGCGCTGCGCAGTCGGCCCGACAGCATATTCAGAAACTTCCGTTTGGGCAAAATCGTTTTCTCCCGGCCGCGCTGGCACCATTCGCAATACAGCCCGTACAGATGCCAACCCCGGCATGGCGTGAACGGCACGCCGAGCACACCCCGCTCCCACTCATCGATGAACGCTTCCCAGCCGCTCATACCGAGCCGGATCAGCCGCATGCGTGCCTCGGTGTCCCACGGCTTGGTATGCGGCGTGAACGGCAGCACGGCGTTTTCTGCCGCGCCAGGCGCGCAATCCGGCAGAGCGAGAGGCAGGGAGAGAAGAAACGCATAGAACGCCGTCACCCCGCCCGCAGCCAATTCAACCTCGACCGCTTTCTGGTCGGCCTCCGGCAGCTTGCTGTCAGGCCAGATCACCATGAACCGCCGGTCGCTCGACTCAACGTGCGCCGGCATGTACAGGTTCGACAGCATGACGAAATTCGCGTGGTTGACCTCTTCCCAGGCATCGACGAACTTGCGCTCGACCACCTGTGTCTTGCCGGTCACCAGGTGCTTGAGCTTGCCGGCCTGCTGATATTTCTCGGTGTTGTTGCTGATTTCCTCGCCGAGCAGGAACAGCTTGCGCGACCGCCAGCCGGAAAATGAGCCATCCAGCTGGTCCTGGCCAATCGTGGTCGCATACTCGCCATACAGCGGCTTGATGCATTCCTCGAAGAACAGCGACTTGCCCGAGCCATGCACGTCCGAGTGCATCAGCACGCAGGTCGCCATCTTGGCGCCCGGATGCTGAAGCGGGTACGCAAGCCAGCACATCAGCCACATCCAGACCATCGGGTCGTTGTTGCACAGATGCAGCGACAGCCGGATTATCGCGGCGCAGTCCGGGAACGCGTCAACCAGATCTGTCGCCCACCGGGCATCGGGCGGGAGGGCGTCGGGGAACGCCGCCTGCAGCGGCAGGCCCCGGAACTGGTTGATGTGCGTGTCGGGGTCCACCCGCTGTGTCGGGTCAAACACCAGATTGCGCTTGGCGATGATTTTGCGCTGCGGGCTGTTCACCCACAGCTTGAACAGCTCGCCCATCGCGATCTTGGCTGCCGAGCTGGGGATGACCTCATCCAGCACCGCATCCCACAGCGTGTCGGAGCCATCGAGATACACATAGCGCTCGACCAGCGTCTGGAACGTCTGGTCATTCTGCACCCGGCGCTGCTCGGCATCGCGGCGGGCCAGTGCAATGTCGGCCGGCAGTGCCGTGCGGCGGTCCTTGTGCGACTTCCATTCCTCGGCCAGCGGCTTGCCCACCAGCGCCACAAACGCCGGCCACGACATGTCCTGTTGCTGCTGGGTATCGAACACCCGCGTCTTGCCGTGGATCTGCACATAGCGACCGACCGCCTGCTTGACGTCGATGGGTTCGCTGGTCAGCAGCCCCATGATCTTGCCGTCGCTGGCAATCCCGGTCGCCGCCTCGAATGCGGCCAGTTGCGGGTCCAGGGCGTTTTGCTCACTCATCATTACCCCCTCGCAGTTGCTCCATCATCGCCGCCAGTTGCGGCGACTCCCTGCCCTGCCAGATGCCCTGGCCGAACAGCGCCATCCGCTCGCGCTGACGCGCCAATGCCGCAGGAAAATCCCCGACACGAACCGGCGACAGCCCGAGCGGTACTGCCTCGCCACCCAGCAGGGTCATTTCGTCCACCTGTACCCCGGACAGCTGCCAGACGGTATTGGCCCGCCCGGCAGTCAGCAGCGCTGCCGAGACAGCAGCACCCCGGCCCGCGAGTTCGGACTCATCGACCACCAGCACATCGAGCCCGGCGACGAAGTCCAGATTGGTCAGGGTCAGATCAAGATCATCCGGCACCACAATCCGGGCCAGATCCGGCCGGGCGAACAGCCCGTCACCGGCCTTCCAGCGCCCGACACCGACTACCAGCAGCCACAAGACTTCGCGGGCTCGCCGGCGGGCGAATACGGCATTTCCATAGGCGGGACGCTTCATATCCGTTTCCTGTTCATTGCATTCCGCACCAGAGCCCGAATCCGCAGCCGCTTGATCCACAGCAGCGTGTTCGGCATCTTGTCCCGCTCACGCTGCAGCTCCGCTTCGCGAGCAAGTCGGCATAGCACGGCGGCAGCGTGTCGCTGCTGCGCCGCTTCCCGGCATGCGACCCGGTCAAATGTCGGATCTCTGTAGCTTTCATTCATCACCGTCAGCCCTCAATATTTGCAGCTCGACCTGCCAGAACCCCGAAGGAGGCCCCATGGACATCGGATCAATCAGTGCAGCCCTTGCTGGCATCAAAGGAACTGTTGAACTCACCTCGGCCGCTATCGCGGTACGCGACAATGCGAAGATCGCCGACGCGCTCAAGGGTCTGAATGACCGGATCATCGAGCTCCAGAACGTCTGCATTCAGGCTCAAGAGGAATACTCGGCGGCAAAAGAGCAAGTGACTGCGCTCAAAGACGAGCGTCGCGAGCTGCAGGCTAAAATCGCTGAGCTTTCCCAGCAGGCGGATGACCGTGCGCATTACCAGATTCATCAGCTTTCCGACGGTGCATTCGTTTATGCATTCCAGCACGCAGCAGATAACGGAACACCCATGCACTACCTTTGCCAGCCCTGCATGGACAACAGAGGCCAGAAAGCGATACTCCAGCGCGAGCCAGACGGCACGCACCTGCGTTGCCCGGAATGTCACAATCACTACCTGACCGGCAAACGACTGACCCTGACGCGAGCAGTCGCTCGCAGCCCCTATCTGGGCCGACGATAAGCCGGCATGAGCTTGCAGAAGTGACTGCAATACCTGGTGAGAGGCAAACGGCCGATCAGCCGCCGCAAACAATCGCCGGGATGCCCAACGCTGAATGGCATTGAAGAGTTCCATTTCACGTCCCTTTCTGGGATTTGCTGACTTCTTTCAGAATTCGCCGCATCTCGACCAATATCGCCCTGCCCTCGCTGCGCTTGTCCGGCGCGATCGGCAAATGCCGGATACGCCGCCGTAGCGCCCGCCAGTCGTATCGATCGATGACCGGCGGCATGGCCGTTAGTCCGGCTCGCGCATCGCATCCACCCGCTGCACCAGTTGATGCAACCGGGTTTCCGCCTGATGGACCACCACGCGGAAATGGTCCATTTCCGAACTGGTAATCCGCCCATCGGCCAGCATCTCGTGCAGCGCCTCGCCAACATCGCCCTGGCCCTGCCAGACCAGCGCAACCAGCTCCAGCACCGCCATGTCCGAGACCTCGACATCACGCTCCAGACGCACGCAGACGTGCCCCTGACTGCGCGCCAGCGCATGCAGGATGCGCAGGTCTCCGGTGAACGACATCAGCTTGTCGGCCTCGACCAGCGTCAGGTGGTGGCTGTCTTTTTTCTGGTCGACCTTGCTGCACAGCACAGCCGGCGACATGGACCCGCCCGCCCGGGTGACGAAGCGCGGCGCAAGGGCATTGGCACCACCAGGGTGGTCATGGACGGTGGCATAAGCGGCATCAATTACGCTCATCACGGCCCCCTGAAGTCACAGGGTCACCACCGCATTCAGGCGACACCGGTTCAAGCAACGTATCGATTGCCTGAAGGCCGCGGGGTGGTTGATAACCTTGACTGATCGCCACCAGTGCCACAGCCGCAACCGAAGAAGGCAGCGGTCGATACACCTCAAGCGGCGGAATAGCCGAGTGCCCTGCCGCCGATGACAACCGCTTGATCCAGACAGCCCCATCCTTGAACTCGACCAGCCAGGTCGAGTCCGGGCGGGCACCCTCTTTCGTGTTTGTGCCGATTACGCTCATCACGGGGCCTCATAGACGTGTCATCACGCCAGCGGTGATGACATAGTTGTAAAAAGACCGAACGGAACACGTCCGGCAAAAACTCCACGGGGGCAAAACGATCGTGGAGAGGGGGAAACATCAAATGGAGTCGGCCGTACCAGCGCTGGCAAAGCGCACAACCTTTTCCCACGGGAAGTCCGGGCGCAATTCCTCGCACCGCACCTTCCCCCGCGTGATTTCGTGGATCTGGATGCAGCGAGCGACCGGGACCCGACGAGCGCCGGTAGCCCACTGGCTCAGCAGAGGGGCCGGGACGCCAATCGACTTGGCCAGGCTGCTCATGCTTGAACCTGAAGAGGAAACGTATTCGTGTATCTGCATGCGGCAAACTTTAGCGATTCGCTAATCGTCAGTCAAGCGCCACGCGAATCGCGAAGGTTAGCGCATTGCTATCTAATGTCGGACATGACCAATGACGAAATCCGCCACGCCAATCTGCTTATGCTCATCGAGCAAGTTGGCGGCATGCGGCAACTGGCAGACCGACTTGGGCACAGCTCGACGTCCACCCTGAGCCAGATGAAAAACCGATCGCCAGACTCCAAGACGGGGAAGCCCAAAGGAGTCGGCGTTGCGCTGGCAAGAAAGCTGGAAAAGGCTATGGGTCTGGACGCCGGCTGGATGGACATCCCGCACGAGAGCGCCGGCAGTGTCCTCACTGGTAGCGCCCCCAAGCCTATAGCCCAGCCCGTGTGGCCCTTTGCAGACATCAGCCCGACACGCTGGTACGCCGTCGACGAACGCACCCGCACCAAAATCGAAGGCGTCATTGAAGAGCGCATCAGGGAGTGGGAGGCTGCCAACGAGAATGGAAAGGGCCGCGAGCGAAGTGCGTAGCCAGGGTCGGAAACGTTCTGTACGTCACATTCGGCCGTGGCATATGACTCGCCAACACGAGCACCTCTTTTAAGGCTTGGCCCCACCAGGCCCATCTGCAGCAACAAACAGCCCGCCTGTACATCAGGCGGGTTTTGTTTTTCTTCAAAAGTTAGCGTTACGCTATTGACGAACCATTAGCGATACGCTAACTTACATCCCAACACCACGGCAACACACCGCCGACCGATCTCAGGAGCCCCCACGCGGGACCAGACAATTCAGATGGATACGGTTCGATGGCAGGCGGAGAGCGCCTGCCCTAGAAGGGGCCCAGTCGCCGGCGCCCGAAAAGCCGAGCGAAATCCCGCTGAGAGCAACAAGGCGGGCAGTCGGGGGACGAAGCGCACCGAAGGCGCCGAGGACGAGCCCGACAATCGCCGCCCCGTGGCGAGTAACGGGAAAAGGAACGGCCTCGCAAGAGGCCGGTCACCAAAGCAGGCACACGCTGCATGCCATGCCCGCTTTGGCGACATTTTCCTATTGGACTTGCGTCGCCAGTACGGCAACGACTTCTTGAGCTGCGCGCCTTTGTTCTGTGGTCAGGCGTCCGCAGTACAGATCGACATTGCCCTTGTCGCTGTCGTTCACCTTCGGATTGCCGGAGAACAGAATAAGCGCATACCAAGCGCAAGCTCTGACAGGGTTGTACGGAGCGCCCTGGGCACCAGTTGCAAGACTGTAAGCCGTATTTCGCTGCGCCTGGTAGTCACCGCCCTTGGCTTTTTTCTCCAGTGCCGCGAATGCTTCGGCACCATCGGCCAGTCGCTTCTTTTCTGCCTCGTCCGCTTCTTGCTCTGATTCAAGTACGGACATATCCGCAACCGGAATGAATTTCTCACCCTCAGGCGAAGAGCACAAAACAGCGCAAGAAGATTTTGATGTATAAATACCGGGCTTGAATCCGCCCCCCATATCAAAAGTGCAGACATGGCCGCTGGCCGTTCTCATGGCGTCGCCGGTTGTCGGGTTTCCTTTGACTTTCAACTCGACAGCGACCCCCTTATTCCAGCCATAGTCCGGCGTTTTTGGCAAAGCCGGGCCGGGTTCAGCTTTGATGTATTCCAGATCCTCGGCGCCGTTCGCAATATGGCGGCATTCTTTGGCAAATATCTGCAACGCTTTTTCCGCCGGATCGCCCATGGCAGCAAATGATTCGCTTTTTTGATATGGCAAATCGGCGGATTTACTGCAACCAAGTAACGATGCCGCAACAAGAGAAACAGGAAGCAACCATTGCACACGTGTCTTCAGAGATATTTCTTTAGTCATGATTTTCCCAGAATGAGATAGCCTTCAGGTTATGATTTTATCACATCGGCATATCATGTAAAAACTGAGCGAATTCCCACCGAGAGCAACAAGGCGGGCAGTCGGGGGACGAAGCGCACCGAAGGCGCCGAGGACGAGCCCGACAATCGCCGCCCCGTGGCGAGTAACGGGAAAAGGAACGGCCTCGCAAGAGGCCGGATTCCAAAGCAGCGTGATAGGCAGCTTTGGTTTTTAATGGGACACGGCTCCGCAGCAATCCATTTGCACCACTGAGCCCAAGACTGCTAACGACCCGCTACAGTCAATCATCGCACCGATGTCGATGACCGATCAGCAGCAAAGGCCGGGCATTCACAAACGGAACGCACAGCGGCGACTGACCAATAGAAGAGAGAAGCCACAACAGCGGATGGTTAAGCTTCGCTTTACTCGAGACAACTGGAGGTAAAAGGCGCTGGCCGCGTGAAGATGGGGCGAACAACATGGACACGGCCCAAAGGGCCGGACCTTTATGATGGTCGATCTCGTGATGTCGAGCCATAAAGACCCGTGTACCGCAAAGCATCATGTGCCGGTTTAGCCCATTTGAGAGGGACTCCAAGGTTCCCCATTCAGCCAGCACTGAACGTTCTCAATGTGCTGTTCCATCTCTTCGACTACTTCGTCTCCATAGTCAAACGCGTCACGATCAAAGTAGGCTCCCCACTCCATACCCATGCGGACCAGCTGGCTGTGTTTCACCCAAAGAGAGTCAGCCCCTAGGAAAAATTTAATATAGGGCGTTTCTGCTGATTTTAGACCGCCGAATCTGAGATACGCCAGTAAATGCTGGAGAAAGTGCGCGGCTTGAGTATTGAGGCCAATTTTACTGGATGCTTTCATCAAGGCGGGATGGTACTTTTTATCGCCGTCGAGGACATAGTTAACCTCAGCATACGCATGACCTAGCACGCACACGCTGCTGATATGTCTAAATGGCTCAAAGATCAATCCCGACAGTTCGCCGGCATCTTCAAACATCTCAACACTATTTTCTACGTAGAAGTCCGTAATACAATCAAAGATTTCATCCGCTGAAGTCGATGACTCAAACCCGAAAATCCCGCGGAAAAACGGCGGCCTTAAATCGTCGGCGCACGCAACCTCAGTCAATAAATTCAAGCTATTACGCAACTTGTCTTTGGTTAAGTTCGTCTTGACCTCGATGACAGCACGCACGCTTTCACTGGGTACGACCACCAAATCCCCTTCGCGAAAAAGTGGCGCGTAGTCGATCCTGTCGTAGATCAATACATCGAGTTGACGATGGCACCCATGAATAAAGCCCGTCGCAACGTGATAGCGTTCAGGTAAATGTTTCTGCAACAGTGTTTGGAGCAAATTTTCACGATAGGTTCCAACCGTGCCTGAATGTGAAATTAGGTTACCGATTTGCTTGCTTAGCAACTGAAGCTCATCCGCAAAGCTTCCCGCAAAAACTCTATTACGTTCACGTTGCTTTCTATAACCGGACAGCTCAAGTTTGTAGCAGGGCACCCCTCGACGGCCGTCTGAGCAGGCGATAAATTCCCCATTGGCCACAAATATCCGCAGACACCCTTCAATGAAATTATCAGAAACCGTTCCCAGACGGCTGTCCTCCTTCAGTTCATTAATCAAATCCGTAATAGAGATCCGCTTTTTAACGCCTAGCAGGGCGCCGGTCAAATCGTCGATAAGTGCTACACATCTGTGAATTTCTGGGTGCGCTTCAAAAAAATCCATCGAGCATGGAGAAACGAAGATCTGTTCGGCTTCGGTCTTAATAACAATCCGAAATGGGCCTTTTTCAGAGTAATCATCAGCCGTCTTTAACTCAATCACGTCCGCCTGATTCGCCTTGACACGGTAGAGTTTAAGAGCGTTCCACGAGTCATTCATTAAGACACACAGCTCACCAACTTTTAAATCCATCAGTTCCTCCCACAAAAGCATTACTTCATTTATTTTCACATGAGACTCAGATTATGATCTCTACGGCTTCGGCTTGATACAGTGAGCTAACTTGGATCTTATTCTTCGTTTTCGGTCGACTAGCTAACGGATTAATTATAATTTTTGCGCTGATCTGGTTCGATATACCTGATTTTTTCTCTTCTACGGGCGACTTCGAACCGAGAGACACCACTCCGCAGCGGGCAGCGTGTCCGCCACGCCGTCTGCAACGGCCAATCTGGTGAAGATATCGGTGGATCGCTCTTGGCAAATCCCCCCTACCAAAACAGCTAATGCCTCATCAAACTGACATTGGCATGGCGATTTTATCATGACAATCACCTGTCAACCACCCCTGCCCAGCCCTGCGCTGGGCTTTTTTCGTCCCAAGGAGCACTGAGCATGCGCATCGCAACTGAACAACTGGCCGACATCCGTGGCGGCCAGATGGTCGAGGAACTGACCGAATCCCTGGCCGAAGTCGTCAACGCCGTGATTGCCACCGGCAAGAAGGGCGCCTTGCAGTTGAAGCTGGACATCAACCCCGCCAGCAAAGGCGCCGCCGTGGTGACGGTGACTGACGAGATCAAGAAGACCGTGCCGCAAGAGAAGCGCACCGGCACGCTGATGTTCGCCACGCCATCCGGTTCGCTCCAGCGGCAGGACCCGCGCCAGACCGATCTGCCCCTGGTCTCGGCACCGGCCACGATGCCGACGTTGCAGTCCCCCCCCTCCGAATCCCCGTCGCTGCGCGTTGTCGGCGGCAACTGATTTCCCCACCCAACCGAAAGCCCCCCAATGAACACCGAAAAGAACATCGTCGAATCGGCCATTCTGGCCGCAAGCAAGCCGTTTCTGATGGACATCAGCGGCACCCCGGTCCTGCTGATGCCCGATTGCAGTGGTGGCTGGTCGTACCAGGAACTGGACAAATACCGTACCGAGCCACTGCGCAAGACTGGCGCCGTGGTCCTGCATCAACTCGACAGCCTGCTGGCCTTCACCAAGGAGCACAAGGAATCCGGTACCCAACTGTTCGTCGATGCCGACTATGCGCAGGGCCGTGCGTCGTTCAAGGCCGTGCTCAACGGTCATACCGGCCCCCAGCCTGACTTCGGCGACTTCACGGCGCTGTACACCCCGATGAAGACGGTCGACTGGTCGAACTGGCTGGAAAGCAACGGCAAGAAGATGGACCAGGAAGAATTCGCCCGCTTCCTGCAGGACAACATTGCCAACATCGTCAGCCAGGACCCTGCCAACAGTAGCCGCCAGTACCCGGCCGCAGCCGACCTGCTGGAATTCGCCAGCAATCTGGAAATGACCAGCACCGTGCGATTCCGCAGCAGCACCAAGGTGCAGAACGGCCAGGTGCAGTTTGAGTACGTCGAAGAGGGCGACAACAACACCAAGGGCCGTCTGCAGATGTTCGAACGCTTCGGCCTCGGTCTACAGCCGTTCGCTGGCGGTGACGCCTACTTCATCGAAGCGTTCCTGCGCTTCCGCATCGACCGCAACAGCGGCGAACTCAAGTTGTGGTACGACCTGAACCGCCCGGACAAGGCGCTGGAAAACGCCACCGAAAAGATGATCGAGCGCATCAAGGTCGAATCGGGCGTACCGGTCTATTTCGGCAAGGCGTGACAGTGTCCCCGCTGAAACTCACCTTCCTGTCCACCTGCGCCGGATTCGGCTTCGCCACTGGCGCAATCGCTGCAGTGGGCTGGGTCAAGGTTGCGGCCGATCTTTTCTCATAACCCCAGCCCGGCCCCGGCCGGGCCTACCGGATAGCCGCCCCACAGCCGCTACCCTGTGGGCCATGCCCCAACCACCAGGAGACCCATCATGACCATGGAAGTGGTCGACATGACCGACGACGCCATCAACGAGCTGCGCGCCAGCGGCTGGATCATCAAGGCCCCGTTCTTCCGCGACGGGCAGGCCGTATTTCTGGTTATCAAACTGCCGGCTTAGCCGCGTCGCCCATGCTCATGAGCAGCACCAAAGCACCACATGAGCAGGCCATGAGCGGCACATGAGCATGAAATGAGCACCCCATGAGCAACCCTGACACCTGGCAGCAGCAGGTCGCCGGGCAGTTGCGTCAGCTCGCTGCGGAACAGGCTGGCCCGAGCAAGGCTGCCCGGTTCCGGGCGCTGTTCCCTGACATCGAGGACGCCATGCGCCGTGGCTGCAGCCAGCGCGAGCTGATCGCCACCCTGGCCGGCAGCGGACTGACGATGACCCTGGACGAGCTGCGCAACGCCCTGTACCGCGAACGCAAACGACGGAAAGCGAGGCCGCCCGATGCGGCAACACATCCCCCGCCGCGACTGGCGCCACCGCCGGCCACCCCGGCCGCATCGCCCGGCAGCTTTGACTGGCAACGCCACCGCGACAAGAAACCCAACTGGTAACCCCAAGGACCACCCCACCATGAACAAAACCGTCCACATGGTCATGAACGGCAAAGGCGGCTGCGGCAAGAGCCTGATCGCCAGCCTGCTGGCGCAGATTCTGGCCGCACAGACGCCTGACCTGCTGTGCGTCGACGTCGACCCGACCAATCGCACCCTGAGCCGCTTCGCCGCGCTGAACGTGCACGGTCTCGAACTGCTCGACGCCACCCGCCAGATCAACCCGCGCCAGTTCGACACCCTGGTCGAATGGCTGCTCGACCACTCCGGCGATGCCGTGATCGACAACGGCGCCAGCGGCTTCGTCCCGCTGCTGGCCTATCTGTCCCGCTCCGGTGTGCTTGAGCTGCTGCGCGAACATGGCGTCGACGTGCTGCTGCATGTGCCGATCATCGGCGGCGAATCGCTGGACGACACCGCCAACGGCTTTACCGCCCTGATGGAAGAGACCGACGCCGATGCCGTGGTGTGGCTGAACCCGTTTTTTGGCCCGGTCGAGCGCGACGGCAAGCGCTTCGTCGACAGCCCGATCTATACCGATGTCGCCCACCGCGTACGCGGCGTGGTCAACCTGCAGGACTGGGACCGGGCCACCTACGGCCAAGACCTGGCCGACATGCGTGCCGCCGGGCTGACCTTTGCCGAGGCGCTGGCGCCGAACAGCACGCTGGGCGCCATGCCCCGCCATCGCCTGCACAAGGTGTGGAACGACATCGCCGGCCAGTTGGCCGGCATCCGGCTGGATCATCAGGGAGCAGCAGCATGACCCGTCTCGAAATCCACAGCAGCCACGAACTGCCCGCCACCGAACGCAAGATCGTCGCCGACATCGGCCTGGCGTTGATTGCGATGCATGAAGCCGGCGTGGACAAACCGGGCGAACTGCCACGGCCTGCCGACGTCGCCCGGCAATTGATCGGCGCGCTGGCCGCCTGCAAGCCTGACAGCAAGATCGACGACATCTACAAGGACCTGATCATCGCCATCACGGCGTTGATGCTGGGGGATGGCGGCATCATCCAGACGCCGGCCCCGCCCACGCAGTCCATGCACTAACGCCGCCAACCGCGGCTTTTTTTACGGACGCATAATGCTCACCACCCGCATTCAACCCAGCCGGCGCCTGATGATCCACAGCCCATCGCCAGCGGTAGAACTGGCAAAGGACATGGCCACCTGGGCGCTGCGCGGCTTCGCCGGCGCCAGCGGCGTGTTCACCTTCCTGTTCCTGTTCGACTTCCTTTATTCCCTTATTGGACATTGACCATGAGTGCCCTGATTTTTGACACCGAAACCACCGGCCTGCGCGAACCGCAGGTCATTGAGGCCGCCTGGCTGCGCATCACCTGCCTGACGCCGCTGGCCACCAGCGACGCCTACGAGCAGCGCTTTCGCCCGAGCAAACCGATCGACTTCGGCGCCATGGCCACCCACCACATCACCGACGAGGATCTGGCCCACTGCCAGCCGTCGAACAGCTTCCGCCTGCCGGACGGTGTGCAGTACCTGATCGGCCACAATATCGACTACGACTGGGGTGTCATCGGCCAGCCGGACGTGCGCCGCATCGACACCCTGGTGCTGAGCCGCCTGCTGTGGCCCGAGACTGACTCGCACAAACAAACCGCGATGCTATACATGCTCGACCGGCCGTTCGCCAAACAGCACGCCCCTGCAGCGCACAGCGCCGCCGCCGACGTGTTCATGCTGGCGCATCTGCTGACCCACATCCTGGACCGCCTCGGCAACCCGACGACGCTCGACGAGCTGTGGCGCCACTCCGAAGCCGCCCGCCTGCCGCGCACCATGACCTTCGGCAAGCACAAGGGCGAGCTGCTCGGCGATGTGCCGGTCGACTACCGGCGCTGGCTGCTGGGTCAGCCCGATCTGGACCCGTATCTGCGCCGAGCGCTGGAAGCGCTGTAGGCCGCGCCCTTACTGACATGACAAACCGCCCACCTGGGCGGTTTCGCCTTTCTGGAGTCACCATGCTCACCATGTTCTATCGCGTCGGCCAGCGCGCCGAGTGCCATTCATTCACCCCGCTGGTCGACGATGCCGCCACCGACCTGGCCGAGCAAGCTGCCGCCGACTACTGGCAGCGTACCAGCATCGCCAACAGCCGCAGGCCACTGCACATTTCCCTGTTCGACGAGCGCGGTCAGCTCTACGGCACATTTAGCGTCGCCGTCGAGCAACCGCCGATCTACCGCGCCACGCCGACCACGGCCATGCAGCGAGCTGCTGCATGATCCTGACCGCTGACCAGGTCCGCCCCGGACCGCACTGGGTGCGGTTGAGCCCTGCGTCAGGGTGGGTGCTGATAGTCATAGAAAACCCATCGGCATTGCTGTACGGACTGGCTGGCGCAGATTTCTACCCGATCGCGATGCCTACTGACTCCAATGGAGATTCGCAATGACTGATCCTGCAGACCTTGTCGGCTGCCAGTTCGGCCGGCTGACTGTATCTGGACCGTCAGACGTCAGGATATTCGGCGGGCGCACTGTTCTCTGCCGGTGTCGCTGCGGCGGCTCCATCAGCGTCCGTCCCGGAGACCTGCGCAAAGGGAAGGTGAAGTCGTGCGGCTGCTACCGGCGCGAATTGGCGCTTGCAGCGCTTCAGCGGGCGAACCAGCCCGAGGCCAGGTCAAGGCAACTGGTTTCAGCCAACAGGACGCGGCATCGAAAACAGATTTTGGCGCTGGGGGCTGTCACCACCATCCGCCAATACATCGATGGTCAACCAGCTCCGCGATGGGCGGGGCGATTCATTTTATCACGATGCAGGACAAAAACAGCCAGCATAACGGTACGTTCGACGTCGCCGTTGCTCGGGCACCGATCGACTGCACCACGCCAGTGACTGTTATCAACCCGAAGCGGACCGTCAAATAATTATGAAATTAGCTCTAAGAAACTAGCCTTTCTCACCGTTGTTTAACCTTCCACCATTCAACCACAGAGCTTATTTCTGTGAACAAAACTCGATTCAAATAGCTCTGTGCTAACGTTACGATCTCAGCTTCCTTATGTGTCAAGCCTGACGAAACGCCGTGTACTATCTTTGAGCGGAGCCGGTATATTCCCTTCATTGCCTCGCGTGTCTTTTTTCTATCTTCTGTTGTTTTGTTTAGTATAAATGCACACCTATCGGCTAGCTGCTCTGTAATTCCTAAATTTTGACTTTGCTCTGCCAAAACGGCTTCTAAGCCGATGCAAGTTTTTACGAAACTCGTAGTCGCATCTTCATCGACTGCTGCATCAAAGGACCACTCTAATGCTCGCCGAATTGATTTTACATTTTCCTCAACTTCCGGGTTATCCATTAAATAAATCGCAAGCTTGATTTGCTGGATTTTTTCTGAAAACTCTGGAGCATCAACCAGAAAGCATAAAAAAAGATTATTTAAATAATTTGAGATTCCAAGTCCAAGCTCAAAATCACCAACCTTCGTTGAGTTTGTTTTGGATTCTACAATTTTGACTAAAAAAATCGACTTTGTTTGAATTCCAAAGAGATCAAAAGCCATCGGAGTGCGTCCAGGTCTACTGCTGAATAGGCCGAAAAGTTGTCCTATTATACAAACCACTTTGAGTTTTGCTAAGGCGTTCCGAGCAGCAGAGTTATGTTGCGAACCATGCGCATAGCCACACGCTTCAACGCTGATCTTTGGCGCTGTGTCCTTTGATTTAAAATTTTCGATATTAATTTCTTTTCCTGGCATCAGACGGACTGAAACACCCAGCTCTAAAATTTTTGAAAGTCCTTCAAGACTCGGCGCTGGAAATTCAAATAAATAGGAACGGGGTAGACTCTCAAGCTTTTCAATAATGCGATTTGTGATCTCCCGAACAACATCTTCATTAAGTATTGTGTCGAGTGCTTTATTATTTTTTCTAAATACATCATCGGACCCCAAGAATTCTACGGTTTGAAAATATATAATTTCCCTTAAATCATCTTCACTGACCCACTCACTTAGTGCTTTCGACGCATTTTTATAAAATATATCTAGATGATTCGAACGCAGATTCAATTGGCCACTTCCCTTTGCGCAATTTCTTAGCGCACCATTTAACTTGTTTGATAGGGATTTTTTCAGATCCGCGTTATTAAGATGTTGATTCATATACCTAACTGCAATTCGCGATTTATGGTTGTTTAGCAAACCTGCAAATGCCGTGGTCTTTGCTGCAATTATTTCTAAATCACGACACTCAGCAATGCTGAGGCAAGTCATAGACGAGGAGGCAAATCAAACCGCAACATATGAACTATAGCGAACTCTGATCAATAATTACGAAAAGTAATTGGTAGTGGCATGAAGTTTCTGCCAAAAGCAACTCGGATGATGTAATTGGACCGTCTGCTTCTGGCCGGCAGCAGCTATCGCATACCTATTTTTGACATTTGCATATCCCACTCTACCACAACGAATTACCAGCTTCCCACCCCGAACCCGCCACCGATGGCGGGTTCGTCGTTTTCGACACCCCGCTGACGCCCGGCACGCTCCCGGCGTGCGGCTGGGAGCCGGCTGAACATATGGAGGTTATTGCATGATCCGCGATCAATTCCTGCTCGGCATGGACAACGAAATCATCGTCGACCTGTTTGCCGGTGGCGGCGGCATGTCCACCGCAATCGAGCAGGCCCTCGGCCGGCACGTCGACATCGCCATTAACCACGACATGGACGCCATCAGCATGCACTGCGCAGGCGCCGATCTACCACGCCACGCCGACCACGGCCACGCAGCGAGCCGTTGCATGATCCTTACAGCAGACAAGGTCCGCCCCGGACCGCACTGGGTGCGGCTGTTGAGATAATTACTGGCACTCACTAACAAACTTAATCCATTGGCCACCAGATGTGGCTTGCACATAAAGTCGAGATTCAGTTCCTGCCCCTGTTGTTGATACATCAACGATGATTAGACGAATTGGTGACCCCGGATCTCCATAGCTAATTGATGTTGCACCACTGTTTCTTTGGGACACATCGATGAATTTACGGGGATAATTATCTTCAAAAGTTTCTCGAATACATGCGGCTACGGTACTTTGATTTTTGGTGCTTTTAAATTTTGCAACCGCGCCCTTCTCTCTCAGCACCCCCGAAGTGGCACAGGCTGTTAGTATAACTGCTACGCATAAAACAAATAATATCTTCATTAAAAAACCCAATTAATTTTCCCGAAAGCAGAGCAAAAAAGGCCAAACGTAGCGACAAATTCAGAATGCATTCAAACACTGCTCGGTAGATTTACGTGACAACCAATAGCTAGATTGCTGGCATTTTAATGGGGGACTTCTGACCAACAGCCGTCGCATACCTACTATTGACATTTGCATAAAGACTCTATCACAACAGATCCACAGCTTTCCACCCCGAACCCGCCCCCGATGGCGGGTTCGTCGTTTTCGACACCCCGCTGACACCCGGCACGCTCCCGGCGTGCGGCTGGGTGCCGGCTGAACATATGGAGGTCATTGCATGAACCGACCCGTCCTGCGCTACCACGGCGGCAAGTTCCGCCTGGCGCCGTGGATTCTTGAATTCTTCCCGCCTCATCAGATCTACGTCGAGCCGTTCGGCGGTGCCGCCGGTGTGCTGATCCAGAAGCCACGCAGCCATGGCGAGGTTTACAACGACCTCGACGGTGACATCGTCAACCTGTTCCGTGTACTGCGATCCCCGGAGCAACGCCAGTTGCTGCTGGAACAACTGGTGTTGACGCCCTACGCACGCGCCGAATTTGATCTGGCCTATGAGGACAGCACAGACCCGGTTGAGCGCGCACGTCGCACCTGCATCCGCGCCACGATGGGATTCGGGTCGGCCGGCGCCACGCGTGGCAAAACCGGATTTCGCCTCGATTGCCAGCGCAAATACGCCACAGCCCAGCAATTGTGGGCGAGTTACCCGGACGGGCTGAGCACCATCGGCTCGCGCCTGGCTGGCGTGCTGATTGAGAACCGGGATGCACTCGACTGCATGCGGGACCACGACACGCCAGACACCCTGCACTACGTTGATCCGCCTTATGTGCTCGACACCCGTTCCACTGGCGGAAACCGCTACTACCGGCACGAAATGACGAACGCCGATCACCAAACGCTGCTGGCCGGCATTCTCGATCTGACCGGGATGGTTGTCGTCAGCGGCTATGCCCACCCCATCTACGACGAGATGCTGGCCAGTTGGGAAACCCACAGCACCAGCTCGCGAATCTCTGCCGGTCGCGGCGGCGCCACGCGCACGGAAACCGTTTGGCTCAACCCCGCCTGCAGCCGAGCACTGCATGCGCAGGGACTTTTCGAGGAATGCACCACATGACCCAATGCCACGACTACGGTCACTACCACCAGGTAATCGCCCTCGATGAGGAACCTGCCGCGCCGCAGGACAGCAGAGGAAGCCAGACCATCATCAACACGCCGCCACATGGCACAGACGAAGAACCGTGCTGGTACTGCAGTGGAACCGGAGAGGACCAGCGGCGACCCTGCCCCTGCTGCCAGCACAACGAACGCCACGCCGCCCACCCGGGCGGCCTTGTTTTTAAGAAGGGACCGCAATGCGTCTGATCAGCATGAAAGAGGTCACGAAGAAGGTCGGCCTGAGCAATGTGACCATCTACAAACGGATGAAGGAAGGGGCTTTTCCACTTCCTCGCCGCGACCGCCGTCGTGTAGCATGGGTCGAGTCGGAGGTTGACCAGTGGATCGCAAGCATCCCGGTTGCGACCTACCCGAACAAGGGCCAAAAAAATCTTGATGGTACGAGTGATGGTATGCCGCGCTGCTAGCGCAATGAATTATTTTTAAAATCATTACACTACATCACACATTCGAATCTCACCGCCTCCGCCAGAGCACAGCGAAAAAGCCCTGATTTTTCAGGGCTTTTTTGTTTTCTCACCTTCTGATATGCCACGCAGCCTGCCATTTGCGCCTGGCTTCCATTAGAGCCTGCTGGACGAGGTTCATGCATGACGTATGCCTGGCATGCCTGCAGGGGGAAGGTCAAAACGTGGCCAGTAATGAAATTCCCTATTTTTTAAATTGAGTTTGAATCCAGAACAGACCAATACCGCTGCCACGGTTATCGGACACAGTTGCATTCAGTTGCCCAGCAGCTAAAAATTCCCCTGGGGTTTTGGTCGGAACGGCAGCATCAAGCCAGATCACCTCTGGTTTATCAATTCTCAATTCCTGGTAGGTGCCATTTTTATCCAGCCGCAATACGTGCTTCTGATAACCAAACAGAGATTTTCGCCCCCCGAACGCCAAAAGTGAATGGTTATTCGCATAAATGAAATTGGCACGACGGTTCTCATGGCCAACATCTAGCGGCCTAAAAGTGACCGGCTCAAGTTGCTTGTTAGCTGTTCTCAATGTATTTAGGGTTGAGTCACCGGGGCGACTTATCCAGAGTGACGCAGCGCTAGTGTCCAGGGCATGAACCCATCGCCATTGACCTGACCAAGTGCGCTGGGCAATCACTTTGCCCGTGGGCTCAATATGGGTCACTTCTGTTTGGTTCTCTGTCGGATAGATAGCCGTAATCATCAGACCACCATCATTAGTGACAGCTGCCTGCAGAAAAATATCAGCATCGTCAAGGTGATAGGGCACAAGCTTTTCCCACTGCTTATGGCCTTGTCTATCCATAAACAGGATCCAGTAATACGATGGACCTGTCCTCGATGCAGGCTGGCCCATGTTGACTTCCCCGACTACGGCGATGCCACCATTCCAGTCCACACAGCGGGCAAAAAACGATCTGAATGGGGCAGACAAGCTCTCTGGTGTCAGACGAAGCTCCGCAAGCACCTTTCCGGATGCATCGATATGCGTCAAGCCGGCAGGTTGTCGGAATTCTGTCCTGGTCGGGGGATAAATAGGTGCTCCGCAAAGCCAGACACTGCCGTTTTCGCCCGCGACTGCGCCAGAAATACGACCATAGGGACGGTCGATGCCATAGTCAGGCTCGACATAGCGCCACAGCTCGCGACCATCGGCATCCACCTTGCTGGCCCAGCCTCGCTGACTGCGCTGTCCGGCCAGTACGAAGCCCTGGTCGGGCATGGCCACGATCTCGTTGACCGTATACCCGGCGAACCCTCCCATCTTCGCGGTCTTCACGATGCGCATGCCATCATCTGCTGCGCATCCTGCTGCCAACAGCACTGGCAGGGTAGCGGCAAGGGCGCTCGCCACACGTTTCAGCTTCATGATCCAGGGGAGCACGGGGCATGCCCTTCTGCGCAATGGTGAAGACACCAGATTATGACAAACACGTACCCAATGTCAGCAAAAATTGATGCCCATGCGACCAATAACCCTTTGCTCCCTGGCCCAGCTGGCAGAGTGTTCTACCCCGGCTACTGGCAGTCTGCAGCCAACGGACCTGCACAATGCTGACGCATTGTCACGGCATGAATTTCAAAGACATGCGAATCAAGGGCACCACATGCCTGCTTTCGATCCGCCACCCGTGCCAGCCCCCCGCTCTCATTCGATTTTCAGGCGATGTGGCCTGCGTCGCCTTGCGTGACTGACACAAGCCTCTGCTTCAGTCATTACAGATTGGCAGGGATGCTGAACGCGCCGTCACCGTCGGTATTGTTTTCCTCGTAGGTAAGACTGCGGAATGTGCCGTTCGCGTTTATTTCAAAACCATCCCAGGCATCGCAAGTAATGGCGACGGTTCCATTCACCCACGCTGCGATGCCATCGCGAATGGCTATTGAAGAGAAGTCCCCGAAATTGCCAATGACATGCACACTCTGTGCCCCACAGGGGCCAAGCAATTGCTGCAGTCGATTCCTGGTGCAAGTGGCAACCCGTGCCCACACAGGGTCTTTTCTGGTCTTGACGGTTGCCCTGCTTTCGATGTGCGCAATAAACCATTTGCCATGATAGATTGCGACGCCGATGCACGGCGCCAGTCCGTTGGTGCCACAGACGGGGTCGGCCGCCATGAGATAACGACCTGGTTTGACAAGCAGTTGGGGCATTTTTCTGGTCCAGGTTCTCAGACAGGAATTCAAATGTCATTTAACGATAGCTCATCTGCCCACCAATTCAATATGACATTGACCTGTCTCGCCGCTGTCAGGCATGCTCCGCCGCAGACATCCCGTCCCACCTGAACGCTTGTCGTTGACCCGATGGAGAAAACATGATCGACCACACCGGTATCGTTTCCAGCGATTTCAAGACCAGCAAGGCGTTTTACACTGCCGCGCTGGCCACCATTGGCTATCGACTGCTTGTCGAGCTGCCCGCCGCGGTCACGGGTCACACTGACGTGGCAGGTTTCGGTGAACCGCCGAAGCCCGATTTCTGGATCAGCCAGGGGACGCCCAACACCCCGCCCGTTCACATTGCATTCCGTGCCCGTTCGCGAGCGGAAGTCGATGACTTTTACGCGGCAGCCGTTGCGGCGGGTGGGCGTGACAACGGGGCACCCGGCTTGCGCCCCCACTACCACCCGGACTATTACGGCGCATTCGTTCTTGATCCGGATGGCCACAATATCGAGGCCGTCTGTCACGACCCGATATAACACGGCCGGATTTTGTCGCAGCCGGAATGCAGCACGGGGGTTTTGAGGATGAACGGCCCTTCAGCGGATTCCGGCAAAAAAATCCGGTAGCGCAATTTGAGAGGAGATCGGCGCTACCGGTGCTGAGATCCCACGGTAGCGGGTGGAAAGCCCGGGCATCTGCCCCTCCGATGGGCGGTGGCGCTTTTGCCCGGCCTGACTTTGCACTTGTCATATCTATTTATGACAAAATCATTAATCGCATGAATCAGTTCACGCCATCCGTATAACTACGAATGGGCGCGACCTTGCCCTGCCGTTATGCTCCCGTTCTGGTAAAAGCCATCCATAAACGGGGAAGGTCATGAAAACCGAGACATCGACACCAAATTTCGCCTGCCCGACCTGCGGCACGAAAATGGAAATGACGATGAAACGCCTGCTCGAAGAAGGCATCACCTGCCCGGCCTGTTCGCAGCAGATTGCACTGCGGGAAGATATCAGCCCGCGCATCCTGGAGCGGCTGCGTGCTCATGTTGCCAGGATGGCGGCGAGGCAAGCAGGACAATCCCGACCGTGGCATCAAGATCAATAGCAGTTTGGCAGGCTGCCAATCCGGTACAGGCTGAAGCGCTTTTCCTGCAATTTGCTTGACAAGTCAGGGTAGTATTGCGTGATGAATTTTCTGGCTGCGTCAAAGTCATAATCGTAATTCAGGAACAGCGACTCTCCCTTCATGTTGGCATTGATATTTCCGCCATAGATTACTTCCCCTGCCTTCACTTCCAGCGAAGGCAGTCTCATGCCTGAACAGTACTTGAAATATTTGTTGCCCACATAACTGAAAACACTCGGTCCAAATCGCGTTCCTGCCGACGTGCTGCCAACCTTCATTACAATAAAGCCATTACTTGGCGGGCTGACATTGGTCGTGAAAAAGAACGCGCTCCCAACAATCGAATTCACTTTTCCATCAGAATAAGCCCATTTGCCCCAACGGCTGGGCAACGGGGAATTCATCCCCACCACCACAATCCCGGCATCTGAGAGATCTTCCAGTTTGACATGCTCACCCGGGCGCATGTTTGCCGACTGACAGCCAGAAACGAGCATTGAAATGCTGCCGAAAACGGCAGCAATATAATATTTTTTCATTTTCTACTTTTTAATATCCGCTTTGCATGGTATTGCATATGAATATGCATTTTAATCCTGCTCAATTGACCAATTGACTTGCCGTACAGCAGTCATGCCGGCCAGATTCTTCACCAAAGGCGCCACGCATTCCTCTACACTTGCTCATCCACCGATCACTGGGCCCACCGCAGATGCCCTCGACATTAGCCAGCGACCTGTTTACCCAGAATCGGATCGTCGAATCCGGCTCGAACCGCTATGCCCTGCCGCAGGCACAGTTGCAGGCACTGCGCACGGCAGCGATCGGCCCGATGCCGCGCCTGGCCGGGCTGGATGCGGGAAACCCGTTCATCTGGTTCGACAGCGCGGCACACCGCCTGGCCGGGTTGTACCGGTGCGCACCCTTTGCCGAAAATTTCACGGCCCAGATCCGCAATATCGCGCTGGCACTGGACAACTGGGTCACCCGGTCGACCGATGCCTGCCTGGCTGCGGCCATGCAGCTGCCGCTCAAGCCCTACACGGCAGCACGCGCCCTGCAGACCGCCACGGTACTGGCGGCGCTGCGCCCGCTGGTACCATGGGACGACCAGCAGCATCAGACGCTGCTGTGTGCCGCCCTGAGCATGAATGTGGCGATATGGGCCTTCCAGGATGCACTCGGCAGTCAGTCAGTACCGCTGAGCAGCGGACAGCAGCGGGAGCTGCACCTGCACCCGCTGCTGTCCAGCGCCTGGCTGTCGGAAATGGGGGTCGACGACGACGACTGGCATGCGCTGGTCCAGCAACAGCATGAACGGCCGGATGGCACCGGTTATCCGTTCCATCTGCGCGGCAACGAGGTCGAGCCGCTGGCGCACCAGTTGCAACTGGTGGACGAAGTGATGGCAAAGCTCAGTCCCCGCGGAGCACGGCGGGCCATGTCCACCGACCATGTGCTGCGCGAGCTGTTCTTCCAGTGCGACGATCCTGACGACGCGCGGCTGAACGCGGCGCTGATCAAGACGCTGGGGTTCTATCCGCCGGGGATGTTTGTCCGGCTGGCCAACAGGCAACTGGCCATCGTGGTGCGACGAAGCGAGCATATCTCGCATCCGTACGTTGCCTGGCTCGACCGGGACGGGTCATTTACCGAACGCAGCTGCCTGGAACCCGGCTACGAGGTGGCCGAAGTGGCCGAACTGCGCGCCAGGGACGACCGGTTTACCGATCTGGCCCGGGCGTGGGGGTATTAGGAGGCAACGAACCAAGAGCTTCGCACCTCCCTCCGCCTTACTGGTCGTGATCCCGCACTGGCGAAAATGCCGCCAGCTGTTCTGCATCCATCTCTGCGACTTCCCTTTCCATGGCCAGCCGCTGCTGCCTGACCAACGCCACGCGTGCAGTGATTGCCTGCCACAGCATCTGCAGCTCCGCGAGCGTCATGGGGACGGCCTGCCGGGCAGCAGTCACCCATACCCCGCCAGGCACAGCCCCGGCCAGCAGCACATCGCGCAAGTCCTGCAGCGCATCGGCCGTGGTCAGCCAGTGCTGCCCGGCATGATCGATGCCCGCATCGCGCTCCCTCTGTTCCCACACCGACAGCAGGGCTGAAGCACGGGCCTGCAAGGCTTCGATCGGCGGCAGGACAGGCCGGAGCGGATCATCGATCAATTGCCCACCGGCCAGCCGCAGATCGAATCGTCGCCGCCACTGATCCGCATCCAGCTCGAATGCCCCATCCGGCAGCGTGCCAACCGTGTCGTCATTATGGGCTTCTGCCACCCGGCCATTCAGATCAAAAAATGCGTATTGCATTACAGCTCCTTGATGATTTCAACCGACACATAAATTTCCGAACCACCATTGCCCACGGCCGTCCCCAACCCGGTACCTGCAAGTGTCAGCTCGGTGTAATGCCGCAATTCAAAGCTCCGGGGGCCAGGCAGCGTGATCCGCCCGAGCAAATGACTGATGGTGCTGATGGCATCGCCCGTGATGCTGCCCGTTGCATTGAGCCCCATCCCCTGAATGGCCAGCGCGCTGTCGGTCACGTTGTAGAACGAGGCCCGATGGCAGTTGACATTCCCTGCCTGCGCCCAGGCATTGATGCGATAGATCCCTGCCGGCAGCGTGATCTGGTTGTTGCTCAATCCCGCGCCAGGAATCGTGTTGGCAACCACGGTGTTCAGGGTGCGCGTCACCGTGGCGCCGCCGGTCGAGGCACCACCATCAGTGCCTTTCGCCTTTTCATCGCGAACCAGCAGGTAGCCGGCCCCCAGCACGTCCTGGCGCTCGGCCTTGCTCGCACGCAGCACCGCAACCTCGGTCGCCAGTTGTGCGGCATCGGCCGCACCGGGATTGACCGCCGCACCAAACAGTTTGATGACCCAGCAGCCGGTGACGTTGAGAGGGCGGGTTTCAGCTCCACCAGCCTCATATGTCCGAGATCCTCCCCCGAGCGCACCAGCACCACCAGCCTGATTCAACAGCCCGATCCGAGTGGTAACAGAGCCAGCCGCAGCATTGACCGGATGGTCATGAGCCCTAATCTCATCGGTCTGAATCACCCCGGCTATGCCGGCACTACTGGCTCCATCCCCCCGCAGAAACACCGCCCCGGGGCTCCCCGCCGACTTGCCGTTGTAATCCGGCAACCGGAACGTGCTCGCTCCATCCCCGGCCGTGTACTTGCCACGCTCGCTTGCGGCCGACAGCCATGCGGCTTCACTGGTGATGGGCACATTGCCGGCCGAGATGGCCGTCCACGCATCCGGGTACAGTCCGCGCGACAGCCACTGCCCGTCCGCCGGCGCATAACCGGCAGGGATGGTGGCGCGGTTCGGGCACCACAGCGGAAACAGAAGCGGCAGGCCACCGGACTGCTCGCCGGCTTTCGCAAAGTACGATGCCGGGTGACCATCCAGCGCAGCGCTGTCACGCGCCTTGCCATCCCGGCTCAGGAACAGGGCGGTCAGGGCTTGCAGCCACTGATCCTTCCGTGCCGGCTCCGGTTGCAGGCCGGCAGCAGCCAGCATGGCAACCGCTTCGGCCTGCAGGTCGAGGATGCTCGACTGCACGGCATTCAGGTGAGTGGCCGTCACGAGGGTGCCCGCTTCGCCGGTCGCGGGGTTACCGTCGTGAAACAGGCCGTCCGGGGTGTCGATCGTGGACATGGGGGGGTGCATGGTCATTCTCCTGTCAGTGAACAAGTGGTTCCGTGACAGAAGTCTGCTATTGCTCGTCCCTCGCAGCCATGGGCGGGATTTCAGTGGTTTTCCACTTCGGCGACGCAGGCGGCTGCAGTCATGGGCCGGGTGAACAGCCTGCCCGGCAGGCTTTCCGGCGACCGCCCGTCATGTCATCCAGATACGAAAAAGCATGAAAAAAACCCATGCACTATGCTGCAGAGGCGTGTCCGGCCTGCGGAGCCCCCCGGGCGGCACATCGATTCCAGTCCCAACTTGTTCTGTGGAAGGTGTCAGGCATGAAAATTTCGACCAAGTTGTACGGCATGGCCCTGGTCAGCCTGATCGGGCTGCTGGCCATGCTGTTTACGCTGAACACCCAGCTCGACGTGATCAAGGACAAGGTCGCCGACGTCACCGGGAACACCATCCCGTCGATCATCATGGTCGGCAAGGTCAAGGCCCTGTTCATCGAAGCACGCCGGCAGACGCTGATGCACGCGGCAGCGACGACGGCGGAGGAGAAGCGTGTCACCCAGACGGCAATGGAGGACGCGCTGGAGCAAACCCGGCAGGGGCTGGCCAATTACAAGACCGCGCTGATATCGAACGATGAAGACCGCCGCCTTGCCGCGGACACCATTGCTGCGGTCGACAAGTGGAAGGCGCTGGTCCCCGGCTTCCTGGCACTGTCCAATCTCAATACGCCGGAAGGCAATATCGAGGCGCAGAAATACGTCAGGGACGTCAATCTGCCGGCGTCGAACCTGGCCATCGAGCAAATGGACAAGATGGTCGCCTTCAATAACCGGCTCGGCGACGAAACCGGTTCCAGTGCCCTGAAAACCGCGGAGCGCACCAAGTGGATCCTGGTCGGGCTGGACCTGACCCTGCTGGTCATCGTCGGCGGCTCGAGCCTGTGGGTGCTGCTGAGTGTGCGCCGCTCGCTGACGCGGCTGGATCAGGGCATCGGCGGCATCACCAGCAACCGGAACCTGACACAGCGGGTCGATGAGGGAGGCCGGGACGAAATTGCCGTGATTGCCCGGCGCTTCAACCAGTTGCTGGAAATGCTGCAATCCAGCTTTGTCGAGCTGAAGCAGATCGGCGAAGCCGTCGGCGGCCATGCCACCGAAGTCTCGGAATCCTCGAAACAGATGTCGCTGGCGGTCGAGCAGGTCAGCGAATCGACCGCCAATATGTCGGCAGCCGTCGAACAGATGACGGTCAGCGTCAACCACGTGGCCGATCGTTCCGAGCAGGCCGACCAGAGTGGCCGGGCGGCCGGCGAGGAGGCCACGGCCGGCGCCGCCGTCATCAACGACACCATCGACATGATTCGCCGGACCTCGGACAGCGTAAAGCGCGCCGCAACCCAGGTCGAACAGCTGAAGGAAAAGACGTCGTCGATCGGCGCCGTGGTCGACGTGATCAAGGATATTGCCGACCAGACCAACCTGCTGGCGCTGAATGCCGCCATCGAGGCGGCGCGGGCCGGCGAAACCGGCCGTGGCTTCGCCGTGGTCGCCGACGAGGTGCGCAAGCTGGCCGAGCGCACCGCGCAATCGACACAGGAAATCACCGGCACCGTCTCGTCGATGCAGCAGGACGCCAGCCAGACCATGGTCTCGATGCAGGGCGTGGTCGAGCAGGTCGAAAGCGGCATGCAGTCGGCCGGTCAGGCCACGCAGGCCATGCAGCGCATTCTGGAACGCACGGGTGGAGCCGTTGACCAGATTGCCGACATCTCGCATGCCATGCGCGAGCAGTCGCGCGCCAGCACCAGCATCGCCCAGCAGATCGAACGCGTGGCGCAGATGGCGGAGCAGAGCCATTCCAGCTCGCAGAGCAACTCCGCCACAGCGGAGAGTCTGGATCTGCAGGCGCAGAAGATGCTGGGCACCATCGCCCGGTTCCAGGTGTGACCCCCTGTCCCGCAACGAGGCCGGCCCCGGACACTGCAGTGTCCGGGGCCGGCGGGAATTGGTGCAGGGCATTTCGGACTCAGCCCCGCGCAAGTCATCCGTTCAGTGGATGGGGGCATCATAGCCAGCGCTTGTGACAGCGCGGTTAAACGGGTAACGGCTCGCCCACCGACGCCGGCAGTCATTTCCTGCTCCACGATTTGATTATTGATGCAATAATCAACACAACGATCAGGAGTCCCACATGACACACCCCACGCACGGCGGCAAGCGCGACGGCGCCGGCCGCCCGGCCGGCAGCGGCCGCATCGATACGTCCGAACCGCTGACGCAGACCCGCATACCGGTGGCGGACAAGGAAGCGGTCATCGACTTCGTCATCCAGCGCCAGGCACGGCGTCTGGCCAGAACGCCTTCGCCGGCCGAACTGGCCCGGCGCTATCCCGGCACGGTCATGCTGCCGGCCGCCGATGCCCCGCGCATCGGCGTACCGCTGTTCGGCTCCGGCGTGCGCGCCGGTTTTCCGTCTCCGGCCGATGATTACGTCGATGTCGTGCTCGACCTGAACAGTTACATGGTCGACGACGCCCCGTCGACCTTCATGGTCCGCGCCAATGGCGACTCGATGACCGGTGCCCATATCTTCAACAACGACGTACTGGTGGTCGACAAGGGCCGCTCGCCCTCCAGCGGCGACATTGTTGTCGCGTCGGTCGAGGGCGAATTCACCGTCAAGCGCCTGCAGATGGACCGGGGCCGTCCGGTCCTCCGTGCCGAAAATCCCGCCTACCCCGACATCGTGCCGACCTATGACCAGGAAATGGTGATCTGGGGCGTCGTGACCGGGTCGCTGCGCAAGTTCTGAGCATGACCACTTTTGCGCTGGTCGACGGCAACACCTTCTACGCCAGCTGCGAGCGCGTGTTCCGGCCCGACCTGGCCGGACGGCCGATCGTGGTGCTGTCGAACAACGATGGCTGCGTGGTCGCCCGCTCGGCCGAGGCCCGCGCGCTGGGCATCAAGGGCTTCGTGCCGTATTTCGAGGTGGCCGGACTGTGCCGCCGGCATGGCGTCGAAGTGTTCTCCAGCAACTATGCACTCTATGGCGACATGAGCCGGCGCATGATGGCCATCCTCGCCGAACACGTGCCGGCGCAGGACGTGTACTCGATCGACGAATGCTTTCTCGACCTGAGCGGCCTCCCGGACCGGGATGTGCTGACCCGCCGCCTGCGCAGCGATGTCTGGCGCCGCATCGGCATTCCGACCTGCGTCGGCGTCGGTGCCAGCAAGACCCTGGCCAAGCTGGCCAACCATATTGCCAAGAGCCGGCCCGAATGGGACGGCGTATTCGATTGGGACTGGGCCGGCACCGCCGAGCGCGAACGACTGCTGGCCGGTATCGAAGCACGCCGGATCTGGGGCGTCGGCCGCCATCTCGGCACGCGACTGGCCGACATGGGCATCCACTCCGCGCTCGATCTGGCCCGCGCCGACCCGCACCGGATCAAGCGCGCGTTCAATGTCGTGGTCGAACGCATTGTCGCCGAACTTGGCGGCGTGTCCTGTCTGGACATGGAAGACGTGGCGCCGCCCCGGCAGCAGATCATCAGCAGCCGCTCGTTCGCCCGTCCGCTCAACGACTACACCGCCGTTCACGCCAGCGTGTCCCACCACGTGGCCCGCGCCGCCGAGAAATTGCGCCGGCAGGGCTCGGTGGCCGGGTCGATCGGCGTGTCGATCCGGAGCAGCCCGTTTCGTGACGCGCCCTGTCATGGCTGGCGCGTCATGCCGCTGATCTATCCGAGTGACGACACCCTGACCCTGGCCGATGCGGCGGCGCGCGCGCTGCGCACCATCTGGCGCGATGGACCGCTCTACCAGAAAGCCGGGGTGGTCCTGATGGACCTCGGCCCGCGCACGGTACAGCAGCAGGACCTGCTGCTCGCCCCGCCGGACCCGCGCCGCGCCCGGCTGATGGCGGCACTGGATGCCGTCAACCGCCAGTTCGGCCGCGACACGCTGCGGCTGGCCGCCGAACAGGCCAGCGAGCAGTGGCACATGCGCCAGCAGTGGCGCTCGCCACGCTATACGACACGCTGGGATGAGTTGCTGGTGGTGCGCTGACGGATGCTTACCCGCGTCGCCACCACGCGGCCCGCTGCGCCGGGTCGAGATAGGTCCACGCCACCAGCCGGCTCTGCTTCTGCCCCTGTGCCATGGTGATGGTGCGGCTGTCGTACACGCCGGCCTGCCTGAGAGCGCGATACACCGCGGGCAGGCTGGCCGAGCGGGAAATCAGACTGCTGAACCACAGGCAGTGCCCGGGGATATGCGCACTCTCGGCGATCATGCGGCCGACAAAGGCTTCCTCGCCGCCGGGATACCACAGCTCGGCCTGCTGCCCGCCGAAATTCAGCGTCGGCGCCCGCCCGCCCCGCGCGGCCTTGCCGAGGTTCTGCCATTTCCGCCGCGAACCGGCGCTGGCGTCGGCTTCGGAGGCATGGAATGGCGGATTGCACAGCGTCAGTCCGAATCGCTCACCGGCCTGCACGACATGCTCGAACATGGCATCGTCCGCCGGCTGGCGGCGCAGTGTGATCGCCTGCGCCAGCCCGGGATTGGCATCGATGATCGCCTGGGCACAGGTCAGCGCCCTCCGGTCGACATCCGTGCCGACAAAACGCCAGCCATACTCGGCATGGCCGATCAGCGGGTAGACGCAATTCGCTCCCACGCCGATATCCAGCGCACGCACCGCCGGTCCGCGCGGAATCTCCCCCCCGTTGTCGGTCGCCAGCAGATCAGCCAGACAGTGCAGGTAGTCGGCGCGGCCGGGGATGGGCGGACACAGGTAGCCGGGCGGGATATCCCAGTTGCCGATCCCGTAGACCTGCTTCAGCAAGGCACGATTCAGTGCCTTGACCGCAACCGGATCGGCAAAGTCGATCGACTCGTCGCCATGGGCATTGCGCGAGACAAAAGCCGCCAGTTCGGGACTGGACGCCACCAGCGCCGGGAAGTCATAACGGCCCTGGTGCCGGTTGCGCGGGTGCAGGCGGGCGACCGGGCTGGCCGGCGCGGCAGGGTGCGGCTTGGCGCGCATGAAAACTCCTAACGGGTAACGGGGGGGGCGGCGCGCCATGACTCGCGCGACAGCCGGTACAGGCAATGCTCGCGCAGCGGGCTGTCGGCAGGCACGGCCGGGTGGAGGAAGGTGTCGGCCGACGGTTCCATGCCAAGACGCGTCATGACCGCACGCGAGCGGGTGTTGCCAATGGCGGTAAACGCCACGATCCCGGTCAGGTCCAGATGTTCGAAGCCGACATGCAGCGCAGCGGTGGCGGCCTCGGTGGCCAGGCCCTGGCCCCAGAATGGCCGGGCCAGCCGCCAGCCAATTTCCACGCAGGGCGAAAACGGCAGGTCGGCAGCCGGGATATTCAGGCCGACAAAGCCGATAAAGCGCCCGCCGGCCCGCTCCTCCACGGCCCAGAATCCCCATCCGCGTTCGGCGATCAGTGTCTGGCAGCGATCGGCCATCGCATCGCTGGCCGCACGCACCAGCGGAGCGGGGAAACATTCCATCACCCGGGGGTCCGCATTCAGCGCGGCAAATGGCCCACGGTCGGTCGCTCGCCACTGACGCAGCTTCAGCCGCGCTGTTTCGGGTTCGATCAGGGCAACCATGTCCAGCCTCCTTTGTGTGACGACCGTCGGGCCAGTGCCGTCGGGGGCCGACATGCTACCCGTCGGCGGGCATCCTGTCGCTGCCATGGTCTAGGCTGACGCATGACAGCCCCTTCAGGAATGGCATGATGCCCCCCGCCAGCACCACCCCGCCACCGGCAACCGCCGATCACCCACCGGTCGACCACCTGCGTTTCCATCGCCCCCACGCGCATCTCGCTCCGACCTTCGGCAACGACCGTTTCGCCCTCCGGGCGGAAGCCTTCGCCCGCTTCTTCGGTACGCCAGTCTTTCTGTTCGGACAGACCCTGGTGGTTGCAATCTGGATCGGCATCAATGCCGCCGGTCTGACCCGTTTCGACGCCTACCCGTTCATTCTGCTGAACCTGGCATTCAGCCTGCAGGCCGCCTATGCCGCGCCGCTGATCCTGCTGGCGCAGACCCGGCAGGCGGCACGGGACAAGGCGCATGCCGAAGCCGATGCCCAGCACCGCGAGGCGCTGGCGGTAGCCAATGAACAGCGCCTGGCGATCGCCGCACAGAATGCAGCGCAGCTGATGGCCCTGCTGGAGCAGAACACCCGGTTGACCACTCTGACCAAGCAGCTGACAGAACGCATAGAGACACTGACGGTCGAGATGCATGCCGAGTTCATGCGCAAGGGCGACAAGCCGTAAGCGTGCCCTGCCCCCGCCGTGCCGGCAGTGTGTCATAGTATGCGCGCGGTTTCCGCCCCGTTCCGGGGCTCAGCCATCAAAGGAAAGGCGTCTGGCATGCCCGATACGCCATCACCCCTGCAGAATCACCTGCTGGCTGCCCTGCCAGCCGAAGTCCGCGAGCGCCTGTTCCCCTATCTCGAGCCGATGCCGATGCCGCTGGGCAAGGTGCTGTACGAATCCGGAGATACCCTGCGCCATGTGTATTTTCCGACCAATGCCATCGTGTCGCTGCTGTATGTAATGGAAAGTGGCGCGTCGGCCGAAATCTCGGTAGTCGGCAACGAAGGGCTGATCGGCGTGGCCGTATTCATGGGCGGCGAGAGCACGCCGAGCCGCGCCATCGTGCAGAGCGCCGGCCATGCGTTCCGGCTGCCGGGGCAGCGACTCAAGGACGAGTTCAACCGTCATGGTGAAATGCTGCTGCTGATGCTGCGCTATACCCAGTCGCTGATCACGCAGATGGCGCAGACGGCCGTGTGCAACCGCCATCATTCGATCGACCAGCAATTGTGCCGCTGGCTGCTGCTGTCACTTGACCGGCTGCAGGGCAATGAGCTGGTCATGACCCAGGAGCTGATCGCCAACATGCTTGGCGTCCGCCGCGAAGGCGTGACCGAGGCGGCCGGCAAGCTGCAGAAGCTTGGCCTGATCGAATACAGCCGCGGGCGGATCACGGTACTGGACCGGCCCGGCATCGAACAGCTGTGCTGTGAATGCTATGCCGTGGTCAAGAAGGAAACCGATCGCCTGCTGCCGTACGTGCCGGTACGTCCCGCGAACTGACTTCGCAGGCAAAATTTGACCCGGGTTATGCCCGGGTCGCCCGCCATTTGTCAGAACTCAGAAATGTCGGGGGTTATCAAGCCTGATCAGGCCTTGCACTTTTCCAGAAAACCCTTGACCTGCTTGTCTGCCTCGTCACGCGAGATCGCGTAACGTTCCTGCACCAGGCCCACCAGCTTCTGCTCGTGGCCGTCGGACTTCCGCAACTCGTCTTCGGTCAGCTTGTCCCAGGTCGTCCGGGCAGTGCCGACATGTTGCTCCCACTTGCTCTTGATATCGCCGGCATAGGGTTGGCTCATGTGGATTTGCGCTCCGGCGTTGCGGCAACATTACCGTCCTTGGCTGCAGCGTGCGGCGGGGAGCCGGCTTCCTTGACCGGAGCCGGTGCCGGCGTCGGGCTGACCGGCGTCACCGGGGTCGGGGCATGACCGTTTCCGGTTTGCGGGCTGGCGCTCTGGCCCGGCTTGGTGAAGGGCTGGGTGCCCGGCTTGTGGGCCGGGGCTGCGGTTTTGTCGATACCGTTGTTCGTGCTTTGATTGCTGGACTTTTCCATGATGGCCTCTGCGTGAATTCCGTCACCCGCGAAATTGCGAACTGCCGGTATGGACGAATATGAACATCCCGGAAGCAGGTGTCGGTGCGCCGGCGCGCTTATGCAAACCGGGTGAGGGTGCGCCCTGCCCCGGCGCCGGCGATGGGCTAGGCTGAAAGCCCAACCCTGCCCGGGAGAGCCCCATGGCAAGACAAGAGATGAACGAAGCCCTTGACTGCTGGAACGACGAGGGTGGCGCACAGTTCCTGGCACAGACCGCGGGCTACGACGCCGAGGGGCTGGCACAAAACGAACGCCGTCTTCTTGAATGCCTTGGTGTCGCCGTGGTCGGCCTATGGCGCGAACTGCCGACCGCCGTGCAGCGCGCACTGTTCCAGTATGCGGTCCGCGACCAGGCCAGCGATGCCGCCGAGCTCAAGGCGCAGATTGCCCGCTTCCTGCACGACCATGCCGGCCAGCAGACCCGCTCGCCGGGCTGATTGTTGAGCCGCAGGCGAGCGCCCTCCACGCACCGGGGCCATCGGGCAGACCGCAGCCCAAACCTGTCAGTTCAGGGAAGTGTCCCCCAGCACACTGACCTGATATCTGGCAGGGAGTGAAAATGGGCATGCTGTACGCACGCAGCAAGCTGCATCTCGTCGATGAGGCAACAGGCCGGCAGGGCGTCAGGGAAAGCCGGCTCGCCACTGGTCAGCAAACCGGTCACGTTCTCTCGCAGAAACAAGGGATTGCCCCCCTTGTTTCGCCCCGTCTCGCTATAACGAGACTGGGCCGTCGATTCAACCGGTGGGGGTGCCGGTTCTGCTGTCTGGTCCCGTCTGTCCATGACCGTGATCGTCAAGCAACAGCAGAAGGAGTCGATCGATGAGATTTGCACTGATCTGGCTGGCCGTAGCCGGCAGCCTGTCCGCAGGCGTGCAGGCCGAGCCGCCGAAAATCATGAATGACCGGGTGGTGGACGAGCACGGCATGACGCTGTACGTGTTCGACAAGGACTCGCCGGGAAAAAGCGCCTGCATGGACGCCTGTGCCAGCAAATGGCCGGCCGCCATGGTGGATTCGTACGACAAGGCCAGCGCCCCATGGAGCACCCTGACCCGTGATGCGGGCCAGAAGCAGTGGGCGTACAAGGGACGGCCGCTGTATCGCTGGTCGATGGACAAGAAGCCCGGCGACACGCTCGGCGACGGCATGTACGGCGTCTGGCACGCAGCCCGACCCTGAGCCCCGGCAAGACGGCACCGACGGCAGCCGTGGCGCCGGTGCCGGTGGTCCATGCTACGGCTCGATCACGACCTGGACCGTCGTGCTGCCGAAGTGGGAAATGCCGTATTCGATCGGGCAGCCCGACGCGTCTTCATAAACGGTCTCGACACACAGGATCGGCATCGAGACCGACTGGTTCAGTTGCCGTGCCACGTCCTTGTCCGGCAAACGGGCCGTCACCCGGCTGACACGGCGATGAAACTCGTCGACCCCGAAGCGGGCCAGCGCCAGATGCGTCTTGCCGGTCTCGCAATAGATTTCCGCAATGCCATGGAAGCGCGGCAGCGGAAAATACTGGACGCAGACACCGATGACCTTGTCGTCGACCACGTCCAGCGAGTCGACCCGGACCACACGGGTCCCGTCGGCCAGCGACAGCATCTCGACCACGGTGGCATCGGGTGCCATGTCGCAATAACCGGTGATCCGGCTGCGGCCGACCCGGCGCGCCTTGGCCACGCTGTGGGCAAAGCGGGTGCGACGGCCGACCTCGTAATCGATCATGTCTTCGCGCACGAAGGTGCCACGGCCATGCAGCACCTCGACCAGCCCGCGCTCGGCCAGTGCCCTGGTCGCCTGGCGAACGGTATGCCGGTTCACGCCGAAGCGCTCGGCCAGTCCGGTTTCATTGGCCAGTCGGCCGGTCAGCCGGCCGGCCAGAATCTCGGCCGCCAGCGTGGCTTCGATCTGGCGCCAGACTGGTGTGCCGGTGCGGCGGGTCACGGGAGCATCGGTCATCGGGTCACCGGTCAGAAGGGAAACAACGGCATCTTGGGCAGTGCTGGCCCGTTTGGCCAGCACCGGCGTGCCACTCATGGCCGTTCACCCCGGGCCAGCCGCACTTCGATCGCATCCAGAATCACCGGCAGGTCGGCAATGCTGTCGATCACATAGTGGGCGCCGGCGCGCGACAGCCGGTCGACGGCGAACAGGCGGTGGCGCTCCCGGTCATCGGTATCCAGTGCGGCCAGTTCGGCCCGGGTCAGGCCGACTTCGTTGCCTGACAGCGACAGCCCCACCGTCCACATGCCGGCAGACAGGCCTTCGGCAATGCCGGGTACGGTGTCGTCGACCTTGACGCAGGCAGCCAGCTCGGTCACGCCGAGTTCGATCACATTGGCCAGCGCCATCCACGGACCGGGACGCCCGCCCGGCCGCAGGTCGTCGGCTGCCACGGCATGATCGACGTGCACGCCCTGTGCGGCGGCGTGCGGCAGCAGCCGGTCCATCACCACGCGCGGGTAGCCGGAGCAGGAACCGATGCGGATGTGGCGTTCGCGCAATCCGTCCAGCACCGCCTGGGCACCGGGGATCGGGTCCGAGTACTCACCGACCCGCTCGATCTGCAGCGGCATGAACGCCGCGTACAGCGCATCAACGTCTTCCCGGCTCATGCAACGACCGAAACGTGCCCGCCAGCGCGCCTCGACGGCAGTCAGCCGGCCCAGTGCATGGATATGGTCCCACTTGGCCAGCCCCATCGGCACCCGCGCCTCGGCCAGCGTGATGTCGATGCCGAAGCCGGCAAAAGCGTCGATCAGCACCTGGGTCGGCGCAAAGGAACCAAAGTCGACCAGGGTACCGGCCCAGTCGAAGATGACGGCCTGGAGCGGACCGTGATACTGGCGGGTATAGCGATAGGCGTCGGGGGTGTGCGGCATGATCGTGTCCATGGAGGAAAAGGAAAGTCAGACGGCAAGACCGGTTTCGGCCAGTGCCCGGCCAATGGCATCGATGGCCATGTCGATCTCGGTGCGGCCAATGGCGCCGATGCAGCCAATGCGGAAGGTCTCGATCTTTGTCAGCTTGCCCGGATACAGCACCACGCCATGAGCCTTGACCCGCTGGTAGAAGGTGTCGAAATGCCAGTCCGGGCGGGCCGGGGCCTTGACGGTGACGATGATCGGCGCCTGGATGTCGGCGGGCAGGAATGACTGCAGGCCCAGCGCGTGCAGACCGTCGAGCAGCGCCGCGCAGTTGGCGCGGTAGCGGGCCAACCTGGCCGGACGTCCGCCCTCGGCATCGAACTGGTCCAGGGCGGCCAGCAGGGCGGCAACCACGTGGGTCGGCGGCGTAAAGCGCCACTGGCCGGTCCGCTGCAGGTAGCGCCACTGCGCATGCAGATCCAGCGACAGCGAGTGCGAATTGCCCTCCCCGGCCACCAGTGCATCGCGGCGCGCCAGCACGAAGCCCATGCCGGGCACGCCTTCCAGGCATTTGTTGCCGCTGGCGATCACCGCATCGAATGCCAGATTCGCCGCCGACAGTGGCAGCGCGCCCAGCGCGCTCATCGCATCGATGATCAGGCGGCGGCCGGCGCGGTCCACCACGTCAGCGATCGCATCCAGCGGATTGAGAATGCCGGTGCTGGTCTCGCAGTAGATCACGCCGACGTGGCTGATCGACGGATCGCGGGCCAGCACCTCGGCCAGCCGCTGCGGATCGACCGGTGCGGTTTCGCCAAAGTCCAGTGTCACCACGGCCCGGCCCATCACCTCGGCCAGCTGTGCCATGCGCTGGCCATAGGCGCCATTGGCCAGGACCAGCAGCTTGCCGTCACGCGGCAGCAGCGTGCCGATGGCGGCCTCGACCGCAAAAGAACCGGAGCCCTGCAGCGGAACGCAGACGATATCGTCGCCGCCGTCGACCAGCGCCTCCAGCCGGCGGCACAGATCGGCGGTCATGGCGTTGAAATCACTGTCCCACGAGCCACGGTCATGCAGCATCGCGGTGCGGGTTGCCAGGGAGGTGGTCAGCGGACCGGGGGTCAGCAGGATGGGATCACGCATGGATTCTGTCCGGTTGGAAGGGAGGAAGCGGCGGGCGCATCAGACGCCGCGCCAGGCCTGGGCACGGCGATCAAGCCAGCTGCCCAGGGCGTTGAGGATCAGGGTGCCGAGCAGCGAGCTGGCGACGATCAGTGTGGCCATGGCCGCCGCCGCTGCGGTATCACCGGCGTCGTCCATGTTCAGCACCGCGACCGAGGCCAGCACGGTGTCCGGCGTGTAGAGGAAAATCACGCAACTGACCGTGGTCATGCTCGACACGAACAGATAGCGGGCGACATCGAACAGGGCCGGCAGGCTGATCGGCAGCGTCACCCGCATGCAGCAGGTCCACCAGGGCCGTTTCAGGCTGCGGGCCACCGCCTCGATTTCCGGATCGATCTGCCGCAGCGCAGTGGCCATCGTCAGATGGGCGGTGGTGTAGCTGTGGACCACGGTCGCCGCGACCAGCAGCGTCATGCCGCCATACAGGGCATGCAGCGGATTGCCGGGATCGTTGAAGCAGAAAATGTAGCCAAGGCCCAGTACCAGCCCCGGCACGGCCATCGGCAGCAGCACCAGCCCGCGAATCAGTCCGGCCGCCAGCCGGGGCGCCAGCGTTTTGGCCATCAGGTAGGCAGTGCCGAACACCACCACCACACCGGACGCCGTGGTCAGCGTCGCCAGTTTCAGGCTGTTGGCAAACGCCAGCCAGCCCCCGCCATCGACCTGGTCAAAATCGAAGTGCGCCAGGGTGAGATCCAGGTTGTATGGCCACAACGTCATCAGCGACGCTGCCATCGCCACGCCGAGCAGGGCCAGCAGGAACACCGACACCACCGCGCAGAATCCCCACAGCAGGCTGTCCCGCCACGGATTGCGGCCCGGCCGGTAGGCCACCGAACGGCCACTCATGCCGCCACCGTGGCGGCGTGCCAGCCAGCGTTCGACGGCAAAGCTGAGCAGCGCCGGCAGCAGCAGCACCAGCCCTATCGCAGCCCCCTTGCCGAAATCCTGCTGGCCGATGACCTGCTTGTACGCTTCCAGTGCCAGCACATTGGTCTGGCCACCGATCACCTTCGGCACGCCGAAATCGGTCACCGCCAGGGTGAACACCACCATGCCGGCCGAGATCAGGCCGTAACGGGCATTCGGCAGCGTGACCGTCAGCAGGCGGCGCAGGCGGCTGGCGCCGAGGCTCTCGGCCGCCTCGTACAGCCGGGCATCGGCAACCGCCAGTGCGGTGACCAGAATCAGCAGCGCATGCGGGAAGGTGTAGAACACTTCACCGAGCACAATGCCCAGCGGCCCATAGATCGACATCCCGCCCAGCCAGTGCTTCAGCAGGCCCTGATTGCCGAACAGGTAGACCAGCGAGATCGCCGGCATCAGTGACGGCGCCAGCAGCGGCGCGCCGGCGATCAGCCGGAACAGTGCCCGCCCCCACAGCCGTGAACGGGTCAGCGCAAAGGCGAAGGTCAGTGCCAGCGGCAGCACGATGGCCACGGTGATCGCAGCCAGGTTGATGCTGTTGGCCGTGGCGGTACGCAGTCTCGGTTCGGCAGCCAGCACCAGCAGATTGCCCAGGCCGGCAAAGCTGCCGTCGCGGGCCTGCAGGGCCTTGACCAGGATGCTGGCCAGCGGCCAGGCCAGAAACACCAGCAGCGCAGCGGCCAGCAGCCAGGTCAGCACGGCGGCAAGCCATTCGTCGCCACTGCGCCGCAGCCGGATCGGGGCCAGGAGGGTCGCACTCATGCCGATGGCTCCGCAAACACCCGCAGGCGATCGGCCGGCAGAAACACCGGCACCCGCTGGCCGGGCACCAGCGCGGCAAAGCCGGCGTCATTGGGGCTGACATCGGCCAGCAGGCGAAGATCGCCGGCACCGCACAGCGACAGGCTGGCGCGTCGCAGCCCGCCCAGGAAATCGACCCGCTCGACCAGCGCCAGCAGGGTGTTGTCGCCGGACTGCCAGCTCGGTGCCACCCGCACATCCTCCGGGCGGCAGAATACGCTGGCCGGTCCGGTCGGCACGCTGCCGGCGGGCAGGCTGATCGCCATCGCGCCGGCGATCCGGCACACGCCCTGCGCGTCCACCTGCAGCGGCAGCCAGTTGGCATGGCCGACAAAGTCGGCAACAAAGCGACTGGCCGGCTCGCGGTAGATCTGCTCCGGCGTTCCGACCTGCTCGATGCGCCCGGCACGCATCACGGCAATGGTGTCGGCCAGCGCCAGCGCTTCTTCCTGGTCATGCGTGACCATCAGCGTAGTAACGCCGAGCTTCTGCTGCAGCAGGCGCAGCTCGCGCCGCAGGTGCTCGCGCACCTGGGCGTCGAGCGCCGACAGCGGCTCGTCGAGCAGCAGCAGGCTGGGCGAGGTGGCCAGCGCCCGGGCCAGCGCCACCCGCTGCTGCTGGCCGCCGGACAACTGCGCCGGATACTTGCGCCCGGCGCCCGGCAACCCGACCAGATCAAGCAGCTCCGATACCCGGCGGGCCTTTTCCATGCGGCCGGTGCGCAGCCCGTAAGCAATGTTGGCAGCGACATCCAGGTTCGGAAACAGTGCATAGGACTGGAACACGATGCCGTAGTCGCGCCGGCCGGCAGGCAGGTGGCCGATATCACGTCCGCCAAGACTCAGGCTGCCGGCATCGTGCTTTTCCAGACCGGCCAGAATGCGCAGCAGCGTGGTCTTGCCGCATCCTGACGGGCCGAGCAGGCAGACGAATTCGCCCTTGCGAATACCCAGATCGATGCCGTCAAGCGCGCGAAACGCACCAAACCGTTTGTGGATACCGGCAAAGCGCAGCCAGTCGTGTGCCGGCGGTGCGGGAGGCGGGAAAATCATGGAGGGATCCTTGTCACCGGCAAGCGGTCAGCGAAGCCGGGCGCCCGGCGCCCGGCGGGACGACTTATTTGCGCGGTTCCGACTTGCCGTCGTAGCGGCGGGTCCACTCGGTCAGGATCCGGTCCCGGTTGGCAGCCGACCACTTCAGATCCTGCCTGACCAGCAACTGCTCGTAGTTGGCCGGAATCAGCGGATTCGGTCTGGCCACGCCCGGATAGGCGACAATGGCGAAATTTTTCTCGTACAACTCGTTGGCGCTGCGCGACGCCGACCAGTCGGCCAGCTTGCGCGCGGCCTCGAGGTTGCGGGTGCCCTTCATGATGGCGGTGGCTTCCACATCCCAGCCCAGGCCTTCCTTCGGGAACACCAGGTCGATCGGCGCCCCGCTCTCCTTGAGCTTGGCGGCGCGGTACTCGAAGGCGATGCCAATCGGGAACTCGCCGGCAGCGGCCTGCTTGCACGGCTTGGAACCGGAGTGGGTGTACTGGGCGATGTTGTCGTGCAGGCGGTCCATATAGGCCCAGCCGTCCTTCTCGCCGAACAGCTTCAGCCAGGCGGTCACGTCAAAGTAACCGGTCCCGCTGGAGGCCGGGTTCGGCATGACGATCCTGCCCTTGTACTCCGGCTTCAGCAGGTCTTTCCAGCTCGTCGGCTTGCGGATGCCCAGCCTGGCCGCCTCGACCGTGTTGAAGCACAGCGTCGCACCCCACACATCCATGCCGACCCAGTTCGGCGGACGGCTGGTGTCGACATAACGCGGTGTCAGCTTGTCGATCCCCTTTGGCGCATACGGCTGCAGCATGCCTTCCTTTTCCAGCACCAGCAGCGAGCTGGCGGCCACACCCATGACCACGTCGGCCTGCGGAGCCGCCTTCTCCGCCAGCAGCTTGGCGGTGATGATCCCGGTCGAGTCGCGCACCCACTTGATCTTCACATCGGGATAGTCGCTTTCAAAGCGGGCCTGGTAGGCCTTCAGCTGGTCGGCTTCGAGCGCGGTGTACACGGTCAGGGTCGTTGCGGCATGGGCGGTGCCGGCAAGCAGGGCGACCAGCGCGGCCAGCGGCATCAGGACGGGGCGGAATGGCATGGGAACTCCTCGTGGGTGGAATCGGCTGGCTGTCTTCCTGGCCAGCGCGATGCACTGTAGAGGGGTTGCGTTACATCGCCATGACGTCTAGATGACTTGTGTATCTCATTGAAAAGACACTAGTCGCCCCGGCGCATCACCACCATTTTCGACACCAGCCGCTGCACGACTTCGTCACGCTGGTTCCGCGTCACGCTTTCGACCGTGACGATGCCGCGGTCCGGTCGGGAACGCGACGGCACAATCCCGAGCACGGTGCTGTCGACATGCAGGACGTCGCCCGGCCGGGTCGGCTGCGGCCAGTGGATCTCGACGCCGGCGCCGATCAGGCCGCCGGACAGCGGCAGCCCGCTGGTCACCAGCAGGCGCATGGTGATGGCGGCGGTATGCCAGCCGCTGGCAGCCAGTCCGTCGAACAGGGTCAGTCGCGCAGCCTCTTCATCCAGATGGAACGGCTGCGGGTCGAACTGACCGGCAAAGGCCTTGATCTGCGCGACATCGATCGCGTGTTCGCCGCTGCGGAAGTGATCGCCGACAGCCAGATCTTCAAGGTGCAGTGCTACGGGGTCCGGAATCGTCATCGGGGGGCTCCATAAGGGAAAAAGGAAACGGAAACGTGCATCCGTTCCCGGTTGCCGGGTCGCAGGGCAGTCCGGGCGGCTATAATGCCGCCCTTTCAATGCCCTGCCGTGAAAGGAATCATGTCCGCTCTGCCCGCCTGCCCGCAATGTTCCCTGGAAAACACCTACCCTGACGCCGACAACTATGTGTGTGCCGACTGTGGCCATGAGTGGCCGATGGTGGCGCCCGCGTCCGCCGGGGAAGACTCGGCCGTCATCCGCGACGCCAATGGCAATGTGCTCGCCGACGGCGATGCCGTGGTGCTGATCAAGGATCTGAAGGTCAAGGGCTCGTCGATTACGCTGAAGATGGGCACCAAGGTCAAGAGCATCCGCCTGGTCGATGGCGACCACGAAGTCGACTGCCGGATGGATGCCGGCAATTTCATGCTGAAGGCCTGCTACCTGAAAAAAGTCTGACCGCCAGCGCGCCGGTCTCCCTGCGGAAGGCACCATTCTGGTGCCTTCCTGCCGTTTGGGCCTTTGCCGAGCCTTCTTCTGCCTTTGCTGGCGGGCACCGCCCGCCTGACCTGGCGCAAACCCGGTCCATCCAGTTTGAGAAATTTGTTAAAGGCTCTTAATATTTCACAATTCATTACAGAAGCATGACTTTTACGTCATGACAGAGAAATTCATGCCGCACCGCCTTTCCCTCAAGGCCCGCCTGATTCTGATGATCGTCAGCGTCGCGATTCTGGTCTGCATACTGGGCGGTCTGATGCTGCGCAGCATGCATGCACAGATGATGGAAGACCGAGAAACGGCCATTCGTGGCCAGGTCGAAAATGCCATCAGCCTGGTCGCCAGTTATGAAGCCCTGGCGGAAAAAAAGGAAATGAATGAAGCCGAGGCCCAGCGGCATGCGCTGCGGGCGCTGACCGGACTGCGCTTTGACGACAAGGAATATTTCTTCATCCTCGACAAGCGCCTGCAATGGATCGCCCACGGCGTGAATCCGAAGCTGATCGGCAAGAACATGCACGATGTCAGCGCCGCCGACGGCACCAATATGGGCACCCTGTTCGACAATACCCTGCGCGATGGCAATGGTCGCGGTCTGGTGTCCTTCGTCTGGGACAAGCCGGGCTCGTCCACGCCGCAGCCGAAACTGTCGTATATCCAGACCAGCCCGCGCTGGGGCTGGGTGGTCGGTACCGGTCTGTATATCGATGACATCAATACCGTGCTCAAGCGCCAGTTGCTCAGCATGGGCGGTCAGATGCTGCTGATCGTGCTGGTCACTGCCGCGCTCGGCCTGTACATCCTGAAGAGCGTGATGGGCCAGCTTGGCGCCGAACCGGCCGAAGCGGCCCGGGTGGTGCGTGAAATCGCGTCCGGCCGGCTGGATACCCGCGTGCCCTTGCGTGACGGCGACAGGACCAGTCTGATGGCCAGCATCAGTGACATGCGTGATCGCCTGCGCAGCATGGTTGGCGAGATCGTGTCCAGCGCCGACGAGCTGGCCACACTGACCGGCGAGATGGTCAGCGATACCGACACGGTGGCGCACAACTCGCTGCAGCAGAGCGAAAGCGCGACGTCGATGGCGGCCTTTATCGAGCAGATGACAGTCAGCATCAGCCAGATTTCCGATCATGCCCGCGAAGCGCGCCAGGTCTCCGAGGAGTCGGGCCAGCTGTCCGAACAGGGCGGCAGCGTGATCGCCCGCGCGGTCGGTGAAATGAAGGAAATCGGCGATGTCGTCGACCAGGCTGCCGGTCATATCGGTGAACTGGTCGACAAGACCCGCACCATCTCCAGCATCATGCAGGTGATTTCCGATATTGCCGACCAGACCAATCTGCTGGCGCTGAACGCGGCGATCGAAGCCGCCCGTGCCGGTGAACAGGGACGCGGCTTTGCCGTCGTCGCCGATGAAGTCCGCAAGCTGTCCGAGCGGACCGGCAAGGCCACGCAGGAGATCGCGGCCATGATCGATCAGGTCCAGCAGACATCCAGCCAGTCGCAGGAAACCATGGCCGAAGTCGTCAACCGGGTCCACACCGGTCGCGAGCTGGCCGAGGCCGGCGGTGACGCGATCGCCAGAATCCGTTCCAGTGCCGGCCAGGTGGTGACGGCCGTGCTGGACATTTCCCAGGCACTGAACGAGCAGGACTCGGCCAGCCAGGACATCGCCCGCAACGTGGAACGGATCGCCCAGGTCGCCAGCAGCAATGCCGACTCCGCCAACCTCGCCTCGACCACGGTCACGCGGGTCAGCGAACTGACCGATGGCCTGCGCAGCAGCGTCTCGCACTTCACCGTCTAGGCCGGCGCCCGGCCCCGGCATCAACTGGCGTTGAAGACCCGCAGCCGATGGCCGTCCGGGTCAACCGCCAGGAAGGTGTGGCCGAACGACATGTCGGTCAGCGGCTGCACGATGGTCAGTCCGCGCCGGATCCAGTCTTCATGCATCGCGCGGACGGCATCGACGCCCTCGACCGAGAAGGCCAGTTCCCCGGCGCCGGGCCCGGCCGCCGGTGCGGGCCGTACCGTGTGCCGGGACCACAGCCCGAGCATGGCACCGGAATCCAGCGCAAACAGCGCAAAGGTGGCCGACTGTTCGACCGGGGGCTTGCCAAGCAGATCGGCATAGAAGCCGGCACTGGCCGCCGGATTGTCCACGTACAGCAGGGTAAGGTTCGGGTCGGTCATGAGGATTCTCCACGGGTTGAAAAAATCGGTGCAGGGCGATGTCCCTGCCCGATGTCCGCCATGGTAAACACCCCCTGCTGACAGTTTCCGTCAGCAGCAAACCTCATTGTGTGGAAATGCCTTCGGTCTCGCGCCACGTTTTCAACAGCGTCTGACGCCGGCGTGGATAGCGCTGCCCGCTGTCGGCCAGCGCGATCATTCTGTCAGCCCGGAAATGACGAAAAGTCTGCCGCAGCTCGCACCAGGCGACCACGACCCGGGCGCGATCGAAATAACCGAGCGCAAACGGCCAGATGGTGCGTACCGACTCGGCGCCGCCGACATCCCGGTAACGGATCTCCAGCTTGTGCTCGGAGCGGATGGCCTGCCGGATCAGCGCCAGCCCGCCGTCCTCGGCCACGGTCGGCTGGCCAGGGCCGACCAGCAGGGCGGAGGCATCCAGCGTATCGCGCAGATCGGGCGGCAGGACGGCGGCGATCTTGGCCAGGGCATCACGGGCCGCAGCGCCCAGCCGCCTGTCACCGCGCTGTGCAACCCAGCGCGACCCCAGCACCAGCGCCTCGACCTCGTCCTCGGAAAACATCAGGGGCGGCAGCATGAAGCCGGGCTGCAGCACATAGCCGAGACCGGGTGCGCCGTCGATATGGGCGCCCTGCTCCTGCAGCGTGGCGATATCGCGGTACAGGGTGCGCAGGCTGATGCCGAGTTCCGCCGCCAGTCCGGCGCCGGTAACCGGATAGCGGTGCCGCCGCAATAACTGCATCAGATCCAGCAGGCGTTGGGAACGGGACACGGTCGATTTCTCCGGAGCGAAAGGCAGCCGACAGTATCGCAGGATAGCGCAGCAGGCTGTCGCCAGCCGCCAATCCAATATCCGGGTACATCATGCGCTGGCTGCACTCGCCCTCGCCTGCCAGCCGCCGCGTCTGTATGCAGGACGCAACAGCAGCGCCCGTTCCCGGTCGCGGGATTCGCGCCGGCCGACAATCGTCCCGTAGCCTGTCTCCTTCGATGGTCAGGCCCACCCGGGGCGAATGACCCGTCACGGAGAACTTGCGAATGGGCAGTGCCTGCCTGAGAAAAATCACTTTGGCGTGCGGCCTCGCCATGATCGGCCCCGCCTTGTCCGCGTGCGATTCCGCGGACAAACCGGTCGCCGTGATCCGCATCGGCACGACGCCGAATGACCCGCTGATGCTGGAAGTCGCGCGGGACAAGAAAATACTGCACCTGCTGTTCGATACCGGCTCGGCCGGCACGGTCATGGACCTGGACCTTGCCCACCGGCATCTGCAACCGCTGTCGGGCAGCGAGCGGCTGCAGCATGACGGCCTGCCGGACACGGTGGGCGGTCTGTATGGCGAGCTGCCGGTCACCTATTTCAGATCCCGGCCGCTCCGCTATCAGGAGTGGGACATCCCGCAGGCCGACATCACGCCGGCGATCAGCATGAGCGCAACGGCCGTCGCCCTGGGGCGCCCGGTGGACGGCGTGATCGGCATGCCGGCCATCTCGAAGCAGACCTGGGTATGGGAACGCCAGCTCGGCAGCCTGATGGGATACCGCCGCCTGCCGCCGGCATTCTCAGGCCAGCCGGGCGGCATGTCATGCACGGCGCTCGGCACCAGCTCCAGCGGTGCGGCGGTCGTGCGGGTCGAGGTCGCCGGCAAGCCGAGCTGGTTCGCGCTGGATACCGGCTATACCGGCGACCTCAGCGGCAGCCTGTCGCGCCAGGACCTCGATCAACTGCGTGAGCTGCAGCAGATCGGCAAGGAAGTGGTGTACCGCGGCACCCTGGGCCAGGACGGAACGCCGGCGGGGCCGCGCGCGCTGGCCCGGGTCAAGGACATCGTTATTGCCGGCCATCATTTTGACGGCCTTGCTTTTCAGGAAACGGACGGTGCGTCCCGCTTCGGCCTGGCCTTCCTGCACAAGCTGGAGCGCGCACTGCTCGATTTCGCCGGTGAGCGCTTCTGCTTCACCCCGCCAGCGACGCCGATGCCCGACCGGCTGCCGTCACAGCAGGAGCTCGACGACAGGGCCGCGGGGAAGAAACTCCCCGCGGCCGGCCTTCAGGCAGTAAAATGAATGCTCGAAATTTGATCCACGACAACTCGTTTCATTCATTTAAGGTGTAGCCATGAACGCACTGACTGTCCTGAAGCTTCTGATTGCCGCCGTTGTTTCCGTATCCTGCCTGCTGGTGATCCCGGTTGCCAATGCCTTTGTCCGGGTGAAATCCGACGAGCTGGTCTGCCTGCAAAGCGGCAAGCAGCCCAGCACCATCGCGGCGCTGGAAGCCTGCCAGGCCCGCACGCCGAAGGCGCGCGTCTGATCCGGTTGCCCGCCCGCTAGCGATTGTATTTGCGGGCCGAGCCATAGAAGGCATCTACCGGGTACCTGGCGGCGTTGCCTGCCATCTTGTCATGGCAGGCCGCTTCCAGGTCAACCCCCAGCCGGTCGGCCAGCCGCAGCAGGTACAGGGTGATATCGGCCATTTCCTCACGCACCCGCCTGGCCTGCCCGGCCTCGGCCATCACGTTTTCAGCCTGCTCCGGCGTCAGCCACTGAAATTCCTCGACCAGTTCCGCGCATTCGACCGACAGGGCCATGACCAGATTTTTCGGATTGTGAAACTGGCTCCAGTTGCGTGCTTCTGCAAAGTCATCAAGCGCACGCTGCAGTTTTTCGACGTCCATGCTGCCATTCCCTGTCGCCTGACGGCGGATAAAGCTACAGTATATAGCTGGCGGCAGCCTGGAATACCTGCACCGAATGGGTGACCGGCACATTGGGGAAACTCAGGTCGATGACGATATTCCAGTTACCGCCGTTCGGGACTACCAAGCGGGTTTCCAGTCGTGCAGTTTCGTCACCAAGATACTGATAGCGCCGGCCGGATTCGAAGGCGCGAAAATTGGGATCGTCAATGAGTTTGACCTTGCTCTTGTGCGAGCAGCGAACAACGACCGCGTCCCCCTGATTCAGACTGCGGCGTTGATGAAAAAACTCCATTTGGCCTTCCTTTCCACAGGTTTTCTCGCGAATACAATACCGGCCACATTGTTTTGACCGGCAGTGGATCAGTGCTTTCCGGTACTGCGGGGCGGGACTCTACCGGCATTGGCTGCGCCACGTTCTGCGCCAGCGCAAGCCCGTGACAAAGTCATGCCGCGAGCGATTTTCCGGGTCTGCACCAGACCGGAGCACGCACAGGTGCTACCCTGTCCAGGTACCCGAACATTTACGCAAAAGAAAGACACCACATGACCCGCAACCCGATCAGCTTCCTGCTGCTGGAAGATGCCCTTGAAGTCATCAGCAAGCAGGAACTCAGCGAACTCTTCGGCGAGGATTTCCTGCTGCCGGAAGGCTTCCCCGTTCCGGCCCAGGGCGACCTGCTGTATTTCTACCCGGATGACCAGCCGGTGGAACTGATTGTCGTCGAACGCCGCTTCGCACTGACGTCCAATGGCAGCAAGCTGATTCTCGCCCTTGGCGTGCCGGAAGACGAAGCACCGCAGTAAGCACTCTCATCACGCGGGCGGCAGCTTGCTGACCCGCGCGAGCCAGCGGTCCAGCTGCCCGGCAAACGCCTTGCCGTCACGGGCGCTGTACGGGTCCGGTCCCCCGGTCTCGATACCGCTTGCCCGCAACTGCTCCATCACCGCACGCAGGGTCAGCCGCTCGGCGATCGTGCCGGCATCGAACCACTCTCCACGCGGGTCGAGCACCTGTGCGCCCTTCTCCAGCGCACCGGCCGCCAGTGGAATATCGGCGGTAATGACCAGATCGCCGGCCTCGGCCAGCTCGACAATGCGCTGATCGGCCACATCGAAGCCTGCCGGCACCTGCATGGCCCGCACATGGCGTGAAGGCGGCGTGCGCAACAATCGGTTTGCCACCAGCGTGACCGTCACCTGCGACCGTTCCGCTGCCCGGAACAGCATGTCCTTGACCACGACCGGACAGGCATCCGCATCGACCCAGATCTGCATGCCATACTTTCGTCTATAAAGAGTGACATGATACCGCCGAACGCTTCGGCTTCCTGTTTGTTCCAATTTCACCGCCGCCGGCAACGCCAGGCGCAATCAAATGCCAGTATTGACGGAATTTCATGCAGAAAGCACGTCTTCACCCCAAATCACGTCCCGGATTGACAGTCCGTGCCGCCAGCAGGAACAACGCCAGCACATTCAATTATCAATGGCGGAAAGTACGCGGATTTATCCCGCGCCAGCACTTTGACATGGAAATCCGCCTTCCAGATACTCGCTGATACTGACCGGCCTTTCAGAGCCGGCCGCAGAACCCGAAGATTCGCATAATCAGGAGTTGTACCCATGCAAGCACGCCGCCTCTTGCTCGCGTCCGCCGTCGCGGTCGCCTTGACCGCCTGCGGTCAGAAAGCCGAACAACCGAAGGACCAGGCCGCCGCCGCGCCCGCCGAAACCGTGGTCAAGATCGGCCATGCCGCCCCGCTGTCCGGCCCGATCGGCCATATCGGCAAGGATACCGAGTACGGCGTCGCCATTGCGCTGGACGAAGCCAACGCCGAACACCTGACCATTGGCGGTCAGAAGGTGAAGTTCGAAATGGTCAGCGAAGACGACCAGGGCGACCCGAAGGCCGCCACCCAGGTTGCCCAGCGCTTTGTCGACCAGAAGATTGCCGGCATCGTCGGCCACCTGACTTCCGGCCCGACCATCACCGCATCCAAGATCTACGCTGACGCCGGCATCCCGCAGATCACGCCGTCGTCGACCAACCCGGCCTACACCGCCCAGGGCTTCAAGACCGCGTTCCGACTGATCGCCGACGACTCCCAGCAGGGCAAGGCCATCGCCAATTACGTGGTGAACAAGCTCGGCATGAAGAAGCTGGCCATCATCGATGACCGCACCGCCTACGGCCAGGGTCTGGCCGACGAGTTCGAGAAAGCCGCCAAGGCGCTCGGTGCCGACATCGTCAAACGCGAGTTCACCAACGACAAGGCGACCGACTTCACCGCCATCCTGACCTCGATCAAGGGCGTGAACCCGGATGCAATCTTCTACGGCGGCATGGATGCCCAGGGCGGCCCGATGGCGCGCCAGATGCAGAAGCTCGGCATCAAGTCGCGCCTGATCGGCGGCGACGGCCTGCAATCGCCGGTGTTCCTGCAACTGGCCGGCGATGCAGCCGAAGGCCAGTTCTCGACCCAGGCCGGTGCCCCGAAGGACCAGCAGCCGGGCTATACCGCCTTTGCCGACAAGCTGAAGGCCAAGTACAAGCAGGAAATCCAGATGTACGCGACTTATGCGTACGACTCGGCCAAGGTGCTGATCGAAGCGATGAAGAAAGCCGATTCGGTCGATCCGGCCAAATACCTGCCTGCCTTGGCACAAACCCAATATAGCGGTGCCACCGGCGACATTGCCTTCGACAACAAGGGCGACCGCAAGAACGCTGCCGTGACCGTCTATCAGGTCAAGGCCGGCAAATGGGAAGTGGTGGACGTGGTGGGCGGCAGTGCAGCAAATGCACCGGAAAAGAGCCAATAACTGTTCCATACTGATAATTAAAGAAAAAAAACGGCACTATAAAAGTGCCGTTTTTTCTTTTCCGAATCGCTGAAAAATAGTGCAAAAAGCGCGTTGACACTCGCAAATGCCGTAACCATAATCAAAAACGCTATGGTGTGAGAACGCGGTTACCCAAAAGTAAATAACACGCGATTCATCGCCTAGACAAAATCAGAAACTTTGCAAAACGATCAGGGGAAACACTTTCATGAACTATGCGCGTCTGAGTTTGATTGCCGCCGCCATTGCCACGCTGGCCGCCTGCGGTCAAAAGACCGAAGCACCGAAAGCTGCCGACCAGGGCAGCGCCGCACCGGCGGCGGCGGAAGAAACCGTCGTCAAGATCGGTACCGTGGCCCCGCTGACCGGCCCGATCGCCCACCTCGGCAAGGACATCGAGTCGGGCGTCAAGCTGGCGGTCGATGAAATCAATGCCGAAGGCACGACCATCGACGGCAAGAAGGTGAAGTTCGAAGTCGAATCGGAAGACGACCAGGCCGACCCGAAGATCGCTACCCAGGTCGCCCAGCGCCTGGTCGACAAGAAGGTCGTCGGCATCATCGGCCACCTGAACTCGGGCACGTCGATTCCGGCCTCGAAGATCTATGCCGACGCCGGTATTCCGCAGGTCTCCCCTGCCTCGACCAACCCCGGCTACACCACGCAGGGTTTCAAGACCACCTACCGTGACATCGCCAACGACGTCCAGCAGGGCAAGGCGCTGGGCGCATTTGCCGTCGACAAGCTGGCCGCCAAGACCGTGGCCGTCATTGACGACCGCACCGCCTATGGTCAGGGCATTGCCGACGAGTTCGTCAAGGCGGCGGAAGCCAAGGGCGCCAAGGTCGTCAAGCGCGAGTTCACCACCAACACCGCCACCGACTTCATGGCCATCCTGACCTCGATCAAGGGGGCGAAGCCGGACCTGGTGTTCTACGGCGGCATGGATGCCCAGGGCGGCCCGCTGGCCAAGCAGATGAACAAGCTCGGCATGAAGAGCAAGCTGCTCGGCGCCGACGGCCTGCAGTCGCCGGAGTTCCTGAAGCTGGCCGGCGATACCGCCGAGGGCGTGTACGCGTCGTCGGTCGGCATGCCGAAGGACAAGATGCCGGGCTTCGCGTCGTTCAACGAGAAGTTCGCGGCCAAGTATGGCGAAGTCCAGATCTACTCGCCGTATGCCTATGACGCAACCAAGCTGCTGGTGGCCGCCATGAAGCGCGCGAACTCGACCGACCCGGCCAAGTACATCGCCGAGCTGCCGAAGACCGACTACAAGGGCGTGACCGGCACCATCGCCTTCGACGACAAGGGCGACATCAAGAACGGCGCCGTGACCGTGTTCCAGGTCAAGGGCGGCAAGTGGGAAACGCTGGAAACCGTGGGCGGCGACGCCCCGGCCAAGTAAGGGTTGCCTGAAGCCGACATCATCGGCTGACTGAGGTAAGATAAGGTCGACATGGCATGAGCATGACGCATGCGGTGTCCGACCTTCGAACGGAAACCCGCCGTTCGACGGCGCCGGCAGCAACCGGCGCCGTTTTCATTACCGACTGGAGAACTGATGTCTGCCATCGAACTGCCGGATTGCGTCGAAGTCCTGACTGGCCCGTCGCCAGCACACAGTGTCATCTGGTTGCATGGACTGGGTGCCGACGGACACGATTTCGAGCCGGTGGTGCCCGCGCTGATCCGCCCCGGCCTGCCGGTGATCCGTTTCGTGTTTCCCCATGCGCCGCTGATCCCGGTCACACTGAACAACGGCCATGTCATGCGCGCCTGGTACGACATCCTGTCCATTGATGGCGATCAGCGCCAGGTCGACCTGCAGGGCATCCTGCACACCCGCGAGCTGGTCAATGCCCTGATCGAACAGGAGAAGGCCCGTGGCGTGCCGAGCGGCAATATCGTGCTGGCCGGCTTCTCGCAGGGCGGCGTCATTGCCTACATGGCCGGCCTCAGCCATGACGAGCGTCTGGCCGGCGTCATCGGCCTGTCGACCTACCTGCCCGACCGCAGCTGGCTGGCGGCCAACCGCAGCCCGCTGAACCTGTCCACGCCGGTATTCGCCGGCCATGGCGACGACGACGATGTCGTCCCGTCCAGCCTCGGTCGCACAGCGGCAGACGCACTGCTGGCGGCAGGCTACCCGCTGCAATGGCATTCGTACCCGATGCCGCACACGGTCTGCCCGGAAGAGCTGGACGACATTGCCGACTTCCTGCTGGCCGTGCTGCGCTGATTCCCCCCGGCCAGCCTGAAAAAAATCCCCGCCACGGTGATCCGTGACGGGGATTTTGCCTGTCGCCGGCGCCCGGAGGCGTCTGGCACTGGCCAGCAGCTTACAGCAGGCCGCGCAGCGACTTCTTGCGATCCTGCTCGTTCAGGAAACGCTTGCGGATACGGATCGACTGCGGGGTGATTTCCACCAGTTCGTCGTCGTCGATGAACTCGACGGCGTATTCCAGCGTCAGGCGGATCGGCGTGGTCAGACGCACGGCTTCGTCGGTACCCGACGCGCGCACGTTGGTCAGCTTCTTGCCCTTGATCGGGTTGACCACCAGGTCGTTTTCACGCGAGTGAATGCCGATGATCATGCCTTCGTACAGGCGCTCGCCCGGGACCACGAACATGCGGCCGCGATCTTCCAGGTTCCACAGCGCATAGGCCACGGCTTCGCCGTTTTCCTGGCTGATCAGCACGCCGTTGCGACGTCCCGGCATGTCGGCCTTCATCGGTGCGTATTCGTCGAACACGTGGGCCATCAGGCCGGTGCCGCGGGTCATGGTCAGGAACTCGCCCTGGAAACCGATCAGGCCACGGGCCGGGATGCGGTATTCGAGGCGGGTACGGCCATTGCCGTCACTGACCATGTCCTGCAGTTCGCCGCGACGGCGACCGAGTTCTTCCATCACGCCACCCTGGGTGTCGTCTTCGACATCCACGGTCAGCATTTCATACGGCTCGCACTTCACGCCGTCGATTTCCTTGACCACAACACGCGGCTTGGACACCGAAAGTTCGTAACCTTCACGACGCATGTTTTCCAGCAGGATGGTCAGGTGAAGTTCACCACGGCCGGAAACCAGGAACACGTCGGCATCGCCGGTGTCCTCGACGCGCAGCGCGACGTTGGTCAGCAGTTCCTTCTGCAGGCGGTCACGCAGCTGGCGCGAGGTCACGAACTTGCCTTCGGTGCCGGCCAGCGGGCTGGAGTTCACCTGGAAGTTCATGGTCAGCGTCGGTTCGTCCACGCTCAGCATCGGCAGCGCTTCCGGGTTTTCCCGGTCGCACAGGGTGACGCCGATACCGATATCCTCGATACCGTTGATCAGCACGATGTCGCCGGCTTCAGCCTGATCGACCAGCACGCGCTCAAGGCCCTGGAAGCCGAGCACCTGGTTGATCTTGGCGGTCTTCGGCGTACCGTCGACACCGGCCATGACCACGACCTGCTGGCCCGGCTTGACGCGGCCGCGGGCGATACGGCCCACACCGATGCGACCGGTGTAGGTCGAGTAGTCGAGCGCGGAGATCTGCAGTTGCAGCGGTTCGTCCGGGTTGCCCTTCGGCGGTTCGACGTGGCGCAGAATGGTTTCGAACAGCGGACGCAGGTCGTCGGACTCGTCGGCGAGTTCCAGCTTGGCGAAGCCGTTCAGGCCCGAGGCATACACCACCGGGAAGTCGAGCTGTTCTTCGGTCGCGCCGAGCTTGTCGAACAGGTCGAAGGTCTGGTCGATCACCCAGTTCGGACGGGCGCCCGGACGGTCGATCTTGTTGATCACCACAATCGGCTTCAGCCCCAGTGCCAGCGCTTTCTTGGTCACGAAGCGCGTTTGCGGCATCGGGCCTTCCTGCGCGTCGACCAGCAGCACGACACCGTCCACCATGCCCAGCACGCGTTCCACTTCACCACCGAAGTCGGCGTGTCCCGGGGTGTCGACGATATTGATATGGGTGCCGTTGTAATCAACGGCGGTGTTCTTGGCCAGAATGGTAATGCCGCGTTCACGCTCGAGATCGTTCGAGTCCATGACGCGCTCGGCGATGTGCTGGTTGTCGCGGAAGGTGCCTGCCTGATGCAGCAGCTTGTCGACCAGCGTGGTTTTGCCGTGGTCGACGTGAGCAATGATGGCGATGTTGCGGAGATTGCGGGACATGGGTTTTAAGGAGCAATTCGGTCTCGGAAAGACAGGAATTGTATCAGCATTGCCCCGCAGGTTCATAACTGATTGTTTTATATTGGCTATGCATGTTACCCGGGCGGGCGGGCCCGCCGCCCGCCCGGGTATCCCGCTTTTCCGGCCTATTTCGACCAGGTATCGCGCAGGCTGACGGTGCGGTTGAACACCACGCGCTCACCCGGTACATGGTCGATACGGTCGGTAACAAAATAACCGACGCGTTCGAACTGGTAACGCGTCTCCGGCTCGGCCGTTTTCACGCAGGCTTCGATAAAGCCGGTCACCGTGCGCAGCGATGCCGGATTCAGGAACCGGGTGAAATCGACATACTGGCCGTCCTCGCCGCGCACCGCATCCGGACGCTCTTCGGTGAACAGGCGGTCGTACAGCCGCACCTCGGCCTCGACCGCGTGCCCGGCGCTGACCCAGTGGATCACACCCTTGACCTTGCGACCGACCGGGTTCTGACCCAGCGTATCCGGGTCGATCGAGCACTTGAGTTCAACCACGCGGCCGTCGGCGTCCTTGATCACCTCGTCGCACTTGATCACGTAGCTGTAGCGCAGGCGGACTTCGCCGCCCGGCGTCAGCCGCTGCCACTTCGGCGGCGGCACTTCGGCGAAATCGTCGCGGTCGATCCAGATCTCGCGCGAGATCGGCACGTCGCGCTCGCCGAACTCGGGATGATGCGGATGGAACGGCGCGCTGCGCGATGCGGTCACGCCGTCCTGGAAATTGCTCAGCGTGACCTTGATCGGGTCCAGCACCGCCATCACCCGCGGCGACGCATTTTCCAGGTCTTCCCGCACGGCGCCTTCCAGCACCGACAGGTCGACCACGTTCTCGCTCTTGGAAATGCCGATCCGCTGCGCGAACAGGCGAATCCCGCCCGGCGTGTAGCCACGGCGACGCATGCCGGAAATGGTCGGCATGCGCGGATCGTCCCAGCCGCCGACCAGGCCTTCGGTCACCAGCTGGTTCAGCTTGCGCTTGGAGGTCATGGTCGACAGCAGTTCCAGTCGCGAGAACTCGATCTGCTGCGGGTGATGTTCGATATCGAGATTGTCGAGCACCCAGTCGTACAGCGGACGGTGGTCTTCGAACTCCAGCGTGCACAGCGAGTGGGTAATGCCTTCGATCGCGTCGGAGATGCAGTGCGTGTAGTCGTACATCGGGTAGATGCACCACGTGTCGCCGGTCCGGTGATGGTGGGCACGACGGATGCGGTAGATCACCGGGTCGCGCAGGTTCACGTTGCCCGACGCCATGTCGATCTTCAGCCGCAGCGTCTTGGCGCCATCGGCAAACTCGCCGGCCCGCATGCGACGGAACAGGTCGAGGTTTTCCTCGACCGAACGCGTGCGGTACGGGCTTTCGCGCCCCGGGCTGGTCAGCGAGCCGCGGTATTCGCGCATCTGTTCGGCGTTCAGGTCATCGACAAACGCCTTGCCGGCCATGATCAGCGCTTCGGCGTACTGGTACAGCTGCTCGAAATAGTCGGAAGCGAACCGGACCGCGCCGTCCCAGTGGAAACCGAGCCAGGTGATGTCACGCTGGATCGCCTGCACGTATTCGTCGTTTTCCTTCTCGGGATTGGTATCGTCCATGCGCAGCTTGCAGCTGCCGCCGAACTCGTCGGCAATGCCGAAGTTCAGGCAGATCGACTTGGCGTGCCCGACGTGCAGATAACCGTTCGGTTCGGGCGGGAAACGGGTGGCGACATGGTCACGCTTGCCGCTTTCCAGGTCCGCCTCGATGATGGATTTGATGAAATGCTTCACCTCCGGCGTGGCCGGGGCGGAATGGTCATTGTGGCTCATGGCTTCGATAATCAACGTCAATGGGCGCAGCGCCAGGGTGGCGCTGTGCGAAATACGGAATGGCTGTGATTGTAACGGATTCCCTTCCGGCGCGAGCGACCGTGCCGGAAGGGGGGTCAGTCGCCGGCGCCCACCTCCATGTGGAACGCCGCCAGCGCCGCGCTGCGGTTGGGGAAAAAGCGCAGGCCGGTCTGGTCCGGCGTCACGCCGTGCGTGCTCATGCGGCTCATGAATTCCCCCATGCGCCCGGCCATCGCCAGCACTACGCCCTTCTCGGCCAGCGCCTTGCACAGCTCGCCGACCGCCAGGGCCCCGGTATAGTCGACATCGCCGATCGACAGCGCGTCGATCACCACCCAGCGCACCGGCGCGTCGGCCCGCTCGACCAGCTCCAGCACCCGGCGGCGGAAGTAGTCGGCATTGAAAAAGATCAGCGGCGACTCGAAACGGAACAGCATCAGCCCAGGCACACTGCGCGCGTTCGGATAGTCGGTCAGTTCGTAGAAGCCGTCACTGCCCGGCATGCGGCCCAGCAGGTGATCGGCCGGCCGCGACACCTTGAGCAGAAAGCGCAGCAGCGCCAGCGTCACCGCAAGTACGATGCCCGGCATCACGCCGATCAGCAGCACGCCGACCAGCGTGATCAGCCCGATATGGAATTCGGCCCGGTCGATGCGTCGCAGCAGCAGCAGCCCCGGCAGGTTCATCAGGCCGATCGCCGACGCCACCAGAATGGCGCCCAGCGACGCGATCGGCAGCCAGGCCAGCACCGGCGTAAACAGCAGCAGCACTACCAGAATGGCGGCAGCGGCCACCAGCGACACCATGCGTGTCTGGCCACCGGCCGCATCGTTGACGGCGGTGCGCGAGTCCGCACCGCTGATGGCAAAGCCCTGCGACATCGCCGACACCACATTGGCCACGCCGAGGGCGCGGAATTCGCGGTCGGCGTCGATGTCGTAGCCGTTCTTGGCCGCAAAGCTGCGGCCGGTCAGCATGGCGCTGGAAAAGCTGATCAGCGCCAGCGCCGCCGCGGCCGGGACCAGCGTGCCGAGCGCTTCGTGCGGCATGGCCGGCCAGCGCAGCGGCGGGAAGCCGGCCTGCACCACGCCGACCAGCGACACGCCGTAGCGCGACAGGTCCATGCCCCAGGACAGCGCGGTCGCCGCCACCATCGCCACCAGTGCCGCCGGTGAGCGCGGCCAGCGCCGCGCCACCCACGCATAGATCAGCAGCGTGAACGCCGACACCCCGAGCGTCACCAGGCTGGCCGATGACCACTGCCGGTACAGCGACAGCAACTGCCCGATCGCATCCTTGCCGGTCAGCGACAGGCCGCTGACCTTGCCCAGCTGGCCGATGATGATGTTGATCGCCACCCCGTTCAGCAGCCCGGCCAGAATCGGCCGGGACAGGAAGTCAGCCAGAAAGCCGAGCCGGAAACGGCTCGCCAGCAGGCAGAACAGCCCGGTAAACAGCGTCAGCGAAATGGCCAGCGACTGATACAGCGCGGCATTGCCGGCCGCCAGCGGAATCAGCGTGGCCGAAATCATCGCGCAGGTGGCGGCGTCCGGCCCGACGATCAGCTGCCGCGACGAACCGAACAGCGCATACACCACCATCGGCAGCATCGAACTGTACAGACCGGCCACCGGACTGAAACCGGCCAGCTGCGCATAGGCAACGCCGACCGGCAGCGCCACGGCGGCGACCGACAGGCCAGCGGCCAGATCCTGGCGCCAGGCCGAACGCGGATAGGCCAGCAGCTCGGGCAGGCCCGGCATCCAGCGGGACAGTCTGACTCGCCAGCGGCGTCCGGTCATGACCAGCACCGGTCAGATCGCCATCAGCGGGGCTTTGGGCTGCTCGGCCTGCACGGCTTCCGCCCGCAGGATGGCGGCCACCAGGTCCGGTTGCACATTGTCGTCCCGCATGTGCATGTGCGGCTGCGCCCGGGTCAGCCGGCGCGCGGCCTCGCCGCCGGCACCACACAGGATCAGCGTGCGCCCTTCCTCGGCCAGCTTGTCGTTCAGCGCGCCGATCGCCATCAGGCCGGTCGCATCGAGCAGCACCATGCGGTGCAGCTGCAGGATGATGATCTGCGCATCATCGGCTTCGGCCAGCAGCGCATCCAGCCGGTCAGCGGCACCAAAGAACAGCGCCCCTTCGACCCGGAATGCCGCCACCCCTGCCGGCAGGGTCTTGCCGCTGATCGAATGGCGCTCGAACAGCCGCGCGTGCTCGGGCCGCAGTCGGGCGATGACCGAGGCACCGGCCATGCGCTGGATAAAGAATACGGCTGCCAGCAGCAGGCCGATCTCGACGGCGATGGTCAGGTCGAACACCACGGTCAGCACGAAGGTGACGGCCATCACCACCAGGTCGCGCCACGGGTAGGTCGAGAATTCGCGCCAGTTCCAGTCGCCCATGCGCAGTGACACCGCGATCAGGATCGCCGCCAGCACCGCCAGCGGGATGTACTGCGCCAGTGGCGCCGCCACCAGCACCACACCGAGCAGCAGCAGCGCATGCACGATGCCGGCCACCGGCGAGCGGCCGCCGTTCTGGATATTGGTACCGGTCCGGGCAATGGCACCGGTCGCCGGAATGCCGCCGAAGAACGGCACCACCATATTGGCGATGCCCTGGGCGATCAGTTCCTGGTTGGAGTCATGCTTGTCGCCGATCATCTGGTCCGCCGCCACCGCGCACAGCAGCGACTCGATCGCCCCGAGCAGGGCGATGGTGAAGGCCGGCGCCAGCAGTTCGGAGAAGCTGGCCGGATCGAAATGCAGCGGCTGGAAGTCCGGCAGCCCCTGCGGAATGCCGCCGAACTTGCTGCCGATGGTTTCCACCGGCAGCGAAAACAGTGCGGCGACCACGGTCGCCGTCAGCAGCGCCACGAACGGCGATGGCAGGTATTTGTTCAGCTTTTTCGGCCAGGCCAGAATCAGTGCCAGCGAGGCGCCGGCCAGCGCCAGCGTGACCGGCTGGAAGTCCTGGATATGCGTGCGCAGCGTCGCCATGGTCGGGAAGAAGCCGGACGGCATCGCGACCTGCAGGCCGAAGAAATCCTTTAGCTGGGTAAAGAAGATCATCACCGCAATACCGTTGGTGAAGCCGATCACCAGCGGCATCGGGAAGTACTTGATCACCTGCCCCAGTCGCAGCATGCCCATCAGCACCAGCAGCACGCCGGCCATGAAGGTACACAGCATCAGGTTGGTAAACCCGTATTTGCTGACGATGCCGAACAGGATGACGATGTAGGCGCCGGTCGGACCGCCGATGCAGACCCGGGTCCCGCCCAGCGCGGACACGATGAAGCCGGCGATGATGGCGGTAAAGATCCCCGACTGCGGGCTGACCCCGGACGCAATGGCAAACGCCATGGCCAGCGGCAGGGCGACAATGCCGACGGTCAGGCCGGCCAGTGTGTCGTCGCGCAGCGACGCGCGGCTGTAGCCGCGCAGGGTGGAAAGCAGGCGGGGACGAAAACGGAACAATAAAGCGATGTCGGACATGTCGGTTCTTAGCGTGACCTCATTCGGGCGCGGCGCGCACAAAAAAGAGGGGATTATCTCGCCGTGCGCATTCCCGCACCATGGGCAGGGTCAAATGAGTGGCCCTGTTTCACTGGCAAATCAGGCGCAGCGGGCAATGACAATCCGTTTAAGTCCGGATTAAGTACATATTCACGAGCATGTGTCCACAGGGCGGCCCGAATCCGGCCCCCCACTATCGACGACACGAGGCCGTGGATGAACGAACACCTGTTTCTGCTGATCAATGCCGCTCCCGGCCTGAACGGCATTCCGTTGCTGCTGTCCCTGTTCCTGGCCCGCTATGCCGGCTATCTGGTGCCGCTGCTGATGGCAGTCATCTGGATGCGTGAAGGCACCGAGGGCCGGCGTGACCTGCTGCAGATGCTGTATGCGATGGCGATCTCGATGCTGATTGCCCATCTGGTCCGCCTGAGCTTTCCGCACCCGCGCCCCTTCGTGCTGCACCTGGGCCAGCAATACCTGGCGCACGGTCCCAGTTCCAGCCTGCCCAGCAGCCATACCACCTTCGTCTGGAGCATTGCGGTCGCCGCCTTCTTCACCCGCCGGCTGGCCATTTTCGGCTTTCCGCTGCTGACGCTGGGCCTGCTGGTCGGCTGGAGCCGGGTCTATCTTGGCGTCCACTTTCCGTTCGACATCGCCGCTGCCTTGCCGGTGTCGATTGCCGGCGCCTTCCTGGCATGGAAATGCCGCACCTGGAGTGACCTGCGTATATCCAGCCGCGTGCTGAGGATTTACGATAGCGCCGTCAGGGTCTGAAGCGGCCCGGAAAGGGGCGTATGCGGATACTGCTGGTGGAAGACGATGCCATGATTGGCAAGGCGGTGAAGGCCGGACTGGAGCATGCCGGCTTCGCCGTCGACTGGGTGCAGGACGGCCGTGCCGCCGCACTGGCGCTGACGCAACCGGTCTACGACCTGATGCTGCTCGATCTGGGCCTGCCACAGCAGGACGGCATGTCGGTACTGCTTGGCGCGCGCCGCCAGGGCAACAAGCTGCCGGTACTGGTGGTGACGGCACGGGATGCGGTCGCCGATCGCATCGCCGGACTGAATGCCGGCGCCGACGACTACGTACTGAAGCCGTTCGATCTCGACGAGCTGATCGCCCGCATTCATGCCGTGCACCGCCGTCATTCCGGCAATGCCGACTCCGCCATCCGCCATGGTGCGCTGACCCTCGATCTGGTCGAGAAGACCGTGCGCCTGCACGATCAGCCGGTTGCGCTGTCCGCCCGCGAGTACGCACTGCTGGCCGCGCTGATGCAGCGCCCGGGCGCGGTCCTGTCGCGGGAAAAGCTGGAAGAATCGATCTACGGCTGGGGCGACGAGATCGGCAGCAACGTGATCGAGGTCTATCTGCACCATTTGCGCAAGAAACTCGGGCCGGACATCATCGTCAACGTGCGCGGCGTCGGCTACCGGGTTGCGGAGGTCTGAGGTGCGCTCGCTGCACCGCCATCTGCAACTGTGGGTACTGGGCGCACTGAGCCTCGGCGCGCTGCTGCTGCTGTTCAGCGTCTATCTGTTCCTGCTCGAAGAGCTGAACGAGGTCTTCGACGAAAACCTGAAACAGGTCGCACTGGCAGTCGCCACCTATCCGTACCAGCCGAACACCGAACACCTGCGCCAGCCGATCCGGCTGGCGCCCATTCTCGAAGCGCACCAGCAGTTCGACTTCGTGACCCAGGCCTGGGCCGCCGACGGCACCCGCATCTTCAGTACCGAACCCGACGTCCATATCCCCCTGCGTCACAGCGACGGCATCTCGACCACCTTCCTCGGCTGGGAGCAATGGCGCATCTACACCATCGTCACCGAGCGTGGCGTGGCCCAGGCGGCGCAGCGGGTGTCGCTGCGCAGCGATGTGGCAGTGGAAGTGGCGATCAAGCTGATCGCCATCCTGATCCTGCTGGTCCTGCTGATTGCCGTACTGCTGTACGTGTCGCTGCGCCGCGGCCTGTACCCGCTGCAGCAGACCGCCGACGAGGTGGCCGCGCGCAGCGCCGCCTCGCTGACCCCGCTGCCGCTGGACGAGCTGCCGCACGAGGTCCATCCGCTGGTCAGCGCCATCAACAGTCTGATGGCACGGCTGGACCAGGTGCTGGACCGGCAGCGCTGTTTTATCGCCGATGCCGCGCATGAGCTGCGCACGCCGATTACCGCAATGAAATTGCAACTTCGCCTGTTGCAGCAGGCGCACAGTGCCGGCGACCGGCAGGCAGCGGCCGAGGATCTGGCCGCCGGCGTCGCCCGGGCCGGCCATCTGGTCAACCAGTTGCTGGATCTGTCACGGCTGGAACCCGACGGCGGCAGCCTGCGCCTGGAAACCGTCGACCTGGCCGAGCTGGCGCGTTCGGTCGTCGCCATGGCCAGCGCACAGGCAGTGCAGGCCGGGATCGACCTCGGCGCCGAGGTCCGGGAACCGGTCACGCTGCAGGCCGACCCGCAACAGCTGCGCATCCTGCTCAACAATCTGGTCGACAACGCGTTGCACCATACCCCGCCCGGCGGCCGGGTCGATGTCGCCGCCGAGCGGGTCGACGGCTGCCCGCAGCTGGTCGTGCGCGATACCGGCTGCGGTATTCCGGTCGACGAGCGCGAACGCGTGCTGGACCGCTTCTACCGGGTCGCGCACAGCCAGCAGACCATCGGCAGCGGGCTCGGTCTGGCCATCGTCAAGACCATCGCCACGCTGCACCAGGCCAGCCTGCGCCTGGACAGCGGTACAGACGGCATCGGCCTGTGTGTCAGCGTGCGTTTCCCGCCGGCGTGACTAGCATGAGACAGGCGGGTCGCCGGCGCCGCGCAACAGGGCGGCGGTCTGCGCCAGCGCGCCGTCATCGAGAATGTCCGGCGTCCTGAACGTCAGGTCGCGCTCGACGATATAGGCCGGCGAGGTCAGGTCATTGCGGGTAAACATCGGCACCACGTGGCCGTGGGTGTGTGGTACATGGATGCCGGTAAAGAAGAAGCCGACCCGTTCCACACCGTAGTGCGTCTTCATCCACCGCGCATAGTGCTGGCCGGTCTGCACGATATGCGCCGCCAGCGCCGGCGGCAGGTCCTCGAAATACGGATAGTGGCCCTTGGCCAGGATCAGCAGATGGCCGGGACCGATCGGCGCGCGATCGGGAAAGACCAGGATCTGTTCATCCTCGTACACGGTATGCACCGGGATGTCGCCACGGGCGACACGGCAGAACAGGCAATCGGGATCATGCGGTTCGGGCTGCGACATCGGGACGTCCTCTCTGTGGGTGAAGAAACGTCCCGACCATAGCAGGAAGCCGGGCGCCGGTGGACGGGAAAACCGCCCGACCAACCGGCCCGCGCTCAGTAGCGACCCAGCATGTAGGTTTTCGGCATGCCGATTTCCTGGCAGTTCGGCTCATCGCCGCTGCGGTCGACAATCAGGTAGTTCGTGGTCTTGCCAAGCGTCAGCACCGGATGGTGCCAGACCCCGGCGTGGTAGTTCACGCCCTGCTTGCCATCGGTGATGAAGGCCTTGATCGTCGACGGGTCGAGCTTGTCGCCCGGCGCCGCCACCACTACCAGGAAGGTCTGCCCGTCCAGCGGAACAAAGGCCTGGCTGCCATACGGGTGCCGTTCCAGCAGGTGGACATTGATGCTGCCGCGTACCGGCTTCGACTCGAAGATGCTGACGATCGGTCTGGCATTGCTGCCATTGGCCTGGATGGCGGCCATGTCGTGGTAGCGCATGGTCTCGCCATTGTTGATCGGATAGGTCTTGCTGGCCGATGCCGGTTCGATCACGTCGCCATACGGCGCAAATGCCGCCTTGGTCAGCGGCTCCACCTTCAGCGGCACGCGCGCAGCCGGTTCGACCGTCAGTCCGTAGACCCCGCAGGCCATCGGTGTTCTCGGGATCGGTTTGGTCAGCACGGGCTGGCCGTCGGCCCAGGCCAGGGAGGCCAGTCCGGTCGACAGCACACATACGGTCAGCAGATTGCGCAGCGGGGTGTTCATTTCCTCATCCTCATACGATTTAAAAGACGGAGCGACCGGACGCCTGGGCAAAAAGAACCCGCCCCGGTCAGGGCGGGCAAAGGTATTGCAGCAGGAGAAACGTCGACGGTCCTCGCGGGCCGCAGGACTGTTGTACCCCGCCCCGCCCCCGGCGGGATTGGGATTGCGTGCCAAGTCATTGTCATCGGGCGACGGCGACGGAATGGCTTGCAAATAGATCGCAATGCGATATATTTACCAGTACCCGCCCGTCGTGCACCCGATTCGCGACATCCAGCCGCCCCCTTTCCAAGGAGACCCTTGCCGTGACGTTCCCCATTACTGTCGTCCATGTCGCCAATCTCAGTCCCGACATGGAGAATCTGTACATCGTCGATGCCAAATGGCCAAAAGAGCTGTCACGCTATGCTTCAGGCGTGACCCAGTGGCTGAAAGCGGCCGCGCCGGCCGAAGGACTGGTCACCTGGCTGCGACAGGATCCGCTGCGCTGGCCGACCTTCTGTGAGGTGTACTGGAGCGATCTGGCCAACAACCCGCACCGCTGGGAAGCGCTGCGCGAGGCTGCCTCCCGGCAGCCCGTTATCCTGGTGCATGCCAATGACAGCGACAGGTACAATCCGGCCATGGCGCTGGCACGCTTTATCGAGCAACAGCTGGCAACGCCGGATGACTCCACCCCGCAAGCCAACAAGGCCCTGTCGTGATTCCTGCCTCTCCTGCCTCACCCCCGCTGAGCAAAAACGATTTTGAACGCCTGGCGGATTTCCGCTATCGGCTGCGCCGCTTCCTGCGCTTCAGCGAAGAGCAGGCCCAGGCCCATGACATCACCCCGCTGCAATATCTGTTGCTGCTGCAGATCCGCGGTTACCCGGGGCGGGAATGGGCAACGGTCGCCGAGCTGGCGGAACGCCTGCAGTCACACCACCACAGCGTGGTCGGTCTGGTGACGCGCTGCGTGACACAGGGACTGGTTCGGCGCAGCGCGGGACGTGACGACAAGCGCTGCGTGGAAATCACGCTGCTGCCCAAGGGAGAGGCGCTGGTCGAGCAGCTGGCGCAGGCGCATCGCGACGAGCTGCTGGCGCTGAAGACCGATAGCGGCCACCTGTCCCTGGACCTGCTGCTGCATACCCAGCAGGCCCTGTCGGGCAAGTAGCGGCAAGGCCGGACTACTCGACCAGATTGTTGCGGTGAGCCCAGTTGATCAAGTCCGCCAGCGTTTCCAGATGGAGCTTTTCCAGGATCCTGATCTTGTAAGTGCTTATGGTTTTCTGGCTCAGAAACAGGGTCTGACCGATTTCCTTGTTCGACTGCCCCTTGACCAGTCCGAGCAAAACCGACATTTCCCGGCGCGTCAGGCTGGGCTGGCCGGCATCGCCGGCCAGCCCCTCCGGACCGACCTGCATGGCGACCAGCGGGAAGCAGATGTAACCGCCGGACACCATGCGGACAGCATGGAGAAGCTCCTCCATGCCCTTCCCCTTGCTGATGAAACCGCTGGCGCCGAGGCCCATCGCCCGGGGAGCGTAAATTCTTTCGTCCAGCCCGGACAGGACCAGTACCCGCGGCGGCAGCGGCAGGGACACCAGGCTGTTCAGCAACTGCAGGCCATCGATATCCGGCAGATTCAGGTCCACCACGACCATGTCGGGCTGTACGCCCCTGACCAGGTCCAGGCCGCCGGCCCCGGTATCCGCTTCACCGACAACGCTGAACTCGCCGCCCTCTTCGACCATGTGCCGGACGGCAAAGCGGACGGCCGGATGGTCTTCGATCAGGACAATGCGTACGGCCTCGTGCGGCGCCTCGGCTGTTCCCTGCGAACCATGAGCACGGTCGACCGAAACCGGGAGACGCTTGACAATATTCATATTGAATAACCATTTAGCACAAGGGGTTTAAGCAGCGCATGAATGGTTCTGATCGGATAAAAAGATTCGCAGTCATGCACTACCGTATATTTGGCAAGTATCATGAACAATATACCTGCGCCATATCCACCCAGGCACATATGAAAAGTCTATTCTGCCAATTGAATAACGGGGGATCGTCAGACAGGACAGGCCCGGGCAGGCGCCATTCGGCAATCAGGGAAACATCCTGTTTCCCCGCGGCTAATGACAGCCGACATCGCCCAGCAAGACCAGATCACGGTCTTTGTACCCCTTGATCAACCGATCCTGCAAATCGACCTGGCAGACGCGCCCGTCCGCCTGCACGACCTCGAGAACCGGGTGCGCCTGGCTCAGCTCCAGCGTAAACAGGCCATCGGATTCGGCCACGGCCTGCATGGTCAGGTGCCGGACCCTGGCCCCGGCCAGCGGCCGGCTGTCCGGACCGACCAGACGCCCGATTGCGGTTTGCGTGCGGATGACCTCGACCCGTTGCCGGCTGATGCCGCCGGGCAGCAGATGCACGGACAGGCTCTGGGGCAGGAACTTCGCCCCTTTCCGGCTGCCCGCCGCCAGATCGAAACTCAGGTGCTGCGGCCGGAACGGCGCCAGTGGAATGAAATTTTCGCCACGCCGCAAGCGGAACTGGCGGCCGTCATCCAGCCTGGCAATCAGGCGTTCGCTATCCGGCAGGGTTTCCGACTTCAGGTCGACCACTACCCCGGCGCGCATCCTGCTGCCGAATGCCGGCCGCGACACGATCAGCGCGCCACCGCCGCCCATGACAACGGTACTCTCCAGGTTGACGCCCAGCATGGCGCCACCCCCGCCGTGCGATTGCAGATAGCCGTCTCCGGACAGATAGCGCTGCGACAGACGGGCCGACAGCGTGCCCGAACTGCCATGGCTGGCATGGCTGGCATTGACCGCCACCGCCTGCAGTGGCGATTCGTCGAAGGTGCGCTGGTAATGGAGCTGGGCCGATGACTCGCGCCCGGCACCACCGTCGGCGCGCGAGCCCAGCCCCATGCCGAGACGGGTCGCCGCCCGTCCCAGCGAGAAACTCATGCCGACGGCCATGCCACGCGAACGCCGGCCAGGATAGCCCTGCAAGCGCTCGGACAGGCTCACATACGCCTGGGCCCCCACATCGGCCCACTGGCGGATATCGCGGTAATAGGACAGGTCCGACGTTGACTGCCGGTCGTCGTGCGCGTGGCCAAAGCGGGCACTGATCCGGTCCTGGTCGCTGAGCTGCCAGTCGCTGCTGACGGTGGTATGGCGCTGGCGCAGATGGCGTGACCGGCCATAGCGGGCCGGCCGCGCCGACTGCCGGTGACTGACGGCCAGGCTGAGGCGGGAAAACGCGCCGATCCCCTGCAGCTCATACCCCTGCCCGCTCCGCTTCGAGTAATACGGATTCACATACAGCTGCAGGGCATTGAGCGGACTGAAACTGCTGAACAGGCCGACCTGCCGGTCGCCCCCACCCTGCTGCGCACTGATGCCGGCTCGCCATTGCGGATGCAGCAGGTAGCCGAGCTGGACCCCGCCCAGCATGCCGCCGTCGGCACGGGCGCCGGCACGATAGTCCCACACCGACTGGCGGCGCCCGCCATAAAGGCGGAAACGGAAGCGGTCGGTGCCATTCCAGTTGCCCGGCTTGTAAATCGACTCACGGGTCGTGAACACCATCCGGCCATCCTCGAAGACACGGACGGTGACCGGATAGATGCCATCCGGCAATCCCTCGGTCGGCAATACCTGCAGGCCGGGCTGAACGGCATAGGTTGCGAGCAGACGCCCGTCACGGGAGATCTCCGCATGGCCGGCCTTGCTGGCGCTGACGGTCAGCGGCACCATGCTCGGCTTGTTGCTGCGCTTGAGCAGGCTGTCCGATGATCCGAAAGCGAATCCCAGAATGGGGTTGTAGTGACTGAACGGAATCGGGGCCAGATTGCCCTGCCCGGTAGACAGGTCCGGCGACAGGTAGCCGATGCGGGCGTACAGCCCATGCCAGTCGCGCTGCATATAGGCATTGTTCAGGTACTTTCTGACCCGGCTGCCGCGCTGCCAGTGCCCGGCATCCGCATAGGAAATCTGCAGATCCGAGTACGCGCTCCACGGGGCGAGGCTGGTAATCAGCGACAACTGATACGAGCCGCTGGACGGCAGATCCCGACCACGCCGCACATAGGTCAGCTGGTTGCCGAGCAAGGCGCCGTTGCCACCGCGCCCCGGCAAGGCGAGATACCGGTCCGGCCGGTATTCCCGCTGCGCACGATCCGTGAACAGGGCCAGCCTGGAGTCAGCGACACCGTAGGCGACCCGGACCAGTCCCTCGCACAGCAGGCCGGTGCAATCCCCCAGTCCGACCCCTGTCTGCAACAGGGAAACATAGCGGTTCCGTTCCTGCGCCGGGACTTCGCTGGCAACCCCGTCGAGGACTTCCTGCAAGCCAACCTGACCATCACGCCCGAGTCGCACCAGCGCATCCACCATGTATTTCCCATCCAGTTCGATGCGAACGGCAACCGGCGTATCGAACAGCACGTCGGCAAAAGCGTCCGGAACGGATTGCCGCAGCTGCGCCGCATCAAGCGCCACCGCAGCGGCATCATCGGCCCAGGCCGGAAGCATGGTGCAGGCAAGCAGGCCGGCCGCCATCATGCCCCGCATGACTGACGGCGCGGGAATAAGAGTCACCATGCGATTGGTGTGCCCGTATGAAGACCCGTAGCGGGAAGCGCCTTTGCCCGGACGAGGACGTCAAGGCTCCAGAACCGGATATCGACCGTGCTACAGCACGGAATCGAACTCCAGCGCCACGGTCCCGATATAATTGCCCGGTGCATAGGGACCGGCATCTTTCACCTTGATATGCAGGTGCCCCATGATTTCGTCTCCGGCGGCATCCTCATAAATCAGTGTCGGCGTTGTACCCAGTATCACATCGGTATTTTCCGTCTTGATGCCGACATCCACGCTCATCTGCCCGCGCACACCGCGCATGACTGGCGGATAAGCCAGTCTTGCCATGATTTTCCCGCCGGTAGCACCGGACTGGATGCTGTTTTTCATCCGCAAACCAAGATGGTGATGATTGAATACATGCCGGTTGGAATCGTAGCCGATCTGGACAGGGCCGGAGGGCCACCCTTCAAGTGCATTCACATAAAAGCTGCCGGATGGCACAACGGCCCGGACCTGGATATTTTGCAGCAGCGTTTCCGCATTTGTGGCCGAAGCCAGGAAAAAAATAACACCTGCAATATGTTTTTTGCTGAATTTCATCGTGACATCACTTGAGCAGAAAAAAGAAAAGGAGATTTGCCATTTCAACCGGCAAACCTGAATTCTTTATAGCTCACCTTTTCTCCTTCAACGACGTCGAAACGTATTTCAGACAATCCCTCTCTTTTGAAAAACTGTGTCCGTCCCGGCAATACATGTTTCTTTACCGGGGCAAGGCAGTGCTCATCGGTCTTGCACGCATAGACATTATCCAGAATCAGGGTGGTATTGCCGCGGTTGACGACATCCAGCCCGTCGGTCCGCTGTATGAAATCGGTCCGGTATTGTTCCTGCTCCGGCCGGACGATGACGATGCCGCCATAGCCGACCAGCATTCTGACCCCGGCCGTGGTCGCGCCCGCGTCTTCCTCCTGGCCAAAACCGTCTCCGCGCCCCGGTTCCACCGGCGTAAACCGGACCCGGAACACGTGTTCGCGGCTGCGCTCCCCGACATAGAGGACGCGCACGCTGCGCATGCCGCCTGGCGGCACGATCAGGCGGCTGGGGCTCACGATCAGCCGGTTACGCCATCCTTCACCTTCCGTCAGTTCGGTTTCGGTGCTGTTTCCGGCGTCGTCCACCTGGATCCGCCTGACGTCAATCCTGACGAAACCGGTGCTGCTGCCGCTGTTCCGTATCGGCTTGACGATCGACGATGATGCCCCCGGCAGGTAGTCGTACAGACTGCCGATGCCGATATCGGGCTGGGCATGAGCGGCGGAAGTGCTGGCCACGGCCAGCAGGATGCCCAGCAAAGCGGGCAATGCGGTATTCATCTCAGGTCCTGTCCTGCTATCGCTGCCAGCGTTCGGACTCGATAAGCTTGTTCTTGATGGCAAAATTGATCATGTCGGCCAGCGTGTGCAGGTGCAGCTTTTCCAGTATCCGCACCTTGTATGAGCTAATGGTTTTCTGGCTGAGGAACAGGCTGTCGGCGATTTCCTTGTTGGACTGCCCTCGAACCAGCCCGATCAGCACGGTCATTTCACGCTTGGTCAGACAAGACAGCAGATCCCGGTCGGCCTTCTGCTCCGGGCCGACATACAGGGAAGCGATCGGGAAGCATGAATAACCGCCGGCAACCATCACCAGCGCATTCTTGATTTCCTGGATGCCCTTGCTCTTGCTGACATAACCGTGTGCACCGGCGCTCATCACCCGGTTCGAATACAGGCGTTCGTCCTGCCCGGACAGCACCAGTATTCTCGGAGGTCGTGGCAGGACGGATATTTTGTAGATAAGGTCAAGGCCGTTGATGTCCGGCAGGAACAGGTCCAGCAGCACCACATCGGGAAAATGCGTCCGGATCAGTTCAAATCCGCGGGAAGCATCCTCGGCCTCGCCAAGGACATTGAACCGCCCCTGCTCTTCGATCATGTGCCTCAGCGCATAACGCATCACCGGATGGTCGTCGATCAGAATGACGCTGATCAGCAGGTTGGGGCTTTCCGCCGTCATCGTTTCCTTCGATTCATTGATATCCCCTCCCCTGATGGCGTCCCCGGGTTTCATTCTTTCTCCTTAAATGAGCCGTTCCAATCAAGAAATCCAATATAGTTCGGGTTGCGCCATGTGACTTTCAAGAATCACCTCTCAACGCAGGATAAATAAAAAAACCCCTGATACAGGGCTGGGCCGGGTTCATATGTGCGCTAATATATTAACGCACCGACCATCCACGCTGTGAATACGCCAGCCTCTCAAATTTACCCAAGAATATGCTTCTATTACATACAGAATAGTCTTGGCAAAATAGAAAAATCTGATTTACATGCCAGACCGGCTGTAAACGACGCCACCGGACAAGCCAGGCTTGTCCGGTGGGAAGGGAGCGGATCATGCCCCCGCGGCGGCGGGGAGCGCATTGGACCGGCTATCGTTTTCTGCACGCCAGGTAGAAGTCCTGCGACGACCGGTACACCGATGTATCGACGTCGAGCAGTCCGAGCACGGAGTCGAACAGGTTGTCCTGGCTGATGGCCTCGCCACGGCGTGCCTGCAGGCAGTCCTGGCTGACACCGGTTTCGTGCTGCAGGCCCGGCGACAGCCAGGTAATGAACGGGATGTGCTTCTGGTTGTCCGGAGCCAGCCAATAGGGCATCCCGTGCAGGTACACCCCGTTTTCGCCCAGCGACTCGCCGTGGTCGGACAGATACAGCATGCCGCCGTTGAATCTGTCCTGCTGCGATTTCAGCAGGTCGATGACCCTGGCCAGGAAATGATCGGTGTAGCGGATCGAGTTGTCGTAGGCATTGACGATGTCTTCGGGGCGGCAGGTCTGCAGCTCGCTGCTCCTGCACACCGGCCTGAACTGCTCGAAGCTTGCCGGATAGCGCTTGTAATACGCCGGGCCATGGCTGCCCAGCTGGTGCAGCACGATGATGGTCGTGCCGCCGGTCTTCTCCAGATAGCGCTCGAGCCCGCCCAGCATGGCCTCATCGTGGCACTCGCCATCCTTGCACAGACCGGGGTCGCTGAACTGGGCCGGCAGTTCGTTCGGCACCCGGTTGCACACCCCCTTGCAGCCCGAGTTGTTGTCGCGCCACAGGATGTTCACGCCGGCGTGCTTCAGCACGTCCATCAGGTTTTCCTGCGAGGACGCCTTGTCGGCATCGTACTGCTCGCGGTTCATGCGCGAGAACATGCACGGGACCGACAGCGCGGTGGCCGTGCCGCACGAATAGGCGTTGGTGAAGCTGACAACGCCACGCGCCGCCAGCTCGGGGTTGGTGTCGCGCCCGTAGCCGTTCAGCGAGAAGTTGCCGGCGCGCGCGGTCTCACCGACCACCAGCACCAGCAGGGTCGGCTTGCCGCGCTTGCCGGCGGCGGCATTGAGCCGGGCATCGGTGCCCAGCGGCGCCACGTTCTTCGCCACCATCGTATTGCCACGCAGGTACTTGTAGGTACCCGAGATGTAATTGGACGGCGTGATCAGGTAGCGCACCTCGCGGTGGTTGCGGAACAGCGAGGCAAAGTCCTGATAGTAGCCCATCAATGCGCCGCCACCGGCGGCCAGACTCAGCACGATGACCAGCAGGCGCAGGCGGAGCTCGCGCCCGAAGGGTCCGCGCTCCAGCCGGGTACGCAGCAGCAGGACCGCCGGCAGCACGCCGAACAGCAGCATGAACAGGATGAAGTTCAGGTTCAGGTATTCGCCGGCTTCGCGCGGGTCGGTTTCGAACAGGTTCTGCATCATGCCGGCGTCGAGCAGCACGTTGTAGCCCTGGATGAAATAGGCGGCCGAGGCCGCGCCAAGCAGCAGCAGGGCCAGCACCGGCTTCTGGATCCAGCGTACGGTCACCAGCGACAGGATCAGATTGAACGCCGCGATCAGGAACACCGAAAACGCGGCGACAAACAGTCCGTTCTGCAGCCCGCGCTCCTGTGGCAGCAGGCCCAATAGGTAGCGCCACAGCGGGATGTTGTAGACCGTGCCGAGCAGGATGGCGACGATCAGCGTCATCCACACCGGACGGGTGCGCAGTGTGGTGAGCGGGAACAAGGGCCTGGACAGGAACAGGGCACGACTCTCGGACATGGATTCCCCGGCGTGGCCGCATGCAACGGCCACAAATAAATCAGATGCCGCCATTCTGGTGTCCGGCGCCCTGCCCCAAGCTGACGCTACCCTTTCAGTCCTGACAGGTTGTCCGCGTACAATGGCAGTCCTGATTGCCGTTGACGAAGCACCACGCCGCACCATGAAAATCCTGATTGCCGAAGACGACGAAAAAACTGCCGGTTATATCCGCAAGGGTCTGATCGAACATGGCTATGTCGTCGATACCGCGCAGAACGGCACCGACGCCCTGCACCTGGCGCTGACCGGGCAGTACGACCTGCTGCTGCTCGATGTGATGATGCCGGGCCTGGACGGTTTTGCCGTCACGGCTGCGCTGCGGGCCACCAGCCAGCCGGTCGCGGTGCTGCTGCTGACGGCGCGCGATACGGTCGAGGACCGGGTGCGCGGACTCGAAACCGGTGCCGATGACTACCTGATCAAGCCGTTCGCGTTCTCGGAGCTGCTGGCCCGGGTCAAGAGCATTCTGCGCCGCACGTCGGCCCGGCCCGGCGACAGCGGCGACGGCCACCTCCGCATCGCTGACCTCGATATCGAGCCACTGCGGCAAAGGGCCTGCCGTGCCGGCAGGCCGCTGGATCTGACCGCACGCGAGTTCACCCTGCTCTCGCTGCTGGCACGCCGCTGCGGCGAGGTCGTCACCCGCATGGACATCGCCGAGCAGGTCTGGGACATGCACTTCGATTTCGACTCCAACCTGATCGATGTCGCCGTGGCACGGCTGCGGCGCAAGGTCGACGATCCGTTCCCGTCCGCCCTGATCCATACCGTGCGCGGGAGCGGCTATGTCCTCGAAGCCCGCTAGACCGCATGCGTCGCTGGCGGTCCGGCTGACGATCATTTTTACCCTGGCCACCGTGCTGGTCATCCTGCTGGGCGGCGGCGCACTGTATCTGTTCCTGCGCGCCGGACTGGCCAACCAGGCCATCAGCGGACTGGACGACGGCCTGCACCTGCTGCGCGCGCGGATTCATGATCAGCCGGTCGCGCAGGAAAGCCGCGCCCACTGGCAGCGGGCGCTGACCGAGTTCACCCGCCCGGACTCGCTGTATGCGTGCCGGCTGTATGACGAGGACGGCCATCTGGTCTTCGAGAGTCCGCGCATCGCCGCCCTGTCCGCCAGTGATTTTCCGGCCCCGGCCAGGGACCCGGCCCTGCGCGCGCTGCATCCGGTCAAGGCGCCCGGCCACGTCGAGCAGCACTGGCTGCTGAGCTCGGTCTATATCGACCGGCTGGATGGCGCGCGCTGGCGGGTGGATTTCGCCTACGACAACGAATACAAGCATGAGCTGCTGGAAGGCTATCTGCATGCGATGCTGCTCGGCGTGGTGCTGGCGGTGATCCTGTTCGCCCTGATCGGCCAGATGACCATGCGCTATGTGCTGATGCCGATCCATTCCCTGAGCCGGCAGGTCGGCGACATCGACGCCGGGCAGCTTGACCGGCGCATTTCGCCGGCCTGGCCGCGTGAACTGCTGCCGATTGTCAGTGCCATGAACAGCCTGCTCGATCGCCTGCAGATTTCGTTCGCCCGCCAGGCGCAGTTTTCGGCCGATCTGGCGCATGAGCTGCGCTCACCGCTGCATGCGCTGGTCAGCGTGACCGAGGTCACGCTGAACCGCCCGCGCAACGAGCAGGAATACCGTGCCACGCTCGAGGCCAATCTCGATGAGTTCCGCCATCTGCAGCGCCTGAGTGACGACATGCTGTTTATCGCCCGCACCGAGCAGGCCGAGCACCAGCCGCTGGACCGGGTCGCGTTCGACATCCATCCGCTGCTGGACGGGCTGTATGATCTGTTCGACGCGCTGGCCGAGTCCAGGCAGATCGGCCTGCAGTTCAGCGGGACGGGAACGGTATACGCCAATCGCGACCTGTTGCGTCGTGCGCTGATCAATCTGGTCTCGAACGCGCTGCAGTATGCGCACAGCCGGGTCAGTCTGTCCGTGGTGCAAGACGGGACGGACAGCGTGTTTACGGTCGAGGACGATGGCGACGGCGTGGCGGCAGCACAGCTGCCGTTCATGTTCGCGCGCTTTTACCGGGGCGACGAAAGCCGCAGCCGCCCTGGCGGCACCGGCCTCGGCCTGTCCATCGTCAAGGCCATTGCCGAACGACATGGCGGAACGGCCGGGGTCGAAAACGGCGAACGGGGTGGCGCCCGCTTCCACATCCGCTTGCCGGGCAAGCCGGTAGCGGACCTGCAGACGTGACATTGCCGGGCACCAGGCCCGGCAATGCACAGGGAGGAACCTGCAGGCTCAGATCCGGCCGGCCAGTGCCATCCCCCACAGCGCGACCAGCCAGACCAGCATGACCAGTTGGGCAGCACTGCCGCAGTCCTTGGCTTTCTTTGACTCGGAGTGAATTTCCGGGCCAATACGGTCGATGGCCGCTTCGATGCCGGTATTCAGCAGTTCGACCACCAGCGTCAGCACGTGCGTGAACACGATCAGCACGGTCGCCAGCGGCGACAGCGACAGCCACAGCGCCAGCGGTACGCCCACCAGCGCCATCAGCACCACTTCGCGGAACGCCGCCTCGTCACCGAATGCGGCGCGCAAACCGTCCAGGGAAAAACCGAATGCCTTGATGACACGCACGATCAGCCCTCAAGCCCGCGGGCCAGATCGGCGATCAGGTCATCCGGATGCTCAAGGCCGACCGACAGCCGCAGCAGTCCCTCGCCGACGCCGGCCGCATCCCGGGTTTCCTGCGACAGGCGACCGTGGGTGGTGGTCGCCGGGTGGGTGATGGTGGTCTTGACGTCACCAAGGTTGCCGGTGCGCGAAATCAGCTGCGTACTGTCGATGATCTTCCAGGCGGCTTCACGGCCGCCTTCGACGTCGAAGGACACGATCGCGCCGGGCGCGCTCTGCTGGCGGCGGGCCAGTTCGTACTGCGGGTGACTGCTCAGGCCCGGGTAGTGGACACGGCGCACCGACGGCTGGTTCTGCAGCCACTCGGCCAGTTTCTGCGCACTGGCGCACTGGCGTTCCATGCGCACGAACAGGGTTTCCATGCCGCCGAGCAGCAGCCAGGCGTTGAACGCCGACAGGGTCGGCCCGGTCGAGCGCACATAGACGTAAATCGGTTCGACCAGCGCATTGCTGCCGACCACCGCACCGCCGAGCACGCGCCCCTGGCCATCGAGGAACTTGGTCGCCGAGTGGATGACCAGGTCAGCGCCGTGTTCCAGCGGACGCTGCAGCGCCGGCGAGCAGAAGCAGTTGTCGACCGCGAGAATGGCGCCGGCATCATGGGCGATGTCGGCCACGGCGCGGATGTCGGTCAGTTCGGTCAGCGGGTTCGACGGCGTTTCCAGGAAGAACAGCTTCGTGTTCGGGCGGATGGCCTGCTTCCAGGCGCCGAGATCGGTCGCGGAAACGAAGGTGACCCCGATGCCGAAACGCGGCAGCAGTGTCGCCAGCATGTTGTACGAGGCGCCGAACAGGCTTTGCGACGCCACAATGTGATCACCGGACGACAGCAGGGTGAAAATGGCCGCGTGGATGGCGGCCATGCCGCTGGCGGTCGCCTGGCAGCGCTCGCCGCCTTCCAGCGCCGCCAGCCGGCGCTGGAACGCATCGACGGTCGGGTTGGTAAAGCGGGAATAGGTAAAGCCGTCATGCTCGCCGGCAAACAGCTGCCGGGCCTCTTCCGCGCTGTCGGTCATGAAGCTGGAGGTCAGGAACAGCGGCAGGCTGTGCTCGTTGAATTCGGTCACGTCGCGGCCGGCACGGATGGCCAGCGTTTCGGGGTGCAGCGGGGTCGTCATGGTGAGAACTACCGTGTGTTTTGCAGTGCGGTACATGGTAATGAAAAACGCGCCTTTCGGCGCGCATCATTGGCAATACGCTTATAGCGTTGTTGCCACTTACATCAGGTTCTGTTCGGCCACGTTCAGGTTCAGGTCGGCTCCGCCACCCAGTGCCTCTTCGCGCTGCGGCTTGCTCTCGCCGCGCGCGCCTTCGATTTCGGCCAGGTATTCGTCGGTAATGTCGCCAGTCACGTAGCGGCCGTCGAAGCAGCTCATCTCGAAGTCGTTCAGCGCGTTGTTGGCTTCATGCACCGCATCGCGCAGCGCACCGAGGTCCTGGTAGATCACGCCGTCAGCACCGATTTCACGGGCGATTTCCTCGACCGTGCGACCGGTTGCGAGCAGTTCGGCCCGGGTCGGCATGTCGATGCCGTAGACGTTCGGATAACGGACTTCCGGCGCGGCGCTGGCGAAATAGACTTTCTTGGCCCCGGCATCGCGCGCCATCTGCACGATCTCGCGGCTGGTGGTGCCGCGCACGATCGAGTCGTCGACCAGCAGCACGTTCTTGCCGGCAAACTCGCTGCCGATGGCATTCAGCTTCTGGCGCACGGATTTCTTCCGCGTCGCCTGGCCCGGCATGATGAAGGTGCGGCCGACATAGCGGTTCTTGATAAAGCCCATGCGGAACGGCAGGTCGAGGTGCTTGGCCAGCTGCAGCGCGATCGGCATCGACGTGTCCGGAATCGGGATCACCGTGTCGATGTCGAGGTCCGGCATCTGGCGGCGGATCTTGTCGCCCAGCTTCTCGCCCATCAGCAGGCGGGTCTGGTAGACGCTGGCACCGTCGATGATCGAATCCGGGCGCGCGAAGTACACGTACTCGAAGATGCACGGCGTATGCGGCTGGTACTCGGCACACATGCGCGTCGAGCGCGCACCGTCCATGCGGACCACGACCGCTTCACCCGGCAGCACGTCGCGTTCCAGCCGGAAGCCCAGACAGTCGAGGGCGACCGACTCGCTGGCCAGCAGGTATTCGGTGCCGTTCGGACCGTCGTGGCGACCCATGACCAGCGGACGGATGCCGTACGGGTCGCGGAAGGCGACCAGGCCGAAGCCGGCGATCAGCGCCACCACGGCGTAGGCGCCACGCACCCGCTTGTTGACCTCGATGATCGCGTTGAAGATCGCGTCCTCGCACAGCTCGCGACCGTAGATCTGCTTCTGCAGCTCATGGGCGAACACGTTCAGCAGGACTTCCGAGTCGGAGTTGGTGTTGATGTGGCGCAGGTCCTGGCGGAACATCGCCTCCTTCAGCTCGGCGGTGTTGGTCAGGTTGCCGTTGTGCGCCAGCACGATGCCGTACGGCGAGTTGACGTAGAACGGTTGCGCCTCGGCCAGATTGCTGGCGGAGCCGGCAGTCGGGTAGCGCACGTGGCCGATGCCGGCCTGCCCCAGCAGCGACCGCATGTTGCGGGTGCGGAACACGTCGCGCACCATGCCGCTGCCCTTGTGCATGTGAAAGCTGTTTCCGTTCGCGGTCACGATGCCGGCGGCATCCTGTCCCCGGTGTTGCAGGACTTGCAGCCCGTCATACAGCAACTGGTTGACGGGAGAACCGCTGACTACGCCAATAATTCCACACATGGTTTGCTCATTCCGCTCTTTTAGAACATCTCTGCAAACCGCCACCCGGCCGGCTTGCAGAGAGACTCTTTGACTTGTGATCAGGTTTTGATGCTGTTGCGGATCGGCAGCGGCAGCGTCTCGCCGCCACTGTTGCCATCACGCTGGAAATTGATGCGGTCGGCCATATCGGCCGGCAGCCAGGGTTTCAGGTCGACGGCCAGCCGCTCGAACGGCGTCACCAGCAGCGCATTCTGCCAGAACGGCTCCGACGGCATGTGGGTCAATCCACCCAGCATGACCACCACGGTCGACAGCAACACCCCGCGCGCCAGACCGAAGGCGCCGCCAAGTGTGCGGTCCAGCCCGCCCAGACCGACGCCGGATACCAGCCGGCTGGCCAGCCGGCGGCCGATGGCCAGCACGATCCACACACCGACCATCACGGCGGCAAACGCCAGCAGCCAGCGCAGGTCGGCCGTCGGTACCGACTGCGGCAGCATCGGTTCGAAGTCGGCCGCATACTGCCTGGCCACCCAGAAAGCGCCGATCCAGCTGGCCAGCGACAGGACTTCATGCACCACGCCGCGCCACAGCGCCAGCAGGGTCGACGCCGCAATCAGGCCGACAAGTATCCAGTCAAATGTGGTCATTGCACCCTGCTATTGCGGTACCAGAATGCCGGACAGGCCGGCCTTCTGGATCTTGGTCAGCGCCGTGCGGGCTTCAGCCTCGCTGGCGAACGGCCCGACGCGGATCCGGCTGACCGTTCCCTTGCTGGTACTGACCTGGCTGACGCTGGCGCTGACGCCGGCACCGGCCAGCTTGTCCTTCAGCTCGGCGGCCTTGGCCGGGTCGGACAGCGCGGCCACCTGGATCAGGTAGCGGCCGGATTTCGCTGATTTGTCGTCTGCCTTGTCCTGTGCGGGTTTGTCCTGGGCCGGCTTGTCGGCTTTGGCCCTGGGTTTCGGCGCCGGCACATCGGCATCCGCCATGTCATTCAGGATCGCGGCCGGGTCCGGCTTTTTCTTTTCCTTTGCCGGTTCGGCCGGCTTGTCCGCCGGTTTGGCCGCAGGCTTGCTGTCCGGCTTGCGTTCGACCTCTTTCGGCTCGACAGGTTTCGGTTCGGCGACCTTCGGCGCTGTCGCCTCCGGTGCAGCGGGGACCGGACGCGCCGGTTCGGCTGTCGGCGTGGCCGGCGCCGGCGAAACCGGCTCGGCCGCCGGTACCGTCGGCGGCAGTGCATCGGCCGGACTCGTGGCCGGTCCGGGGACAGCCGCGACCGGTGCGGGCTCCGGCGCCGGCGCACGCACGCCACCCACGGCACCGCTGGCGACGATGTCGACCTTTTCCGGGTGCATTTCCGTCTGAGGCTGACCGTCGATCACATTCCACAACACCAGCGTGGCTGCCGACACGATGACGACGGCGCCGACCAGGCGGCGGCGGGCTCGCTTGCGAAGCTGGATCAGCTCCTGTTGGCTCTTGGGTTCGTTCATGTGCTGCCCTGTCACCAGGCCGTCAGGCGGCCTGCTCCCTCGCCGCCATCACGGCGGCGACGGTATGAAAAGATCCGAAGACGGCGATTCTATCATTTTCCCCCGCCCGCTCGCTGACGGCGCTCCAGGCGGCAGCCAGGTCGGGGAACGCCTTCACCTGGCTGATGCCGTGGGCGGCCAGCCGCGCCTGCAGTTCGGCCAGCGGCAGACCGCGCGGCGTGTCCAGAATCGGCGCAACATACCACACGTCGAATTCGGATTTCGCCAGTTCGATCACGCTGTCGATGTCCTTGTCGGCCAGCATCGAAAACACGGCATAGCGGTTTTCCGCGTAAGACAGCGTCTGCAGGCTGGCCACCATCGCCCGCATTGCATGCGGGTTGTGGCCGACGTCCATGACGGTGACCGGGCGTCCCGGCAGGACCTGGAACCGCCCCGGCCATTCAACTTCCAGCAGGCCGCGGCGGATCGCACCGGCGCCGACCGGCAGTGCGGTTTTCATGGCTTCGAGTACCGCCAGTGCCGCGGTCGCGTTCATCATCTGGTAGCCGCCGCGCAGCGCCGGCGTCGGCAGGCAATGGCGGCGCGCGTCGCCATGCCAGAACTCCCACTGCAGCGAGTCGGTGCGGGTGAAGCCGAAATCGCGACCGATGCAGCGCAGGTCGGCGCCGATGGCGGCAGCATGGTCAAGCAGGCTTTGCGGCGGATTCGGGTCGGCGCAGATGGCCGGCCGGCCGGCGCGATAGATGCCGGCCTTCTCGAAGCCGATCAGCTCACGGGTATCACCGAGCCAGTCCTGGTGGTCGAGGTCGACCGACACCACCAGCGAACAGTCGGGCTCGAACAGGTTGACCGCATCCAGCCGGCCGCCGAGGCCGACTTCCATCACCGCAACATCGACGCCGGCGTCGATGAAGTTCCACATTGCCGCCAGCGTGCCGAATTCGAAATAGGTCAGCGGCGTATCGCCACGCGCGGCCTCGATGGCGGCAAAGGCACGGCAGATCGCCGCGTCGTCCAGCGGGACGGTATCGATGGCGATGCGTTCGTTGTAGCGCAGCAGGTGCGGCGACGCATAGGTGCCGACCCGGAATCCGGCACAGGCAAAGGTTTTCGACAGCATCGCGCACACCGAGCCCTTGCCGTTGGTACCGCCGACGGTGATGACGGGGAAGTCGGGGTCCAGCCCCATTGCCTCCTTGACCACGCGGACCCGGTCGAGGCCGAGGTCGATGGTGGAGACATGCAGGGTTTCGAGATAGTGCAGCCAGTCGGCAAGCGTACGGTCTTGACTCATGATGACGTCTTGAGGCTTTCCAGGTCGGGGGGACGGGGGGCAAGTCGGGGCGAAACATGCCAATGCAAGAGCACGCGCAGGGTCCGCAGTGCGGCGGCCGGCGCGGAATCGGCGCACAGTACCATGCTGAAGCGCCGGCCGGCGGCCCGGCCGCGCAGCACGATCAGCCACGGCAGCACCACGGTGGACGCGGCCAGCCGGACTGGCTGACCGTTCAGCAGCAGGCGGCCGGCGGCATCGATATCCAGCACCGGCAGCGTCGCGCCGAAGCCGCCGAACTGCCGGCCCTGCCACAGCACCGGCAGCGGCAACAGCAGCAGACCGGCATGCAGACCATCGGTCGCGCACAGCGCCACTGCCGCCGCCAGTGCGGCGAGCAGGGTCAGGGCCAGTCCGCAGCGGCTGGGGACAGGCACGATGCGCAGCGGGGCGAAACGGCGTGTGCGCACCGGATTCAGTCGTCGAGCGGCGTGTTTTCCAGCTCGTCGTCGACAGTGTCGATCACCATCGAGTGGATCTCGACATCGAACCATTCCCAGAACGTCTTCAGCGAGCGGTCGGTCGGCCACAGACTCTTGTCTTCGTACCAGGTAGCGAGTTCCATTTCGAACAGGCGCTGGGCAATGTCGTCAATATGGCTGACGCCTTCTTCCGGCTCGTCAAACTCGGGAATCAGGATAACGGTGCAGTCGGCGCGCAGGCTGTCGAGCGACAGCTCCATATCATTGTCAGGCACCCCGTTCAGCCAGTCGGCAAACGGTTGTTTGGGCTTGATGACGGCGACGGAACGATCGACGAAGTACATGGCTGGCTCCTGGATAATGCGGATCATCAAAATAAAAACCCCGCAACGCGAGGCGTCAGACTGTCCATACTCCGCGGCGGCGGGAACGGAAGGGGCAGGATTCAATCAGGCAGGTGCCGTGCTTACCGGCAGATGCTGTCTGGCGCGCACCGACGCCGCGATGACCACCGGTGCCCGCCTTCATGAACAGTCTGAGGCCCCGCAATGCGAGGCTTGTTATTGGCTTATTGAAACGATTGTATCAGCCCGTTCGGGGCACTGCGCGGTCGCATGCTAGAATCTACCGGTTTTGTTGCCGTTTTCAGTCTGCCTACATGCCGCTCCTGACTTTAGAAAAAGCCTCCCTCGCCTTCGGGCACGTCGCCCTGCTCGACGCCGTCGATTTTGCCCTTGACGGGGGCGAGCGCGTCGGTCTGATCGGCCGCAATGGCGCCGGCAAGTCATCCTTGCTGAAGGCCATCGCCGGTACCGTCCGTCTCGACGACGGCCGCATCCTGCAGCAGAGCGGCATCACCGTCGCTTACGTGCCGCAGGAGCCGGAGTTCGATCCGGACCAGACCGTGTTCGACGCCGTGGCCGAAGGCCTCGGCGAACTGAAGGACCTGCTCGGCGACTACCACCGCATCAGCCAGGCGCTGGCCAGCCCCGATGCCGATCACGAGGAGCTGCTGACCCGCATGCAGGCGATCCAGTCGGCGCTGGAGGCCAGCAACGGCTGGAGTTTCGAGAACCGCATCTCCACCACCCTGTCGCATCTCGGTCTGTCGCCGGACACGCGCATCACCGAGCTGTCCGGTGGCTGGAAGAAGCGTGTCGCGCTGGCGCGCGCCCTGACCAGCGCCCCGGACGTGCTGCTGCTGGACGAACCGACCAACCACCTCGACGTATCGGCTATCGAATGGCTGGAAGGCCTGCTGAACGGCTTCAGCGGCGCCGTGCTGCTGATTACCCATGACCGGCGCTTCCTTGACAATGTCGCCACCCGCATCATTGAACTCGATCGCGGCATGCTGCGCAGCTACCCGGGCAGCTTCTCCGCCTACCAGACGCGCAAGGCCGACGAGCTGGCATCCGAAGCCGAACAGAACCGCAAGTTCGACAAATTCCATGCCCAGGAAGAAGTCTGGATCCGCAAGGGCATCGAGGCACGCCGGACCCGCAACGAAGGCCGGGTCCGCCGCCTCGAGCAGATCCGCCGCGAGCGCGCATCGCGCCGCGAACGCGTCGGCCAGGTCAATTTCAAACTCGATGCCGGCGACCGCTCCGGCAAGCTGGTGGCCGAGCTCGAACATGTCGACAAGGGTTTCGACGGCCGCACGCTGATTCGCGATTTCACCACCCGCCTGATCCGTGGCGACAAGATCGGTCTGATCGGCCCGAATGGCGCCGGCAAGACCACGCTGCTGAAACTGATTCTCGGCGAGCTGGAGCCGGATCGCGGCAGCGTGCGGCGCGGCACCAATCTGCAGATCGCCTATTTCGACCAGTTCCGTACCCAGTTGCCGGAAGACATGGCCATCGTCGACGTGATCGGCGACGGCAAGGACTATGTCGATGTCGGCGGACAGCGCCGCCATGTGATGAGCTATCTGGAAGATTTCCTGTTTGCGCCGGCCCGTGCACGCAGCCCGGTCCGTTCTCTGTCAGGGGGCGAGCGCAACCGCTTGCTGCTGGCGCGACTGTTTACCCAGCCGGCGAATGTACTGGTACTGGACGAACCGACCAACGACCTCGATATCGATACGCTGGAACTGCTGGAGCAGTTGCTGTCCGAATACAACGGCACGGTCTTCCTGGTCAGCCATGACCGTGCCTTCCTTGACAACGTCGTCACCCAGGTGATTGCATTCGAGGGCGACGGCAAGCTGGAGGAATACCCGGGCGGCTATGCCGACTGGGTCTCCGCGCGGGCACGGATGGCAGAACTGGCACCCGCACCGGCAGTTTCGCAGCCGGCGCCCCAGGCAGCGGCGCCCGCGAAGCCGGCGCGGGACAAGGCCCGCACCCGATTGTCGTTCAACGAAACCCGCGAACTGGCGCAACTGCCCGACCAGATCGCCGCACTGGAAACCGAACAGGCCGCGCTGAACGAACGCCTGCTCGACCCGTCGGTGTGGAAGGACCGCGCCGCCGAGGCCGGCGCCTGGCAGGCGCGGATCGAAGCCATCGACGGGCTGCTGCTGGACAAGCTCGCGCGCTGGGAAGAACTGGAGAGCAAACAGGGATGACACACGTTCGCCGCTGGATCGTACTCGGACTGGTCGCGGCCATTGCCGCGTGCTCGACGGCGCCGACCCGGAAACCCGCCCGCCCGCGACCGGACGTGTCGCTGTCCCGCATCCAGGCCAGCGGCGACGGACGCGAGATCGTCATGTACTCGCTCGGTCTGCTCGGCGTCGGCTACCAGTTCGGCGGCAGCAATCCGGATGCCGGGCTGGACTGTTCCGGCATGGCAGCCTTCATCTACAAGAATGCCGTCGGCGTGGCACTGCCGCACAATGCCGCCGAAATCGCGTCGCGAACCCGCGAGATCGACCGCGGTGCGCTGAAGGCCGGCGATCTGGTGTTCTTCAACACCATGAATCGCCGTTATTCGCACATGGGCATCTATATCGGTGACAACAAGTTCGTGCACGCACCACGCACCAACAGCGTCATCCGCGTCGACAGCCTCGACAACAGCTATTTCGCCGCCCGCTACGATGGCGCGCGTGCCGTTCTGAACTGAGTTCTCATGCGACTGATCCCGACCACCCTGCTGCTCGCCACGCTGGCGGCGGCCGCCCTGCCCGCCTTCGCCGACAGTGCGGCGAAACTGCCGCCGGAACTGTCCAGCGACAAGGCCATCCTGCTCTACCTGCAGCTGAAGGACAGCGTCGGCAAGATGCCGGGCGTGCGCAAGGACGGCATCGCCATCAAGCGCGACTGGCTGCTGGACACGCTGCGCAAGGACATCAACCGCAAGGATGTCAGCGTCGAGGACCTGAAGCTGACACCGGAAAAGGGCACGCTGCTGCTCAAGACCACGTCCGGCGTCAGCGCGCTGCACACGGTCGATTTCCGCTTCCTGCCGGTCGACTGGCCGAACCGGACGATAAAGATCCGCTTCGAGCGCCATACCACGGCGGCCGACAATGGCCTGATCGCGCAAACGCTCGGCAATATCGCCATCGGCATCATGGGGCTGGCGGTCGGCAACCCGGTGGAGAAATTCGCCGACAAGCAACCGTGGGCGAAGGTCGACGGCGACGTGCTGTCGGTACGGCTCGACCAGGTACCGTCGCTGGCCGACAAGATGAAAAGCAATGTCGCCGGCTATCCGGTATTCGACTACGTCGGCATCCGCGAACTGCGGACGGCCGACGACGAAATCCGCGTCAAGCTGGGCTGGATGAAGTAGGTCGCCCCCCCGACGACAAGCGTTTCGACACCCCGTCGGCAATCCGCCATGCGTGTGCATACAGCGTCAGCTGTGGATTGACGCCGAGGCTGGTCGGCAACAACGATCCGTCGCACACGGTCACGTTGTCGGCCGCGTACAGCCGGCCGTCACTGTCGGTCACGCCGCTGCCGGCATCGCGTCCCATCCGGCAGCCGCCCATCACATGTGCGCTGACGACCCGGGTCGCCACCGGTGACAGCACCCGGGTCGCCTCGCGGACCTGGGCCAGATTGCGGCAGAAACCGGCGCGCTCATCCAGCGGCATGACCCGACCGGCACCAGCTGCAAACTGGATTTCCGCCATTGCCTCGAAGGCGTGGCGGGCGCCGCGCCAGAAGGTCTCGCTCAGCGGGTAATCGAGCAATGGCGAGCCATCGCTGCGCAGTGACACCCGGCCGCCGGGCAGTTCGCGATGAAAACCGTCGCGAACCAGCGCGATCAGTACGTTCAGTCTCGGCAACGCCCGCAGCGTGGACGCATAGGACGGGCCGAAGCCGGTCAGGGTCACGGCAGCCAGCAGCGGATGCACCGGCGGCGCTTCAATCTTGAATCCCGGTTCGCCATCGACCGGCCCCGCATGCAGGTAATGGTCGGTATAAATCGACTGGGGGGCACCGTCATACGGATGAATCTCGCGGGCGAACAGCGCGCCGGACAACACGGTCGGGTGCAGGCAGGTATTGGCACCGATCAGCCGCAACGGGTCCGGTGTCTCGCTGCGCAGCAGCAGGGCCGGGGTATTGATCGCCCCGGCGGCCAGCAGCACATGGCGGGCGCGCACCCGCACCCGGTGCCCGGTCGGCGTCAGCCCGTCGGCGGCCAGCGCCACCCCTTCCAGCCACTCCGCCTGCCGGTCGCGCCACCGCAGCCGCTCGACCCGCACCCGGTGCACCAGACGCAGGCCGCGATCCAGCGCGGCCGGAATGGCCGTCACCAGCATCGACTGCTTGGCATTGGTCGGACAGCCCATGCCGCAGTAACCGAGATTCCAGCAGCCGCGCACATTGCGACGGATATGGCCATATGACAGGCCGAGCGCGTGGCAGCCACGCGCAATCACCTCGTTGTTGCCGTTCGGCGCCGGCAGCCAGTCGCCCACGCCGACCAGCGCTTCGGCGCGCTCGAACCATGGCGCCATCGACTCGGCGGTAAACGGCAGGTCCAGCTCACTGCGCCACCAGGCCAGGGTATCGGTCGGGGTGCGGAACGAGCTGGTCCAGTTGACCACGGTCGAGCCGCCGACGGCGCGTCCCTGCAGAATGGTCACGCCCTTGTCACGCGTCTGGCGCGCGGCCGATTCCTGGTACAGGCGCGGGTAGGCAGTCGCTTCGCGCAGGTCGAAATCACGCGATGACCACAGTCCGCCCTCCTCCAGCAGCAGGACGTCGTGGCCGGCTTCGCTCAGCACCCGGGCGGCAATGCCGCCACCGGCGCCGCTGCCGACGATGACCACGTCCGCCGTCAGGTCGAGATCGCCGCTCAGGGTTGCGGCATCGGTAACTTTCCAGCCGCGGGCCAGGCCGTCGACAATCGGGTCGGCAATCATGCGGTCCTCCCCAGTGCGGCCAGTACTGCGGCCGGCGGACCACCGTAGCCGATCGCCGGCCATGCGGCCGGGTTGCCGTACCAGGCCGCGCCAATCAGCTGGTGCAGACCCTGGTAGACCGCGCGCAGTACCTGCAGGCGGCTATGGCGCAGGCGGTCGAGCGTGGCGGCAATATCGGCGGCCGCGGCAGCATGCCAGGGCGCACGCAGTCCCAGCAGCCAGCGCCGGGCCGGACGCAGGCGCAGCAGCGAGAACAGCTGCGTCACCTCGTTGCGCTGCGCCGGCGTCAGGCCCGCCAGCGCCGTGTCGATACCGGCCAGCACGATGCGGGAAAAATCGGCCGCCGTCAGTCCGGCCGGCACGCCGCCCAGCATGACCGGCACGATGGCGGCCAGCGCAATGGCCGCATCGGCCGGCACGTTCGCCAGCGCCGGACCGGACGGCAGCGGGCCGTCATCGGTGGCAAGCAGATCCGCGCCAAGGCCGGCCAGCGCCAGCAGCACGCCGCCGGCCGCTCCCACCTTGAGTACCGTGCGTCGGGATGGCATGCCCGCTCCTAGCGCAGCATGAAGCGCAGCAGCGCGCTGACCGCCCGGCCATACGGTGGCCGGATCAGCCCGGTGCCGTTCAGACGTGCCTGCGTGCACACTGCCTTCAGATGGCTGAAGGTGTCGAAGCCGTCACGGCCATGGTAGCTGCCCATGCCGGACGGACCGATGCCGCCGAATGGCAAATCGTCCTGGGCAATGTGCAGCATGGTGTCGTTCAGCGTGACCCCGCCGGCATGGGTACAGGCCAGAATCTGCGACAGGCGGCGGTTGTCCTCGTCGAATACATACATGGCCAGTGGCCGCGGCCGGGCGTTCAGGTAGTCGACGGCATCGTTCAGGCTGTCATAGCTGACGACCGGCAGCAGCGGGCCGAAGATCTCTTCCTGCAGGACCCGTGCCGTGTCGGCCACCTCCAGCAGCAGTGCCGGCGCCAGCTTGCCGCTGCCGGCCAGGTCTTCTCCCGCCGGGTTGATCTCGCGTACCACGGCGCCGTGCGCGCGGGCATCGTCGAGCAGTTCGCCCAGCCGCTGCCGGTGACGGTCATTGATCACGGCGCTGTAATCCGGATTGGCGACCAGTGTCGGGTAAGCCCGTGCGACGGCTGACGCATAGGCTGCAGCGAACGCGTCGCGCTGTGACGTGTGGACCAGCACGTAGTCGGGCGCAATGCAGGTCTGGCCGGCGTTGATCAGTTTGCCGAAGGCGATGCGTTCGGCCGCCTTCTCGAGCGGGTAGCCGGGCAGGACCAGCGCCGGCGACTTGCCGCCAAGCTCCAGCGTGACCGGGGTCAGATTGTCGCTGGCCGCGCGCATGACCAGCCGGCCGACGGCAGTCGAACCGGTAAACAGCAGATGATCGAACGGCAGCCGGGAAAACTGGCTGGCCTGCTGCGCATCACCGTCGAGCACGCTGATCACGTCGCGGCCCAGATACTTGTCGGCCAGTTCGCGCATCAGTTCACCGGTGGCCGGCGTGAACTCGCTCATTTTCACCATCGCCCGGTTGCCGGCAGCCAGCGCGGCGGTCAGCGGCCCCAGGGTCAGATAGATCGGGTAATTCCACGGCACCATGATGCCGACCACGCCCTTCGGCTGCGGTATCACCCGGTTGCGCGCCGGCATGAACAGCAGGTCAACCCCGCGCCGGCGCGGCCGCATCCAGCGCATCAGGTGCCGCTGGGTATGGCGCAGCCCGGCCACGGCCGGAAACAGCTCCAGCATGCGGGTCTCGACCGGGGAGCGATGCCCGAAATCGCTGGCGACGGCATCGACCCAGCGCGCCTCGCCATCCAGCGCCATCGCCCGCAGTGCCGACAGCCACTGCAGCCGTTCGGCCAGCGCCGGGTACGGCGTGTGCACCGCCTGCGCGCGCAGATGCGCAAAGGGTTCCAGCATCACCGCCGGCAGTGCCGGATCGGTCGTTTCCCTGTCCATGACAGCTTCCTTGTGTTGCCATTCGCCCCGGTACGGTGCGGCCCATGCGGCATGCGATTAGAGTAGCAACTCTAATCGTAACCGGCAACGAATTTCAAACGTATGATCGATAGCCAGTGTCATTGAAGTGCCGGACAACATGGACAACGACATCAAATTAACCTTATACAATTATGACCCACTAAGTATTACAAAAACCCCATGGAGCCCAACATGAAGCGGACACTCACGATCCTCACCCCGATTACCCTCGCCCTTGCCCTGGGCGCCTGCGCCGGCGGCAAGCTCAACCCGGACGCACTGGTCCAGACCGGCAGCCTGGCGATGAAGGCGGCAACGCTCAGCGACGCCGACGTCAAGTCGCTGTCGGCCCAGGCCTGCGCCCAGAGCGACAAGCAGTCGAAGATTGCACCGGCCGGCAACAAGTATGCAAAGCGTCTGGTCAAGGTCGTCAAGCCGTTCGGCAACAATCTGGACGGCCAGCCGCTGAACTTCAAGGTCTATCTGACCAGTGATGTGAACGCCTGGGCCATGGCCAATGGCTGCGTGCGCGTGTACAGCGGCCTGATGGACAAGATGAACGACGACGAGCTGCGCGGCGTCATCGGCCATGAAATCGGCCACGTGGCGCTCGGCCACAGCAAGAAGGCGATGCAAACCGCCTATGCCGTCTCCGCCGCCCGCAGCGCCGCCGCTGCCTCCGGCAATGCCACCGTGACCGCGCTGAGCACGTCGCAACTCGGCGATCTGACCGAGAAGCTGATCAATGCCCAGTTCTCGCAGTCGCAGGAAAGCGCCGCCGACGATTACTCGTTCGATCTGCTGACCCGCAAGGGCATGAAGCGCGAAGGCCTGGTCACCGCCTTCCAGAAGCTGGCCGACATGGACGGCGGCCAGAGCAGCATGATGAGCTCGCACCCGGGTTCGGCCGCACGCGCCAAGCATATCCAGGACCGCCTCGCCAGCGGCAAGTAAGCCTGGCACCAGCAAAAACGCCCCGGCATGGTCCGGGGCGTTTTTATTGTCATGCCGGAAACCGGCGGTCTTGCGATCAGTTTTTCTCCGGCATCAGCGATGAGTGGTGGCTGGTGATCAGCCATTTTTTTCCATTCCACTTGTAGCTGTAACTGTAGCGCGCGTGAGCCACGCTGCCATCGCCGAAGGTAAAGGTGTACAGACCGGCATCCACCGCCGTATTGCAGTCGACCTCGATCCAGCGGCTGTCGATTTTCCCGTCCGGCTTCTTCGCCAGAAAATGCTCGAAGTAGTCGGCCTTGGCTTCCGGTGTCAGCCGCGGCTGGTTGGACAGGGTCGGCAGCAGTATGGAATTCGTGGCGTAATTGGCCACCACCCTGGCCGGATCGCCGGTCTTCAGCGAGTCGTTCCAGCGATCGAACAGCGCGGCCACTTCCCGCTCCCCCGCTTTGTGGCAGACCACGGAACGGGCAAGGACCGGGCCGGAGACCAGACCGAGGGTGAGAGCAACATAAAACAGGCGGAATTTCATGAAAGATATCCTTGACCGGGGTGAAAGGCGACACCCTCAATATGACACAAGGAAATTTTTCCGCCAAACAATGACTTTAAAATAAAAACTGCCCCGCAGAAGCGGGGCAGTTCCGGGGTGACGCTACCGTCAGCTGACGGCAGGCATCACACGTTCACGCTGTCGGCCTGTTCCTGGTACGACTCGATCTCGTTGAAGTTCAGGTAACGGTAGACTTCCGCCGCCTTGGCATCGATCACGCCGACGTCAGCCATGTACTCGGCCACGGTCGGGATGCGACCCAGGCGCGAGGTGATCGCCGCGAGTTCGGCCGAGCTCAGGTACACATTGGTGTTCTTGCCCAGACGGTTCGGGAAGTTGCGGGTCGACGTCGACACCACGGTCGCGCCTTCGCGCACCTGGGCCTGGTTGCCCATGCACAGCGAGCAGCCCGGCATTTCGGTACGGGCGCCGCTGCGGCCGAAGATGCCGTAGTAGCCTTCTTCCGTCAGTTGCTTCTCGTCCATCTTGGTCGGCGGGGCGATCCACAGCTTGGTCGGGATGTCGGTCCTGCCGTCGAGCAGCTTGCCGGCAGCGCGGAAGTGACCGATGTTGGTCATGCACGAACCGATGAACACTTCGTCGATCTTGGTGCCGGCCACTTCGGACAGGATCTTCACGTCGTCCGGGTCGTTCGGGCAGGCCAGGATCGGCTCGGTCACGTCGGCCAGGTCGATCTCGATCACGGCAGCGTAGCTGGCGTCGGCATCGGCCTTCAGCAGCTTCGGCGCGGCCAGCCAGGCTTCCATGCTCTTGATGCGGCGACCCAGCGTCTTGGCATCGCCATAGCCGTTGGCGATCATCGACTTCAGCAGGGTGATGTTCGACGTCAGGTACTCGGCGATCGGCGCTTCGTTCAGTTGCACCGTGCAGCCGGCGGCGGAACGCTCGGCCGAGGCGTCGGTCAGTTCGAATGCCTGCTCGACCTTCAGGTCCGGCAGCCCTTCGATTTCCAGGATGCGGCCCGAGAAGATGTTCTTCTTGCCGGCCTTGGCCACGGTCAGCAGGCCCTGCCTGATGGCGTACAGCGGGATGGCATTGACCAGGTCACGCAGGGTGATGCCCGGTTGCATCTTGCCCTTGAAGCGGACCAGCACCGATTCCGGCATGTCCAGCGGCATCACGCCGGTGGCAGCGGCAAACGCCACCAGACCGGAGCCGGCCGGGAACGAGATGCCGATCGGGAAGCGGGTGTGGCTGTCGCCGCCGGTGCCGACGGTATCCGGCAGCAGCATGCGGTTGAGCCAGCTGTGGATCACGCCGTCGCCCGGCTGCAGGCTGACGCCGCCGCGGTTGCGGATGAATTCCGGCAGCTCGTGGTGCATCTTCACGTCGACCGGTTTCGGGTAGGCAGCGGTGTGGCAGAACGACTGCATGACCAGGTCGGCCGAGAAGCCGAGGCAGGCCAGATCCTTCAGTTCGTCACGGGTCATCGGGCCGGTGGTGTCCTGCGAGCCGACCGAGGTCATGCGCGGTTCGCAGTAGGTGCCCGGGCGGACGCCCTGCTCTTCCGGCAGGCCGCAGGCGCGGCCGACCATCTTCTGCGCCAGGGTGAAGCCGTTGCTGGCTGCAGCCGGGTCCTTCGGCAGACGGAAGGTGGTCGAGGCCGGCAGGCCCAGCGACTCGCGGGCCTTGGCGGTCAGGCCACGGCCGATGATCAGGTTGATGCGGCCGCCGGCGCGCACTTCGTCGAGGATCACGTCGCTCTTCAGCGCGAAGCTGGCAACGGTTTCGCCATTCTTGACGATCTTGCCGTCGTACGGGTAGATCTCGACCACGTCGCCCATGTTCAGCGCCGACACGTCGACTTCGATCGGCAGCGCGCCCGAGTCTTCCTGGGTGTTGAAGAAGATCGGGGCGATCTTGCCGCCGAGGCAGACGCCGCCGAAGCGCTTGTTCGGCACGAACGGAATGTCTTCGCCGGTGTGCCAGATCACGCTGTTGGTCGCCGATTTGCGGCTGGAACCGGTACCGACCACGTCACCGACGTAGGCGACCAGGTTGCCCTTGCCCTTCAGCTGTTCCAGCAGGCTGATCGGGCCGACCGTACCCGGCTGGTCCGGGGTGATGCCGTCACGCGCATTCTTCAGCATGGCCAGCGCGTGCAGCGGGATGTCCGGGCGGCTCCAGGCATCCGGCGCCGGCGACAGGTCGTCGGTGTTGGTTTCGCCGGTCACCTTGAACACGGTCACGGTGATCTTTTCCGGCACGGACGGACGGCTGGTGAACCATTCGGCGTTCGCCCACGATTCGATCACGCCGCGCGCATTGGCATTGCCCTTGTCGGCCAGTTCCTTGACGTCGTGGAAGTAGTCGAACATCAGCAGGGTCTTTTTCAGCCCGTCGGCAGCGACGACGCCCACTTCGGCATCGCCGAGCAGGTCGATCAGCGGCTTGATGTTGAAGCCACCCAGCATCGTGCCCAGCAGTTCGGTCGCCTTGGCACGGCTGATGAGGCTACAGCTGTCGCTGCCCTGCGCCAGCGCGGCCAGGAACGCGGCCTTGACCTTGGCGGCATTGTCCACGCCCGGCGGCACGCGATGAGTGATCAGATCGACCAGGAAGGCTTCCTCGCCAGCCGGCGGGTTCTTCAGCAGATCAACCAGTTCGGACACTTGCTGTGCGGTGAGGGGGAGCGGCGGAATGCCGAGGGCGGCACGTTCGGCGACGTGTTTGCGGTAGGCTTCAAGCATGGCGTTGACCTTTGCAGTTGCGGTTGCGTTTTGCCCGCATGCCGGCGCGGCGTCTATTGGTCCGGTTCCTGCAGGAACCGGGCGTCGGCGGCATGCTGCGTATCCTGGTCCGGGTCGTCCGGCATCCGGTTGGCGCGGGACCCTTTTATCTTGTGCGACAGAGTACGCTGAATCGTCGCCGGTGCACAAACGAGTAATCGCCACAACGCTTGTGAGATAAACTCACACCATGAGCACACATCTCCCACCGCTGAACGCCCTGCGTGCTTTCGAGGCAGCAGCAAGGCTGGCAAGCTTTTCCGCCGCTGCCAACGAGCTGTACGTCACGCATGGTGCTGTGAGCAAGCAGATCAAGCAACTGGAGGAATGGCTCGGTGTCAGGCTGTTCGAACGCGCCGGCGGCCGGGTCAAGCTGACCGATGTCGGCTGGCGCTATCTGGTGCAGGTCCAGGACGGGCTCGACATCATCGCCAATGCGACCGCGCAGCTGATGCAGCCGGACCGCCCGCGCCGGCTGACGATCAATTCCACGCCGACACTGGCCATGCACTGGCTGCTGCCGCAGCTGTCGCAGTTCCAGCGCCAGTACCCGGAAGTGGAATTGCGGATGATGACCTCGGACCGCGACATCAGCCGCCTGACCGTACCGTTCGATGTCGCCATCCGCCGCGGCCCCGGCGACTGGCCCGGCTACATGACCAAGCCGTTCCTCGACGAATGGGAACAGCCGCTGCTGAGCCCCGAACTGCTGGAACGGCTGCCGATCCGGCAGCCGGGCGATCTGGCCCGTCACACCCTGCTGTATGCGGACACGCGACCGACCGCATGGCAGCGCTGGCTGACGCTGGCCGGCGTGCCGGATCTCAAGCCGGCCTCGACCCAGCATTTCGACCACTTCTATCTGGCCCTGCAGGCAGCCATGGACGGGCTGGGCGTGACCCTCGGCCCGCTGCCGATGATGCAGACCGAAATCGATGCCGGCACCCTGGTCGCACCGCTGCCGCGGCCGGTGGTGCCGGTACGCGGCTATTGCTGGATCGTGCCGCGCGCCATGGTCAACGATCCGGCCATCGCCGCGTTCTGCCAGTGGCTGGAAAGCTGCGCCAATGCGCTGCAGCAGGCGCCGGGCCAGCACTGAAGCCGAATGCACTCTTTGGCCGGCATCCGCAGCAAAGACATGTCAGGATGCTTGAGTTCGCCGCCGGACGGTTCCATGCTGTAACACTGTGATGCCAGAAACAGGAGTGTTGCCATGAGTGAGTCTCTCTTCCCTGCCCTCGCCACCCTGCAGGCCGCCGGCCAGTCGCTGCGCTATGCGAGCCTGCCTGCGCTGGAGGCGGCCGGGGTCGGCCCGGTATCCCGCCTGCCGGTGTCGATCCGCTTGGTGCTGGAATCGGTCTACCGTCATTGTGACGGCATCAAGGTCAGCCCGGAGCACGTGCGCCAGCTGGCCAACTGGCAGCCCAACGCGGCACGAACCGACGAGATCCCGTTCACGGTCGCGCGCGTGGTGCTGCAGGATTTCACCGGCGTACCGCTGCTCTGCGACCTGGCCGCCATGCGCAATGTGGCGGACGGACTGGGCAAGGACCCGAAGACCATCGAACCGCTGGTGCCGGTCGACCTGGTGGTTGACCACTCGGTGATGATCGACCACTACGGCACGCCCGAATCGCTGCGGCAGAACATGGAGCTGGAATTCCAGCGCAACCGCGAGCGCTACCAGTTCATGAAATGGGGAATGCAGGCGTTCGACACCTTCAAGGTGGTCCCGCCCGGCATCGGCATCGTCCACCAGGTGAACCTCGAGTATCTGTTCCGCGGCGTCCGGGTCAAGGACGGCGTGGTCTACCCGGACACCCTGGTCGGCACCGACAGCCACACGACGATGATCAATGGCGTCGGCGTGGTCGGCTGGGGGGTCGGCGGCATCGAGGCCGAGGCCGCCATGCTCGGACAACCGGTCTATTTCCTGACGCCGGACGTGGTCGGTGTCGAGATGACCGGCAAGCTGCGCGAGGGCGTGACCGCGACCGACCTGGTACTGACGGTGACCGAACTGCTGCGACGCGAGAAGGTGGTCGGCAAGTTCGTCGAATTCTTCGGCGAGGGCACGGCCAGCCTGACCGTGACCGACCGCGCGACCATCGCCAACATGGCGCCGGAATACGGCGCGACCATGGGCTTCTTCCCAGTCGACGACAAGACCCTCGACTACCTGCGCGGCACCGGCCGCCTGGATGCGGAAATCGAACTGTTCGAGGCGTATTTCAAGGCCCAGGGCCTGTTCGGCATCCCGCAGGCCGGCGACATCGACTACAGCAAGACGCTGACCCTCGACCTGAACACCATCACGCCGTCGCTGGCGGGCCCGAAACGGCCGCAGGACCGCATCGCCCTGCCGAAAATGCGCGAAACCTTCGAGCATCTGCTGTCTGCGCCAACCGCCGCCAGCGGTTTCAACCGGCCGACGGCGGAACTCGGCGAGCGCCATGTCGTCGCCGGTGATGCCGAGGATGTCGGTCATGGCGATGTGCTGATCGCCGCCATCACCAGCTGCACCAATACCTCGAACCCCGGCGTGCTGCTCGCCGCCGGCCTGCTGGCGAAAAAGGCGGTCGAGAAAGGACTCAGCGTTCATCCGCGGGTCAAGACCAGTTTCGGCCCCGGTTCACGCGTGGTGCCGGAGTACCTGACGGCCGCCGGGCTGATGCCATCGCTGGAAGCGCTCGGCTTCGATGTCGCCGCTTTCGGCTGCACCACCTGTATCGGCAACGCCGGTGACATCACGCCGGAGCTGAACCAGGCGATTGTCGAGCACGATCTGGTCTGCGCCGCCGTTCTGTCCGGCAACCGCAACTTCGAGGCGCGCATTCACCCGAACCTGCGCGCCAACTTTCTTGCCAGCCCGCCGCTGGTGGTTGCCTTCGCCATTGTCGGCCGGGTCAATATCGACATGGAAACCGAGCCGCTCGGCATCGGCAACGACGGCCATCCGGTCTATCTGCGCGATATCTGGCCGAACTCGGATGAAATCGCCAGGCTGATGCCGATCGCGATGGACCCGGCGGTCTTCCGCGAGAAGTACAGCGACTTCACCCGCGACCACGATCTGTGGAATGCCATTCCGGCCCCGACCGGCCAGGTCTACAACTGGCCGCAGTCGACCTATATCGCCAGGCCGCCGTTCTTCGACCGCTTCGGCATGCAGCATGATGCGGTCGGTGCCATTCGCGGCGCCAAACCGCTGCTGCTGCTCGGCGACTCGGTGACCACCGACCATATCAGCCCGGCCGGTTCGTTCAAGGACAGCACCCCGGCCGGTCGCTATCTGGTCGAGCACGGCGTGCAGAAGCGCGATTTCAACAGCTACGGCAGCCGGCGCGGCAACCACGACATCATGATCCGCGGCACCTTCGCCAATGTGCGGGTCAAGAACCTGATGCTGCCGCCGAATCCGGACGGCAGCCCGGTCGAGGGCGGTTTCACGCTGTATGACGGCCGTCAGACCACGGTCTACGACGCGGCCCAGTCGTACCTGCAGCAGGGCATTCCGACCGTGGTGCTGGCCGGCGAGGAATACGGCACCGGTTCGTCGCGCGACTGGGCGGCCAAGGGCACCATGCTGCTCGGGGTCCGGGCGGTCATCGCCCGCAGTTTCGAGCGCATCCACCGCTCGAACCTGGTCGGCATGGGCGTGCTGCCGCTGCAATTCAAGGATGGTGACAGCATCGGCACGCTGGGACTGAACGGCAGCGAAACCTTCGACATCGATGGTGTCGATGGCGAGCTGGTGCCGCAACAGGACATGACGCTGGTCATCCACCGTGCCGACGGCACAGTCGAACGCCACGCGGTCACATCGCGCATCGACACCCCGATCGAGGTCGAGTACTACCGTCACGGCGGCATCCTGCCGTACGTGCTGCGCGAACTGCTGGCTGCGGCCTGAGCCTCACCGGCCCGGACCAGGCGGGCCGCCGCCATGCAGGCAGCGGCGGCCCGTGCGGGCTTTCTCACGGAGAAAAAAACAGCCATGATGAAAACCACAATCCTTGCCTCCACCCTGTTGCTGGCCGTGTCCACTGCGGCGCAGGCGGCCAGCCCGCCGTCGACCTGGTGCGCCGCCGGCAAGCCGGTCAGATTCGCCGGTCTGAACTGGGAAAGCGCGTCGTTTCTGACCGAGCTGCTGCGCGAGGTGTTCGAGTCCGGCTACGGCTGCACGACCGATGCCCTGCCCGGCAATACCGTCACCATGGAAAACGCACTGGCCAACAACGACATCCAGGTCATCGCCGAGGAATGGATCGGTCGCAGCGACGCCTGGAACCAGGCCGCTGCCGCCGGCAAGGTGGTCGGCCTCGGCAAGACCCTTACCGGCGCCAGCGAAGGCTGGTACGTGCCGGACTATCTGGTCAACGGCGATCGCAAGCGCGGCATTGCCGCCGCAGCCCCGGCGCTGAAATCGGTAGCCGACCTGCCGCGCTACGCCGCCCTGTTCCGGGACCCGGAATCCCCGGACAAGGGACGCTTCCTGAACTGCCCGACCGGCTGGACCTGCGAAGGCGTCAACTCGCAGAAGCTGAAAGCCTACCGGCTGACCACCAGCTATACCAATTTCCGGCCCGGCACCGGTCCGGCACTTGATGCCGAGGTGGCCTCGGCCTACCGCCGAGGCAAGCCGGTGCTGTTCTACTACTGGACACCGACCGCGCTGATGGGCAAATACCGCTTCATCAAGCTGCAGGAACCGGCATACAACGAAGCCTGCTTCAAGACCCTGGCCGACAAGGACAATCCGGCGCCATGCGCATCCGCCTCGCCGGACGCGGTGATCCAGGCCGGCGCATCGCGCGCCTTCCACGCCGCCGACCCGGTCCTGGTCTCGGTCCTGCAGCGTTTCTCGGTGCCGATCGACCGCCTGAACGAAACGCTGGCACGGCAATCGACGCAAAAGCAGGACTGGCGCACGCTGGCACGCGCCTACATTGTCCGCTACCCGGAACAGGTCAAGTTATGGGTGCCGGCCGATATTGCCGGCAAGGTGATCGCCGCCGCCGAGAAACACCAGCGCTGACAGCAACCGGCAACGGGACCGCGCATGCACTACGCTGTGAAGCGTCTCCTGCGCGGATTTCCCCCATGAGCCCGTCACGCCCCCACGACAATCAGGTCCCCGATCTCTGCGGCTACAACCTGTATGCCAGCGATCCGGTGCTGCGCGACGCAGTCCGCCGCGCCGGCGCCAGCGACTTTGATCAAACCCTGCGCCGCATCGGCGCCACGCTCGGCGCCGCCGACATCCTGGCACTCGGCGACCGGGCCAATCGCCATCCGCCGACCCTGCAGGTGTTCGACCGGCTTGGCGAGCGCATCGACACCGTCACCTTCGATCCGTCATGGCACACCCTGCTGACGCTGCTGCGCGGCGAAGGCCTGCATGCGCTGCCGTGGACAGACCCGCGTCCGGGCGTCTGGGCCGCCCGTGCGGCGGGCTACTTTCTGCAGGGCCAGGTCGAGTCCGGCACGCTGTGCCCGGCCACGATGACCTTCGCCGCCATCCCGGTCCTGCAGCAGGACCCCGGGCTGTTCTCCCGCCTCGGCCCGCTGCTGCTGAGCCGCGAGCACGACCCGCGCGATCTGCCCTGGGAACAGAAGTACGCCGCCCTGATCGGCATGGGCCTGACCGAGAAGCAGGGCGGCTCCGATGTGCGCAGCAACCGCTCGTGGGCGGTGCCGTCCACCGCCGGCGGACGCCGTGGCGCCTGGCGGCTGAACGGTCACAAGTGGTTCTTTTCCGCTCCGATGTGCGACGCGCACCTGGTGGTCGCCCGCGAGGACAATCCGCGCGACGGCCCGTTGTCCTGCTTTTTTGTCCCGCGCTGGCGACCTGACGGCAGTCGCAATGCCGTCCATATCCAGCGGCTGAAGGACAAGCTCGGCAACCGCTCCAACGCCAGCAGTGAAGTCGAGTTTCACGATGCGTGGGCCATGCCGGTCGGCGAAGCCGGGCGCGGTATCCCGATCCTGCTGGAGATGGCCACCCATACCCGCCTCGACTGCGTAATCGGCAGCGCCGCACTGATCCGCCGGGCTCTGGTCGAAGTGCTGCACCACACCCGCCATCGTTCGGCCTTTGGCCGCCCGCTGCGGGAACAGCCGCTGATGCGCAATGTACTGATCGACATGGCGCTGGAAAGCGAGGCGGCCACGCGGCTGATGATCCGGCTCGCCGCTGCGTTCGAGCAGGCCGCCGCCCCGGAGCCCGATCCGCTGGCACGGGCCTACCGCCGCATCGTGACACCGGCCGCGAAATTCTGGATCTGCAAGCGGGCCATCGAACTGACCGGTGAGGCCATGGAGATCTGGGGCGGCAACGGCTATGTCGAGGACGCGCCACTGGCGCGCCTGTTCCGCGAGGCACCGGTGAACTCGATCTGGGAGGGGTCGGGCAATGTCATGTGCCTGGACGTGCTGCGCGCCCTCCAGCGCGACCCGGACGGTGCCGCCCTGCTGCTGGCCGACTGGTCAGCCGCCTTCCGCGACGACTCGCTGCTGAGCGGCTGCCTGCACACCCTGCAGGCGCTGCTGGCCCAGCCAGCCGACGTGCAGGAGGCGCACGCAAGGCGGCTGGCACAGGGCATCATCCTGCTCGAACAGGCCCGGCTGCTGCGCGAACATGCGCCCGCCGACGTGTCCGGGCTGTTTATCGCCAGCCGCCTTGGCGACGGTGGTCTGCTGGCCCATGGCAGGGTCAGCGGCACTCTCGCCCTCGACGGACTGGCGGCGGGCGACACCCGCATGCTTGACCGCCACTGGGCCTGAACGCAGCACAAAATGTTGCACGCCAGCAAAAATCATGTTAGGGTGCAAGGACGCTGTAGCTTCTCATGAAGATTCAGCGACTTGCAAGTCATCGCCTACGCGGGCCGATTGCTTTCGGCCACAGGCAACCACTGCACCCAAGCAGCAAGGTTGCACTTGTGTCTTATTGAGCACACAAGTCCGGCGATGCCTGCCAGTCCTTCCCGTCGGCCTTGCATCCACCCTGTCACCGTCTATGCTGCTTGTAGCAGCGCATGGACCCGACAGGGCGATACCTGATTCGGGTCCATTCCAGACCGACGGTTACACAACGCTGCAGTCCAGGCGATTTCCCGTAACAATCGCAAGCCTACTATTCGTCAGCAGCGCAGATTTTCTGCCGCCGCAGACCGCCCGACGCGTTTCGACGCCAACGGCAAGGAGCTTGCCATGACACCTATATCGCTTTTCGACTATCCGGCCCAGGCCGACTGCATGACCCCTGCCAAATGACGGCAGGTACAACAACTATAAGGAAAACCACCATCATGAACTCGATCCATAACGACTTTCTGATCATCCATGCCCGCCCGCTTGCCGGCGGCCAGTTCGTACCGGCACTGCGCGTGCCGTCCAACGCCAAGCACAGCAATGTCCGACGCGCGTTGCTGCGTCAGGGCTTTGACACCACCAAGTGGCAAATTGCCCGCGAAGGCGAAGTGCTCGCCTGACCCGGCGCACTCCGATCAGAAAACGCTCCGCCCTGGCGGGGCGTTTTCTTTTGCCGGCGGCAACCTAGTCCATTTTGACTAACGCGACCCTAATATTTCTTTTTGCATATCCTTGTTTCATTTAATCTTAACGTCATTACCTGATATTTCATGCTCCCACATTGAGTATTCAATAGAATCTATGCCGACATAACAGCCTGAAAATAACATTTCAATATGGAAAACTTGAAATATTTTATGCTGGCCGATATGCGCATTGTCAAACAACAAAATCATCGACATTTACGTACAGTCTGTAATATCTTCTGCACGTGCAGATACCTGTCTGATCCTGTCCCATGCGGAGAGCGCCATGTCGGCCTATACCATCATGCAAATTCAAAGCGGCCTAGAACAGCGTTGCTGGGTCGTCATTTCGCCCCGGGGAATCACCCTGCCCGGCACCTATGTCATGGAAAAGGAAGCGAATCGCATGGCGATGCTTTACAACCGCATCACTGCCCGCCAGGAGCCGCCCAGCATGCCATTCCCCCGTTCAATACCCGAATCCAAGAGCTGACACGGCGGCAATCCTGACGAAAAAAACCGTTCCAGCGGTCAGCCAGCGTGGCGCCTGCCAGTGCAGGTTAATGAATCAACGTCTCCCGAAACACATTCTCACCAATCCTCTCCCTGAGCCGAGCCGGGCTTTCCCTCTCCCCGGCACTGCCGACCTTAATATGGCCGGAACGGCAATACCTGAATGACGCAGCCAGGTTTTAATAGCGATTCGCAGTCCGGTGTGAATGTCAGTCAATTGGACTGACCTGCATGGGCGGCCCCGGCAGCCGCCGCCTGCCCCGCCTGCTTCCGACTTGACCAAGGTCAGATGCCGGCGCGCCGAGGAAGGGACAATAGCGTCAAATACGGGTGGCATTCCTGTCTGGAGACGACTACCCGAAACGCTTTCCCTGACTACCCTGAAGACTACTGTGTCGACTACACAACCGACTCCTTCCGACCTCGATCTGCTGCGACGGACCGTCGATCTCTCCCATATCGCCGTCTCGCGCGGCAACAAGCCTTACGCCGCCCTGCTGGCAGACCCGCGCGGACGCGTCGTCGCCGAAGCGCACAATACCGAATCCACTTCCGGAGACCCCACGGCCCATGCGGAGATCAATCTGATCCGTCTGCTGAAGCAACTGGACAGCCTGCCCCGCAAGGCCTTGACCCTGTACACCAACTGCCAGCCCAACGCGCTGTGCGTCGCCGCCATTCTCTGCAGCGGCATCTCCCGCGTCCTCTACGCCTACCCGCATCCCAGCACCGACACCGGCTACAGCCAGGATGAAACCATCGATTCGACCCGCATTATCGGTCCGCTGCTGAGCGCCTCCCCGGCACCGCACTGATTCGAGCCGGCTTCCGGCTCCGCCAAGCAAGCCACCTGACCGGGTGGCTCGCCGGCGTCATGTGCCGATCGGAAGAGTCATGGCAATCGCCCAAGCGACGAACGGTGGAACTTCTTCCATCCGGCATCGCTCCTATCCGGGCTGATCCACATTCCGTTTGTGCCGGGCCTGATCTGCCGTTCAGCGCAACGGAATGCCCACGCTACGCCGCGATCAGCCGGCCTGCATTTTGTGTTCACCGCCAGCCGTGATACAAATGTTTACAAAAATGCATTGTGAGTAACAGAAAATACTAATTGATAGTTTCATAATGTGCCCCAGATACTCCATCATCAATCATGTTCATCGAGGTGATTCACTATGCAACTGTTCAGCAAGATTCCCAATCCGCGTGAGATCCGCCGCAAGCTCGGCCTGAACCAGCAGGATTTCTGGAGCAAGATCGGCGTCACCCAGTCCGGCGGCTCGCGCTATGAATCCGGTCGCAACATGCCCAAGCCGGTGCGCGAACTGCTGCGCCTGGTCCACGTCGAGCATATCGATCTGGCACGGGTCAAGCACGAGGACTTCGAAATCATCGAGTACCTGAAGCAGACCCACCCCGATCTGTACAAGAGCCTGAAGAAAGCCGTCAGCGCCCAGGCAAAGCAGTCTGATGCCACGGTCCAGCTCTAAGCCTCCGCCCCGCACACGGCGGGAAAACGAAAACCCCCGGCAATGCCACTGCCGGGGGTTTTCCTTTCCCGAGAATCAGAAACCGTTTTCCAGTGCCAGTTGCCCCGGTGCAGTCAGCCGGCTGAGCCGGTAACCCATACTGATCAGCTGGCGATGGGTGTCCTCCACCATCTGCGGGTTGCCACAGATCATGATCCTGGCCCGCTCCGGCGTCAGCAGGCGACCGGTCGCCTGCTCCAGTTCGCCATTGGCCAGCAGCACCGGCAGACGCGCCGACAGGCAGCCCGGATGCGACTCGCGCGTGACCACCGGCTGATAATGCAGTTTGTGACCGTGCTCGGCCCACAGCGGATGGTCCCGCAGCGCCGCGATCTCGTCACGATAGGCCAGCTCGGCGGCTGTCCGCACGCTGTGAACCAGGGTCAGGGTGTCAAACCGGGACCAGACCGACGGCTCCCTGAGTATGGACAAGTACGGTGCCAGCCCGGTCCCGGTACCCAGCAACCACAGATCCTGACCGTCGACAAAGCGGTCGAGGGTGAAGAAACCGTTGGCGCGCTTGTCCAGCAAGATGTCGTCACCGGCTGACAGCCGGCTCAGCCGCGAGGTGAATTCGCCATCGGGCACAACAATGGACAGGAACTCCAGCTCGTCATCCCACACCGCGTTGACCATCGAGTACGCGCGCCAGACGAAACCCTGCCCGGACGGCAGGCCAAGGCGGGCGAACTGGCCCGGAGTGAAGCGGAATCCGGCCGGGCGGCTCATGCGGAAGCTGAGCAGGGTATCGGTCCAGCGATGAACGGACAGCATGTGTTCGACGGTGTACTTCTCTTCGGCGGGGGCGGCCATCGGTCCTCTCTCCATTACCTGAGTAATTTACTCGGCTATTGTCCCCTGCTTCCCCACCAGACTCAACCCTGTGCGCAATGCGGGTTTCATGCAAAATGGAAAATAACTTTGCAATCAGCCACTTTTCCGTTCCATGGCAGCGGCTGTCGATTATTTTGCAAAAAGCCCTTTTCAAACCGGAAAAAGTTCTTTAATATTCGCCTCCTGTTCAGCGCCGTTCGCGACGCTAAACAAGGAGAGGTGGCAGAGTGGTCGAATGTACCTGACTCGAAATCAGGCGTAGGTGCATAACCTACCGTGGGTTCGAATCCCACCCTCTCCGCCAGAGCACAGCGAAAAAGCCCTGATTATTCAGGGCTTTTTCGCATTTCGCGTTTTCCAGTATGCCATCCTGGTCTGGCTTCCACTGGCACCGGCTACTTCGGGACACGGCCTTTCACGGCATTGGCGCGGGCATCACAAGTGATATGACCTGATCGCTGCGCCGGCAGGCGGCCACGTACCCGGGCCTTGAGATGCGCGAGGTCCTCCACCGCCATCGATGCAAGTATCATCCCGACACTCGGTGCGCCTAGCGCCGTCGCCCAGAAGTCGTCGAAATCGGCGAATGTGCGGTGCACAACGATCTCCCGCGTTTCAATCGCATCCAGGGCTGCGCCAGCCCACAAGTCCCGCATCATGTCGATGCGCGATGCATCGGGGCTAGGGGGCGCCGGCACCGTGATGCCAAGCCCGCGCATTTCCGCCAGCAGCGTCTCGTAGGGAAAGCCACCGCCTGCCATGTCCCATGCGTAAGCGGCAACGATGCCACCAGGACGCACTACCCGTCCCATTTCGGCAACCCCCCTGGCCGGATCGGCAACGAAGAAGATGACCAGCGGCATCACTGCGGCATCGAACGCGCTGTCGGGATAAGGCATCGCCATCGCATCCCCCTGCCGAAATTGCGCAGAGCACAGTTCGGGCCGTGCGCGGGCGTAGGCAAGCTGTTCCTCCGAGGGGTCCACGCCATGCACCGAAGCCGGATCGCAGCGCCCGACAAGCATCCCGGTAAAGGCGCCGTTGCCACAGCCCACGTCCAGCCATTGCTGGCCCGATGCAGGATCAAGCCAGTCGAGGAATGTTTCGCCCGCAAGCTGGCTCCACCTTCCCATATAGCGCTCATACGCAGCCCCATCGCGAAAACGGATCTCACCAGTCTTCATATCAAACCTCATGAAAGATTCATCGAGAACCAAAGTCATGGTAGAAGTTGAAGTCAACTTCAAGTCAAGAAGAAGCGGCGGATATGGCCCTTTTCCACGATTACGGTCCATCCCGAAGCGGAAATCTCGGCCGGATGAGCCCACTCCTGCCATGAAAAAGAGCCGCTTTGCGGAAGCGCAGATCGCCCTCGTCCTCAAACAGGCGACGCCGGGCATGTCGGTACCTGGCGCAAGAAGTACGGCAGGCTGAACACCACGGCGCCGGGGCGCCCCCGGCTTACAACCCGGCCTCGCGCTGGAACAGCACCAGTGCCCGGCGCACGCCGCGCTGCAGCCAGCTGCGCCACGGTCCCTGCAGACGGGCCACACCGGCCAGTTCTCGCGTTGGCGCCGACTGGCGCTCGCAGCGCTCCAGCCGCACCCGGAATACCGCTTCCAGCGGTACCAGCGCCTGCTGACGCTGCTCGGTCGCGATCGGCCCGCCGTACACGGAAGCCAGCAGCGGCTGGTCCAGCGTCGGCAGGTTCAGCCGGTCGATCTGGCCCAGTCGGCAGTGCACCGCCCAGCGTTCGCCACTGTCCGGCACGAAACGCGCCTCGTCGCCGCTCGCCAGTCCCGCCAGCGCGGCCTCGTCGACAAAGGCTTCGCCCTTGACGCCGTCCGGTCCGATCACATCGAGCAGCCGCTCGCCCTCGGCGATCACCGTGCCGGCCACCACCGACTCGTCGACATCCGCCACCCGGCCGTCAAACGGCGCGGTCAGCAGCAAGCGATTGGCCTGACGGCGCAGACCCTCCACCTGCTGTGCCGCAGCCTGCCACTGCTTGAACAGCACCGGCCCCAGCTGTTGCAACTCGGGGTGGAACGGCTGCTGGGCCAGTTGCTGGGCCAGTGCCTGTTCGCGCGCGTCGGCCAGCGTCAGCTGGGCCTCCAGCGCACTGGACTGCAGCCGCAGCAGCGGCTGGCCGGCCCTGACCTGCTGGCCGGGTCTGACCATCACCTGCTGCACCACGGACGGCGCCGGCGCATACAGCCCCTGGGAATGCAGGGCGGTCAGCACGGCCGGGCTGGCAATATCGGATTGCCACGGCACGGCGACGAACAGTGCCAGCGCCGCCAGCAGTGCCGCACTGCGCCGCGTTTCACGCTGCCAGCGCAGTTCGGCACGGCGCTGCCACCAGACTTTCAGCTCGCCGGCGATCGGCCGCACGATAAACCAGCCCAGCTCCACCGCCAGCATGAACAGGCCCAGCGCCTTGAAGAACAGGTGGTAAACCAGCAAGGCGATCGACAGGAACAGCACCAGCCGGTACAGCCAGGTTGCCCAGGCGAACAGGATCAGCCCGCGCTGGCGTGACGGCGGAAAGTGCTCCGGCACCGGATCGTCCAGTCCCAGCAGCAGGCGACGCATCTGCCACCGTGCCAGCGCAAAGGCGCGCTGGTGCAGATTCGGCATGCCCAGCCAGTCCACCAGCAGGAAGTAGCCGTCGAAGCGCATGAAGGGGCTGGCATTGATGGCCAGCGTTGCAAGCCAGGTTGTGGTCGCCAGCAGGAAGGAGCCGGCGCGCAGCGGTCCGTCCGGCAGCAGCGCCCACAGCAGGGTGGCGACGGCGGCCAGCATCAGTTCGGCCAGCATGCCGGCCGCGCCAATCAGCAGCCGCTGCCGTCGTGAGGGCAGCTTCCACGCATCATTGGTATCGGTGTAGAGCACCGGCATCAGCACCAGAAAAGCCACACCCATCGCCGGCACGCGACAGCCGAAGCGGTATGCGGTCAGCGCATGCCCCATTTCGTGCAGGACTTTGGCGAAGCCGAGCGACAGGCCGATCCCCAGCATCGCGCTGACGCCGGTGTAGGCGGAAAAGGTGTGCGTGAATTCATCCCAGCGGCGCGAGACCAGGGTCAGACCCAGTAGCGCAAGCCCACCCAGCCCCCACCAGAAGCCCGGTGTGAAAACCCAGGCGAACAGCGGTGCCAGCCGCGCCAGCAGTGCCTCGGGCCGGATCAGCGGAATGCGGAAAAACAGGTAATTCTTCAGCAGCCACATGGCGCGCGACGGCCGGCTGCCCTGATACAGCTGCCACAGCCACTGGTTTCTCTCGCTGCTGTCGGCTTGCACAAGCTGGTGGCGGGACAGGAAAGCGGATACCGCCAGCACGTCATCATTATCAACGTGCAGCGCCGTCTCGCAATTGACGGCATCGCGCACGGCGCCGATTTCGCCCAGCGACCAGCGCGCCAGAATTTCAAAGCTGGCCCAGTCCAGCTGGTAGAAGCGATTGGCGGCCGGATCGTGCAGCAGCCAGCTCGGCGAGCCGTCGGGTTGGGTCGGTCCGGCGTGCAGGCTCAGTTCCTGGCGGAGCCGCGGCAGGGAGGACTGGCTCATGCTACCAGCCCAGCCATTGCCGGGCGGCGGTCAGCGGACGACGCAGCAGGTAATAGCACATCGGTACCCAGTCGCCGTAGACCCGAGCCGTGCCCATCTGGCCAAGACGCGGCTTCTCGCCGGACTTGAACCGGGCCTGGAGCCGGTAGGCAAGCTGCCCGCCCTCGCTGACTTCGGCGCGGTAGGCCACGCGGCTGACTTCCGCATCGTAGGATTCGGTCGGCGCCGCATTCGGATACAGGGTGATGTCACTGCCCGGCTCGATGGCGATCGCCTCGCCGGCCGGCAGCCAGGCGGTCAGTTCGACCCGGGCCGGATCGGCAAGGGTCATGACCTTCTCGCCCGCCGTCACCGCACGTCCCAGCCAGTCACTGCGGTCCGAGAACACCACGACACCGGCGGCCGGCGCGGCGACATGCAGCCGCTGCAGCTCGCGGCCGGTATAGTCGGCCGTAATGGTTTTTTCTTCCATGCGCGCATGTTCCTGCGCCATGGCCTGCCTGGCCTTGTCGTCGGTCACCGCCAGCTGGGCACTGGCGCGGAAGCTCTCCTGCGCCGCATCGCGCTCGCGGCTGGCCAGCTCGAACTGGCCGGACAGCGCCGTGGCGTCCAGCGAGAACAGGGCTGTTCCCTGGGCCACGCGCTGGTTCGGTTGCACCCTGACGTCGGCAATCACGCCGGTCACCGGTGCGCGCAGCAGCCGCGGATTCTGCGGCACGACTTCGGCACGCGCCAGCACGCTGAGGCGGATCGGCAGGCAGGCCAGCACCACGATCAGCAGCAGCACGCGGCGGCGATGCCTGCCCACCGCCAGCCAGGAGCGCACCCGGTCACGCCAGTTGTGGCGCGGCGCGAACTGGCGCCAGGCATGGCTGTAGCCATGGGCCAGTTCGGCCGCCAGCTTCAGCTCGTACTCGCCCCAGCCCTGCTCGTGCGCCAGCAGCAACGCGCCGGCACCATCCAGCCGCAGCCAGAGCGCATGCGCCGGCAGCCAGGTTGCCCACTCGTCGGCCAGTGCCGGCGGCACGTCGGCCGCGCCCAGCTGCCGGCACGGACCGCCGTCCTGCTGGCGGAGATGGCTGAACAGCCGGTCCAGCCATTGCAGATACGGGGCCGTGGGATCGAGCTCGACCAGTCCGGACAGGGCGCCAACATGCCCGTGCGGCCCTTCATGCCACAGCGCGGCCTGGCGGTAGTCCAGCAGTTGCCGGGTTTCATTGACCATGATGAAACCCAGTTGCGCAGCACTTTCCGCCTCGCGGGCACGCCGCAGCAACTGCAGCAGCCCCGCGAGTTCGCGGGTGTGATCGACAGGATTCATTGCGGCCTTACTTGAAACTGGCCCAGCCGCTCATGCCGGGCAGCAGGCTGGCGGCATCACCATCGATCACCCCCACCACCGGGATGGACTGGCTGACCGGATCGATCTGCGCCCCGCGGCGTTCGACATGCGCCGGGAAACGGGTGCCGAGTTCGTCCACCACCACGGTGAAGCGGCTGCCTGGCGTCACGCGGGCCAGCCACTTGGACGGCACAATCATGCGCAGTTCCAGCTGGCCGGAATCGACGATGTCCAGCACCGGATTGCCCGGGCTGACGTACTGGTGCACGGCGGCAATGCGCCGCGCCACCCGGCCGTCGAACGGCGCGGTAATCGAGCACTTGGACACGACGGTCTGCATATAGCTGGTATCCGCCGCGGCTTCCTTGGCCTTGCCCCGCGACTGCGCCAGTTCGAGCGCACCGGCCGAATTCAGCCTGGCCAGCTGGTCATTGACCTTGACCAGCTGGCTGGCCGCTTCCAGCGAGGCCTGCGCCTTGCGCAGTTGGGCGCGGTAGCTGCCGCAATCGAAGCTGACCAGCAGGTCGCCGCGCTTGAAGCTGCCGCCTTCCTGCACCGGTAGCCGGGCAATCTTGGCGGCAATTTCGCCGGACAGGGTCACGGCATGGCGCGCCATCAACTGCACGCGAATGCGGCCATCGCTGGCCGGGGCGGCCAGCGCCCCGACACCGTGGCCCAGCAGAACGGCCAGCACGGCCAGGCGAAGTCCCGTTTTCACTGTTGTTCCCCCGCGATCGAGCCCTGCCACTGCTGCTCGGCCCCCTTGAACGCGGCGACCAGCGCCGGCAGGTCGTGGCCGGCGGCGGCGCTCGGCAACGGATCGAGGCCCAGACTGGCGCCCATCTGGCCATAGGCGTTCTGCAGGTCGCCATAACTCTGGTACAGGCGCAGCGACGAGAATACCGAGTTCGCATTGGCCAGGATCGACGGCAGACGGCCCTGCGCGCCGCTGTTGCTGGCATTGCGGTTCTGCTCGTAGATGCGCTGCTCGACGCCGTTGAGTTCCTTCTCGAGCCCGAACTGGCGAGAGCGGCCCTGGAAGTCGAGATAGGCGACGTGGACCTGGGTCAGCACCGCCATGCTCAGTGCCATGCGCTGTGCCTTGGCAACTTCCAGCTGTGCGTTGGCGGCACGGGTGATCGGGCCGGCATTGAACAGGTTCAGCAGATTCCAGCTGATGCGCAGGCCGGCATCGCCCCAGGCATTGTTGACCAGGAATTTGTTGCTGTCGTAATGCTCGCCGACGCTGAACTCAAGGCCCGGCAGCAGTTTGGCGATGGCCTTGCGCGTTTCCGCCGTGCCGATGCGCTCGTTGTAGCGTGCCTCGGCCAGTTCCGGCCGGTTCAGCAGCGCCATTTCTTCCATTCTGTCGATGCCGAGCGTCAGCGGCGGCAGGGTCAGCTCGGCCGGCACCGCCACGTCGAAGCGCTGGCCGGGCGGCACGTTCATGATTGCGGCCAGCCGCGGCTTGGCCTGCGACAGGGCATTGCGGATGATGCCCATCTGGCGGATCACATCGAGCAGCTGGCGGCGATAGGTCAGCGCTTCCAGTGGCGAGCGCAGCTTCTGCACTTCAACCTGGCGCGCATCCTCCATGGCGGCTTCGGCTTCCTTCAGCAGGCTGTCGATGCGGGTCTGCAGCTGCTGGGCCGCCACCGCCTGCCACCAGGCTTCGCGCACCTGCTGCATCATCTGCTGGGCGACCTTGCGCTTGCGCTGCTGCAGGATCAGCAGCCGGTCGGACTGCTGCTGCGACGTGTAGTAGCTGACGCCGAAATCGAGCACGTTCCAGCTCAGGCTCAGGTCAGCGGTGCGCTGCTGGCGCTCGGTGGACACCGACGGCACCAGCGATTGCTGGCCGGTTTCCACGTTCTGTGATGACGAGGCATTGTCCTTGTTGCGCGAGGTGAAACCGGCCCCCGCCGCCAGCCGCGGCAGCATGTCCAGGCTGGACAGGTCGAGCTGGCGCTGCGCCATCGCCTCTTCCATCAGCTTGACCCGGTAATCGAGGTTGTACTTCAGCGCCCGTGCCATCGCCTCCTGCAGGGTCACCGGCCCGCTCAGCGCCTCCTGGCTGCCAAACATGGCCTGGCGATCCGCTTCCAGCGTCGCCTGCCGCTCCTGAACGCTGATCGGCTTCGGGCTGACGGCGCAGCCGGTCAGGGCCAGCACCACGGCCATGGACAGCAACCGCAAGCCCCCGGCTTGCGGCAGCGCTTGTTGCAAGACTCGCATAACATCCCTTCTGAAATACTTTGAAATTGATATCCGGCTCCGGCCGGTGTCCGCCGTGCCTCAGGCCGGTTCCGGCAGGGTCGCCGGCGCCTGCCAGTCCGGCGCCGTGGCGACCCGCGCCCGCGCAAACTGCTCGCTCAGCGCCGGCTTGCCGCGTGCAGCCGGCTCGGCGGCCGGCGCCTCCGCGGAGGCCAGGCGCTGACCGAACTGCAACTGGAGACGGGCCTGACCGCGGTGACCGTCCTTGTCGAAGACGCTGACTTCAAGCGACAGCGTCCGGTTCCAGCCCGCCGGCGGCTTGCCGCTGAAAGTGCCGGTGGCCGGGTCGAAGTGCAGCCACGGCGGCAGCGGCTGGCCATTGCTCTGCCGCACCTGGATCGTCAGCCCGCCGGGATCGCGAGCAACGACCGTGCCGGCCGGCAGCTGGACGCTGAAACTCTGGTCGGCCTGGACCGACAGCACGCCAAGGTCCGGCACGATCCGGAGAACCGGCGCCCGGGCATCCAGACCGGTGCTGACGAAGCCGGACAGCCCGCTCCGCCCGCCGGTTCTCTCCCCGTCCCCGGTCAGCGCGGGCATGGCGAAATGGTCGAGGCCGAATTGTCTGGACTGGCCAAACGCCCGGTAACCGCCGGCATCCTGGACCGGCGCATCCCACGAAGCGATGGACGGCAGGCTGCCCGCACTGGTGCCGCCGGCCGTCGTGGCCAGTACGATATTCGGTGTAATCGGTGCCACGACCACGGCCGGCGCCGGGTGGCCGTCCCCGCCCGGCCGCGTCGGCGGCGAGGACGGCATGATCGGCGCCAGGTCCGTGGACGGCGTGCTGACCTGGTAGGCCGGCGCCGTGACCGGCTGCGACAGGGTGTTGCCGGCAAGGTCCGCCGCCGCACCGGACTTGATGACCAGCGACAGGTTGCCGTTGCCCCCCACGTCTCCCAGCTGGACGATAAAGGTGGTCGGGCTGCTGCGGGTAATGCTCAGGATGCTGCCGTGGGCGGTGCCCGAGGTCAGGATGGAGAGATCCGCGCTGGTCAGCATGTCCACCGGTTTGGAAAACGCCACGCTGTAGGCAGCCCGGTTACCGCTGACCGGCTGGGCATCCAGCAAGGTGACTTGCTGCACGGCCGGGGTCACGGTGTCGATGGTCAGGGTGAGCGCGGACGACAGCGCTCCGGTATTGCCGGCGGCATCGGTTCCGGTCGCCCGCACGCTGTGGTCACCGTCGGCCAGGGCGCTGGTCAGCGCATAGCGCCACGCGCCGCTGCCATCCGCCGTCGTCGTGCCGACCTGCACACCGTCCACGTACACCGCCACGGTGCTGCCGGCTTCCGCCGTGCCGACAAGGGTCGGCTGGTTGATACGGGTCACGCCGTCGCTGTGGCTGCTGCCGCTGTCGGTCGCCGTACTCAGTGCAACGCCGGACGGCGCGGATGGCGCGCTGGTGTCGATAGTCACCCGACAGGCAGGGGACAGGCCGCTGCTGACCGCGCCGCTGCTGGTCATGGCCGTGATGTCATGCACGCCGTCGGCCAGGCTGGAGACAAAGCTGTAGTGCCAGACGCCGGCACTATCCGCCACGGTGCCGTCCACCTGCACGCCATCCACATAGATGGTGACCAGACTGTTCGGAATGGCCGTTCCGCTCAGGGTCGGCATGTTGTTGCTGGTCACGCCGTCACTCTGGCTGCGGCCGGTGTCGCTGCCGACCGTCAGTCCGTCTACCGTCGGCACCAGCAGTTGCATCGCGATGACGCGGGTCACCGCTGCGCTGTCCTTGCTGCCGTCATTGACCCTGATGCTGACGGTACGGGACGCGGTGTCCGGCGAGGTCGAGCTGTTGTTGTAGGTCACGGCCTGCAGCGCTGCCTGCCATTGCGCCAGCGTCGCGGTACCGCCGCCGGACGTCAGGGTCAGCACCCCGGTACTGCTGTTGTAGCTGGCGCTGATATTGCCGTAGAGGCTGGCATTACCATTGCTGAACGCCAGCAGATCCTGATCGCTGTGGAAATTGCCGGTGATCGCCACCGTGGCACTGGCCAGCGTGCTGCTGTCCCGGTCCGACAGCGTGATGCCGCTGTCGACCACCACCGGCGTCGGCGTACCGCCGACCGGATAACTGCCGCTGCCGGCCGTGGCCGTGGCGATCGGCGTCTGGTCGGTGGCGGCCACCGTTACCGTCCGGCTGACCGCCGCGCTGTCCTTGCTGCCGTCATTGACGGCAAAGCTGATGGTGCGGGTGGCCGTGTTCGGCGTTACCGCGCTGTCGGTGTAGGTCACGGCCCGCAAGGCCGCCTGCCACTGCGCCAGCGTCGCCGTCGCCCCGCTGGAGGTCAGCGTCAGCACCCCGGTGCCGCTGTTGTAGCTGGCGACGATATTGCCGAAGGCGATCGCGCTGGTATTGCTGAATGCCAGTATGTCTTCGCCGCTGTGGAAGTTGCCGGTAATCGACACCGTGGCACTGGCCAGGGTGCTGTTGTCCAGGTCCGAGACCGTGATGCCGCTGTCGACCACCACCGGGGTGGATGCCGTGTTGTCGCCGGCGGCAAAGGCCGCACTGCCGCCGCTGGTCGTGGTGACCGGGGTCTGGTCGACCGCAGCCACGGTCACGCTGCGGCTGACCACGGCACTGCTCTTGCTGCCGTCGCTGACGCTGAAGCTGATGGTGCGGGTCGCGCTGTTTGGCGTCACCGCGCTGTCGGTGTAGGTCACTGCCCGCAAGGCTGCCTGCCATTGCGCCAGCGTCGCCGTCGCGCCGCTGGAGGTCATCGTCAGCACCCCGGTGCCGCTGTTGTAGCTGGCGACGATATTGCCGAAGGCGATCGCGCTGGTATTGCTGAATGCCAGTATGTCTTCGCCGCTGTGGAAGTTGCCGGTGATCGACACCGTGGCGCTGGCCAGGGTGCTGTTGTCCAGATCCGACACCGTAATGCCGCTGTCCACCACCACCGGGGTGGATACCGTATTGTCGCCGGCGGCAAAGGCGGCACTGCCGCCGCTGCCCGTGGCAACCGGGGTCTGGTCGACCGCCGTGACGGTCAGCGCCCGGCTGACCGTCGTGCTGCTGGCACTGCCGTCGTTGACCTGGAAGCTGATGGTGCGGGTGGCCGTGTTCGGCGTCACCGCGCTGTCGGTGTAGGTCACCGCCCGCAGTGCCGCCTGCCATTGCGCCAGCGTCGCCGTCGCGCCGCTGGAAGTCATCGTCAGCACCCCGGTGCCGTTGTTGTAGCTGGCAACGATATTGCCGTAGAGGCTGCTGTTGCCATTGCTGAATGCAAGGATGTCCTCGCCGGCGTGGAAATTGCCGGTGATCGACACCGTGGCGCTGGCCAGCGTACTGCTGGCGGTATCGGTCACGGTCATGCCGCTGTCAACGGCCACCGGGGTGGATGCCATGTTGTCGCCGGCAGTAAAAGCGCTGCTGCCGCCGCTGACGCTCACCACCGGCACGACACCCACCATGATCGAGGACGCCACGGCCAGGCTGGTGGTATCAACACCGCCATTGCCGGTGCCACCGCTGTCCCGGACCGACGTCAGCGTCACCACGCGGCTGCCGCCAATGGCGCTGCTGCTGCTGTCGCGATAGGTTATGCCGTTGACCACGCTGCTGGCCGTGGCACCGGACATGCCGCTGCTGACGAGGGTAACGGTGGCCACGCCCCCCGATACCGATACGGAAATGCTCAGCCCGTTGCCGGCACTGGTCAATGTATTGCCATTGGTCAGCGCCACGCTGCTGCCGTCGATCGTCAGGATTTCGCTGCTGCCATCATGCAGCCCGGAGACGGTCAGCGTCAGCTGGAGCAGGCTCTGGCCAGCCTCAACCGTGCTGAAGCTGGCGCCACTGAAGACCTGCACGGCGGCATCGCCGATGGTAAAGGCCGGATTCCTGCCAGTGGCGGTGGCCGTCGGCGCATCATTGACCGCCGCGACCGACACCGCGACATTGCCCGAGCTGCTGGCGCCATGCCCGTCGTTGACGCTGACATTGACCGTACGGCTGGCCGTGCCGGGATCACTGCTGCCATTGTTGAAGGTCAGCGCAGCGACCAGGATGCTGACCCGGGCCGGCGTCGCATTGCTGTTGAAGGTGATGACGAGGTCATGGCCACTCACCCCGTCGCCGGCGATGACACCAATGGCGACACCACCCACAGTCACCACACTGCCCACGCTGGTGCCGCTGCTCAGCGCCACCGTGCCACCGGTATCGATGCCCAGCGCATCCTGGCTCTGCCCGTTGGCGGTAATGCGCACCGTCACATTGCCGCCGGTAAAATCGGGCGAATCACTGTCGGTCACGGTCACGGCACTGCCGGTATCCAGTTTTACCGCCCCGCCCTTTTCGGTAAAGGTCGGGTTGTCACCATTCAGATTGCCGATCACCGGGGCAACATTGGCGGCAACCGTGACGTTCCGGGTCACGGTCGTACTGTCGTTGCCCCCGTCATTGACGGTAAAGCTGATGGTACGGGTAGCCGTATTCGGTGACAGCGAGGTGTCCTGGTAGGTGACCGCGCGCAGCGCCGCCTGCCATTGCGCCAGGGTGGCGGTCGCCCCGCTGGAGGTCATGGTCAGGATGCCGGTGCTGCTGTTGTAGCTGGCGCTGATATTGCCGAAGGTGACGCTGTTGCTGTTGCTGAACGCCAGCAGGTCTTCCCCGCTGCGGAAGTTGCCGGTAATCGCCACCGTGGCGCTGGCCTGGGTGGCGCTGTCGGTATCGGTCACGATCATGCCACTGTCGACCGTCACCGCATTGCCGGTGCCGCCACTGTAGGCACTGCTGCCACCACTTGGGGTCAGTACTGGCGCAACGGTCGGTGCGCGGAAGTTGGTGGCCGTGACATTGTCGACACCGAAAGCACCGGTAACCTGGTATGAGCCATCCGCCTGGATACGGAACGAATCGATGCCCTTGAACGCATCATTGCCGGAGACGTTGAAGCTTATCAGCAGCCCGCCGAGATTGGTGTCGGTCAGCATCAGGCTCAATATCGCACCACTGACCGCCACACCATCCCGGTAACCCACCAGCCGGACTACCCCGGAACTGCCGACTGACGGGCCGGCAATGGCCACATCGACCCGGGCCAGATCGAACAGGTAGCCGTTGTTCGCACTGAGCGACATGTAAGCCAATGGCATGCCATCATTACTGCCCCCACTGATCATGAGGGTCTGCCCGGTCATCGCCTCGGCACTGATATAGCAATTGGTTGCAGCCGCCGATTTCAGCAGCACATCCCAGCCCTCCACATTGCTCGCGGTCAGGCCGGCGCCGTACGAACCACCAATGGCGAGATACGGACCGTTGCTCACATTGTCGAAACTCGTCGTGCCATTCACCGGCTGTGCCAGCAGATAGCTGTAGGCCGGCCGCAGCCCGGCCACATCGATATGGCCGCTGCTGCGCTCCAGCACCCAGTCGCCGCCCAGGCTGCTGGCACCGGTCATGTCGGTGGACGCCGCCACATCGGCCTGGGTATAGCGGGCCAGGCTGTCAACAAAGGTGGCACCGGCCTGGCCGGCCGCGATATTGCAGCCGTACAGCAGGATGTCGCCATCGGCGCTCAATGCCTGGCCGATGGACGACAGCTCCGCCTGATGGCTGGCCATATTGGCACCGTTGAGCGTCTGCGTGCCCAGCAGCAGATTGCCCTCGGTACCGTGCGACAGGATATGGATGGCGCTGTAGCCGCTGTGCGACTGCGCCCACCGGGCGATCTGTGCCAGCCCGTCGCCCCGGCCGTCCAGCATCACCACCTCGGTGCCCGGCGGCATCTGCGACACCAGCGACTGGTAATCGCGCACGCCGGAGTCGATAAACACCACCTGCCGGCCGGAGACGGCTGCGGACTGTTCGGCCACCGGGCGCTCGGCGGCAGCGGGTGTCGCGGGCGCTGCCGCATCGGACCGGGTCGCCGACGTATCGCGTGTCGCATCGACATGGGTATCGGCCACGGCGGCCGTGGCGACGACCGCGCCATCGAACATCAGCCGCGGCTCCAGTGCCAGCATCAGAAGGCCACGTTTGCTGCGGGGCCGGCTTGCCACTGCAGGGGCCGGGTGGTGGGACGGTTTCATATTCATGACGGCCTCTGCTTGCACATCGGGAACACGACATCCGGACCGATTGTCATCGGCCTGAGTGTCGAACATTTTTTGGTAAAGTGGACATCATGAAAATTTCACATGTCCTGCCGGCCTGAGTGGCAGGGGCGCCGCCAGGCCCTTCCCCGACCATGGCATGAATTGCCGCGCCAGGGCGGCATCGGGGGCGGACCCCGCATCCGGTTCTCCGAAAACCGCAGGCGCCTGCCATTCGCTGCTTCACGGCTTTCCGCCGGACCATCCGCCCCCTCAGCGTGGTGCCTCCCCCCGGCGGCACTACTACCTTGGCATAGTGTATATGCAATATTTGCTACGAGGATATAGTCCAAATTTCGTAGATCAGCGTGTTCCGCACTGTTTATATGTCATGATTTTTTCATTTTCGCGGCAAGCAGACTTACGTTATATATATTCCGCCGTTTTCTCAGATTTGCTCAGCCAGCCTCTCGACCCCGATGCCCTTTGCCAGCGAATGCGTCCTGCGCAATGGGGGAAGCGTCGCGGTCACGGAGACAGGCGAAGTCCATGCACAGGGCAATACGACCATTAGCGTCGCAACGGGCGCCAGCGCCGGCGGTGCCGAGATCACCGCCCGCCATGACGCCGAAGACCGCAGTGACTTCATCAACCAGACCGCGTCAGTCAAGGGGCGCATGCCGTTCTGATCGACGGCATGCAGGGTGAGCGCCGACGGTCACCGTGTCTGCAGCTTTTATTTGTCCGAAAAAAAGGCCAGCATCGTGCCGGCCAATACTGACAGGGGAAACTGCCGGTAATCTCAGGTGGCTCTGGCTCCGCCGACAGAAGATACGACTTCCCATTTGCCATTCCTGACCTGATAGAAAGTCACGGCGCCATCGCGGATATCGCCCTGCTTGTCAAAGGCGACCCGGCCGGTCACGCCGTGATAGTCGGTTTTGGCGATCTTGGGCAGGAACACCTTCGGATCGGTCGAGCCGGCGCGTTTCATCGCATCGACCAGCACATGAACCGCGTCGTACTCGTATGGCGAATAAACCTGGACCTCGGTATTGAAACGGGCCTTGTAACGGGTATTGAAATCGGTAAAACCCGGCATCCGGTCGCGTGGTACGCCACAGGCGGACGAATACACCCCGTCGGCCGCATCGCCCGCCAGGCGGATGAACTCCGGTGTTTGCACGCTGTCACCACCCAGCAGGCGGGCATGGATGCCGAGCCGCTTCATCTGCCGCGCCATCGGGCCGGCCTGTGCATCCATCCCGCCGTAGAACACCACGTCAGGCTGCGCAGCCTTGATCGAGGTCAGAATGGCGCCGAAGTCGGTGGCATTGTTGGTGGTGAACTCGCGCTTGACCACGGTGGCCCCCTGGCTCCTGACCGCCTTCTCGAACTCGTCGGCCAGGCCCTGGCCATACGCGGTCCGGTCATCGACGACGGCCACGGTTCTGGCCTTCAGCACGTCGACGGCAAAGCGGCCCAGCGCGATACCCTGCTGGACATCGTTGGCAATCAGCCGGTAAGTGGTCCTGAATCCCTGACGGGTAAAGTCGGGATTGGTCGCCGACGGCGACAGCTGGGGCAGACCGGCATCGGCATACAGGCGTGACGCCGGCATGGTGGTGCCGGAGTTCAGGTGGCCGATCACGCCAACCACGCCGGCATCGACCAGCCGCTGGGCAACCTGGGCGCCCATTTTCGGGTCGCCCTGGTCATCTTCCGATACCAGCTCGAAACGGACTTTCCGGCCGCCGATTTCCACCCCGGCGGCATTGATGTCGTCGATCGCCAGCCGGGCCCCCTGCTCGACATCCTTGCCCAGATGCGCAATCGGGCCGGTCAGCGGCGAAGCCTGGCCAATGCGAACGACCTCGGTCCCGTCGTTCCCCGCCGCGCCGGCCGCCGGCTGCGTCTGCTTTCCGCACCCGCCAGCAAGCAGCACCGCCGCCACCACGGTCCCCAGTTTCGCCATTTCTCTCATCGTGTTCTCCTTGTTGTCGGTGGGATCCCGCCGTGTGTCCGCCGGCCGGACAGATGTCCGGCCGGCGCCCACGGTCTCGTTGATCCCGGTACTGCTTATCCGGCCGCAGCCGTTTGCATGAAACCGTACAGATCTTTCGGATCGTCCGGGGCCGGCACCAGGTCGATGACCGAGCCGATGTTTCTTTCCCGCGCCAGGTCGTGCAGGTAGCGCAGCATGGAGAAATCTTCCAGCGCAAACCCGACCGAGTCGAACACCGTGACCTGCTCCGCGTTTTCGCGTCCGGGCACGGCACCGGTCAGTACCTGCCACAGCTCGACCACCGGAAAATCAACCGGCATCTGCTGGATATCGCCCTCGATCCGCGTCTGTGGCTCGAACTCGACCACGACCCGGGCCCGGGCCAGAATGTCCGGATGCAGTTCGGTCTTGCCCGGGCAGTCGCCGCCCACGGCATTGATGTGCATGCCCGGCTCGATCATGTCGGGAGTCAGGATGGTCGCCAGCGCCTTGTCGGCCGTTGCCGTAGTCACGATGTCGGCGCCGCGAGCCGCATCGGCAGTCGATGCCGCCGGTGTCAGGTGCAGGCCGGGCACGCCGGACAGATTGCGGATCAGCTTGGCCGTCGCCGCCGGATCGGTATCGAATACGCGGACCTCGTTGATGCCGAGCAGCGCGCGGAACGCCAGAATCTGGAATTCACTCTGCGCCCCGTTGCCGATCACCGCCATCGTCCGGGCATCGGGCCGGGCCAGCGCCCGGGCCACCAGCGCCGAGGTGGCGGCGGTGCGCAGTGCGGTGGCGATGGTGAATTCGCTGAGCAGCAGCGGAAAGCCGGTATCGACATCGGCCAGCACACCGAAGGCCATCACCGTCAGCAGGTTCTGCGCGGTGTTTTTCGGGTGGCCGTTCACGTACTTGAAGCCATACAGCTGCCGGTCCGCCGCCGGCATCAGCTCGATCACGCCGTCCGGGGAGTGATTGGCCACGCGGGCGGATTTCTGGAACTCGTCCCAGCGTCGGTAATCGGATTCGATATAGTCGACCAGGCCCAGCATGAATGGCTCGACGCCGGTGCTGGCAAGCAGTCGTTTCAGATCGTTGACATCGATGTAGCGGGTCATTTCAGCCTCCTTGGTTCATTCCGGGTGGGGGCGTTCCCGCGGTCAGGACCGGCCTTCGAAACCGCACAGCACATTGACCGCATTGACGCCGATGTCGTCGACCATATACCCGCCCTCCATCACGAACAATGTTGGACAGCCGATCCCGGCAATGGTGGCGCCGATACGCAGAAAGTCTTCGCTTTCCAGCCGGAAATGACTGATCGGATCGCCCTTGAACGTGTCCACCCCCAGCGACACCACCAGCACATCCGGTGCATGGGCGGCCACCCGGCGGCAGGCATCGGCCAGCGCCGCGCCATAACCGTTCCAGTCGGTACCGTGCGCCAGCGGGTAGTTGTGGTTGAAGCCAAGACCGGCACCGGCGCCGGTCTCGTCGCGATGCCCAAGGAAGTACGGATACGACTGCTTCGGATCGCCGTGCAGCGAGACAAACAGCACATCGTCGCGCGCATAGAAAATGCTCTGGGTGCCATTGCCATGGTGGAAGTCGATATCAAGCACTGCCACGCGGCGGGCACCGCCATCGAGACCGGCCTGGGCGGCAATGGCCGCATTGTTCAGATAGCAGTAGCCGCCCATGTACTCGGCAGCGGCGTGGTGGCCCGGCGGCCGGCACAGCGCAAAGGCACTGCGCTCGCCGGCCTCCAGCACGGCCATGCCGGTCAGTGCCAGATCGGCGCTGGTACGTACCGCTTCCCAGGTGCCGGCGGTGATCGCCACACCGGCGTCCATGGCATAGAAGCCAAGCTTGCCGTCGATATGTTCCGGCTCGATATCGCTGCGCAGATCGCGGACCGGCCAGATCAGCGGCAGCGCATCGTGTTCGCGCCCCAGTTCGCGCCACTCGCCCCACGCCTGTTCGAGAAAGCGGACATAGCGTTCGCTGTGGACGCGGGCATAGCGGGACGGATCGAAGGCACGCGGCGCAATCACGTCACCCAGGCCGACCGCCTGCACCCGGGCACGAATGGTATCGGCGCGACTGGGCATCTCGAAGCAGGGCTTCAGCACGCCGTCCTTCAGTTCGGTCGCATGGTGAAGCCGGTGGGCGGTGCTGTACACGGTAAGCATGGCGGTCGGGAAAGCAGGTGAATGACGGGAACCAGTATGGGGTGGACCCGCAGGATTTACTTTGCTTTCGCGACCCGTCGGTCGCTACGATAGGAGCAAGACAGACTCACAGGATGGCATAAATGAGCACAAACAGACCCCACCACCAGCTGGATGACACGGATCGGACTATTTTGCGTCTGTTGCAACAGGACGGCACCCTGTCGAATCCGAAGCTGGCCGGCCATCTGTCACTGAGCGTGACGCCATGCTGGCGGCGGCTGAAACGGCTTGAGGACGAGGGCTATATCAGGGACTACCAGGCCAATCTGGACCGGCGCAAACTCGGCTACGACGTACTGGCTTTTGTCAGTCTGGGCTTCGGCGCCCATGGCGACGAAGCGCCTAACCGTTTCGAGGCGGCGATCCACGAGCATCCGGAAGTCCTGTCCTGCCACAAGATCACCGGCAATGCCGACTACCTGTTGCAGGTCGTGGCGGAAAGCCTCGACGCCTACAGCGCCTTCGTCGAAAACGTGCTGCGCAAGATGGATGGCATCCACTCGATCCACTCAAGCCTGGCCCTGCGCGAAATCAAGTCGTCGAGCCGGCTGCCGGTGCCGGAATGATGGCAGCTCATTGCAGAATCAGCTGGCTCAGCAGCGGATGCGGCTGGCGGTCGGCAGCGAACTGCTCCAGCGCTTCGGCCGACATCGGTTTGGCGAACAGGTAGCCCTGGTAGCGCAGGCAACCGCAACCCGCCAGTATCGCCAGCTGGGCCTCGGTCTCGACCCCTTCGGCAACCACCTCAAAGCCGAAGGATGCCGCCAGCGCGGTAATGGCGTGGATGATGGCCAGATTGCCGTTGTCGGCCGGCAGGCTGCGGACGAAGGACTGGTCGATTTTCAGTTCATCCAGCGGCAGCTGCGGCAGATAGGACAGCGACGAATAGCCGGTACCGAAGTCGTCCAGCGCAAAGCGCACGCCGTGCTGCTTGATCTCTTTCATGTGCGAACGGGCCTTGGCCAGATCCCCCACCAGCAGCGACTCGGTCAGCTCCAGCATCAGCATGGAGGCCGGCGCATCATGCCGCGCCAGCCCGTCCAGAATCTGCTGCACGAAGTCGGCCTGGTGCAATTGCACCGCACTGATATTGACCGACACCGACATCCGGTTCAGCTGCGGATGAGAGGCCCAGTGCGCCAGTTGCCGGCATGCGGTATCGAACACCTGACGGTCCATCTGCTGCAGCAGACCCGCCCGCTCCGCCGCCGGCAGGAAGAAGCCGGGCGCCAGCAGGCCGCGCTGCGGGTGCTGCCAGCGCACCAGCGCTTCGGCACCGCGCAGATTGCCCTGGGCATCGATCTGCGGCTGGTAGTACACGATGAACTCGCCATTCTGCAGCCCCAGCCGGATTTCATTTTCCAGCCGCAGCCGGGCGCTGACCTCGTCCTGGATGGCCGGGTCGAAGAAATGCAGTCCGTTCTTGCCGCTCTCCTTGGCCGCCGACAACGCAAGGTCCGCCTTGTGCAGCAGGTCCTGCTCGGGCTCGGCCGCGCCAAACAGGATGATGCCGATGCTGCCGGTGCAGGACTGCAGGCTGTCGCCCAGCCGGTACGGTTCGCGCAGCCCGTCCAGCAGTCGCTGCCCGGCCTGGGCCGCCTGCTCCGCCGCCTCGTCCTGGGCGGCAGGCAATCCTTCCAGCAGCACGGCGAACTCGTCTCCACCCAGCCGGGCCACCATGCCGTACTCCCACATCAGCTCTTCCAGCCGCCTGGCCACCTGCTGCAGGATCTGGTCGCCATGCGGATTGCCGTACAGGTCATTGATATTGCGAAAATCGTCGAGATCGATGCACAGCAGGGCGCCGGACTTGCCGGTTTTCGCGCAATGCGCCTGCACATGCTGCAGCCGGTCGAGCAGGCGCCGCCGGTTCGGCAGATCGGTCAGCGCATCGAAGAACGCCAGTTGCTGGATTTCCGCCTCGGCGGCCTTGCGCGCCGAAATGTCGCGCGTGACCATCACCACCGCCCGCTTGCCATCCAGATCCAGATCCAGCGCCTGCGCCCGGCCTTCGAAGGTCCGGTGCTCGGCACCGATCTTCAGCGTGTATTCGATTTCCTGTGGCTCATTGGTGGCAATAGCCTCACGGACAAAAGCCAGCAACCGGTCAGCCTTCAGCGCCGGCAGCACATCGTGCATGCGCTTGCCCTGCAGCCTGACCGCTTCGTCGTACAGCAGGTGACGCTGCTGGTTGGGCGACACGATCTCCAGATAACGGCCGTCTTCGTCCAGCACCAGCAACAGGTCGGGGATGGCACGGGTAATGGCATGCATCCGGGCTTCACTCTGCGCCAGTTCATGCTGGACGCTGCTGCGCCGCTGCAGATCTTCCAGCAGCAGCCCCAGCATCAGCGTGGTCGCCGGCATGGTGATCGCCATGGTGATAATGGCCAGATCCAGCGGCGTTTCCCGCAGTTCGGGAATCCGCACCAGCAGCAGCAGCGCGCAGGCATGGACCAGAAAGCTGAAGCCGGTCAGCTGCGGAATGCCCTTCCGTATCCAGCCACGAGTCGACGCATGGCGATAGCCCAGGCCAAACACCACGGCGAACAACATGCTTGCCGCACCGAAATAGGCGCCCCCGCCCCCGATCCCGAGCCGATAGGCAATCGCCAGGCCAGCCGCCAGCATCCCCACCAGCGGGCCGCCGAACAGCGCCGCCATGCTCAGGATGGCCAGCCGCGCATCAATGAAAAATCCCGGCGCCAGCACCAGTGGCCCCATCATGTTGACGATGGCCGTGATCCCGAACAGAAAGCCCGAGGTAATCTGCGCGGGCAGGCTCCTGCCATGCCAGTAGCGAACGTTGACCAACTGCAACCCGCACAGCAACAAGATGAGCACTACACTCTGGATGAAGTTCAGGATCATGGCGATGCGCACTTGTATTGTTGTTGTCGGAAGGCCTTCCCGGTATCAGGCAGGTCATGAAACGAAGCACACCCGGGCATGTCCTGCCTGCCCCCCGATGATACGCCTGTCACCGCTCCCCGAAGCCGGTTAATGACGAATGGTTTTGAACTGACGTTCCCGATTCTTTATGATCCGCCGGTCTTTTGATCTCCGCAAACTTGCACTACACAGCGCTGCCATCGCTGCCATCAGCATTCTCTGGCGCATTCCTTGCAGGATAATGGCATTGAATGGATACTGATTCAGGTGTGGTACTGCCGCCATCCCGACATCCAACGAGTGGAGTTTCCGCATGCAGTCGACCAGTCTTGTCCGTTGTGCGCAATCCAGCGCACCCGATCCGGTAGAGGCGGCAAGGGAATTTCATGCCGCCGTGCGCCAGGACGATATGGAACTGGTGCTGTTTTTCTGCTCCAGCGACTACGACCTCGATCTGCTCGCCGCAGAAATGAACCGCCTGTTCCCCGGCGTTCGCGTGATCGGTTGCACGACGGCCGGCGAAATCGGGCCGGCCGGCTATCTGACCCACGGCCTCAGTGGCGTCAGCTTTCCCAAATCCGGCTTTGCGATCGAAGTCGGCTTTATCGACAACGTGCAGTCGTTTGAATTCGAGCAGGGACGTTCGCTGACCTTTTCCGTCATGCAGCGGCTGGAAGCCCGCCCGTCGCTGGGCCCCCATCCCAGCCAGTTTTCCTTCCTGCTGATCGACGGTCTGTCAATGCGCGAAGAGTGGGTTGCCCGTGCTCTGCAGAATGCGCTCGGCAAGATCCCGCTGGTCGGCGGCTCGGCCGGGGATGACCTGAAATTCAGGGAAACGGCGCTGTTCCACAATGGCCGTTTCCACCTCAACGCCGCACTGATGATGCTGGTTTCCACACCGTATGCCGTCACCACCTTCAAGACCCAGCACTTTGTGCCCAGCACCAAGCGCCTGGTCGTGACGTCGGTCGACACGGCCAGGCGGGTGGTCAAGGAAATCAACGGCCGGCCTGCCGCCTCGGAATATGCCCGGCTGACCGGCGTGGAAGCGTCCGAACTGTGCCCGGCCCATTTCGCCGCACACCCGGTTCTGGTCATCATTGATGGTACGGGTTACGTGCGCTCGATCCAGACTGCCAATGCCGATGACACGCTGACCTTCTACTGCGCAATCGACGAGGGGCTGGTGCTGCGGCTGGCGGACCGGCTCGACCTGATCGACAGCCTGACGCAGGCCTTCGACGAACTGGGACAAGATATCGGCTCGCCGCAGCTGGTACTCGGTTGCGACTGCATCCTGCGCAATCTGGAAATCACCCAGCGCGACCTGAAGTCCACCGTCGGCGACATCCTGAACCGGAACCACACCGTCGGTTTCAGCACCTATGGCGAGCAATACCGCGGGGTGCACGTGAACCAGACGTTTACCGGCATCGCCATTGGCAGTCGCAGGGAGGCAGACCATGTATGAAAGTCACGTATTGCCGCGGCCCTGTTCCAGTCAGGAGCTGGAAACCGAAATCGCCCGGCTGAACAAGATCATCCAGGCGCTGATGCGGCGCGTCGAACGCAATATGGGCAGCGACGACTCCGACTTCAGCGTCTTCCAGACCGCGGTCATGCTCGACGATGCCGTGCAGATCCGCACCCGGGAGCTGGAAACGGCCTTGCAGAGCAATGAAAGGATCACCCGCAAGCTCAAGCATACCCAGGGCAAGATGGAGCAGGAAATCCTGGAGAGAAAACAGGTCCAGCAGATGCTGGAGGACGAGCATGGCAAGCAGGCCGCGCTGATCGCCAGGCTGGAGGATGCACAGGTCCAGGTGGTGCAGGCCGAACGGCTGGCATCGATCGGCCAGCTGGCAGCCGGCGTCGCCCACGAGATCAACAATCCGATCGGCTTCGTCAATTCCAACCTGAGCACGCTGAACGGCTATTTCCACAACCTGCTTGAACTGCTGGATGCCTACGTCGCAGCCGAAAGCCATATCCCTGCCGACAGCGAGCTGCGTGCACGCATCGATAACGCCAAGGTCAAGGCCGACTTCGACTACCTGAAGGAAGATGTCGGCGCCCTGATCGCCGAATCGATCGATGGCACGGGGCGCGTGCGCCGCATTGTCCAGGACTTGCGTGATTTTTCCCGGGTCGGCGATGCCGAATGGGAATCGGCCGATATCCATGCCGGCCTCGACAGCACGCTGAACGTGGTCTGGAACGAGATCAAATACAAGGCCGACGTCATCAAGGAATATGGCGATCTGCCGCGCGTGGAATGCCTGCCGTCACAGTTGAACCAGGTTGTCATGAACCTGCTGGTCAATGCCGCCCAGGCCATGCCGGAGCATGGCGAGATTCACCTCCGGACCGGCCGTGAAGGTGAGCGGATCTGGATCCAGGTGGCTGACAACGGTCAGGGCATTCCTGCCGCACTGCTGCCGCGCATTTTCGATCCGTTCTTCACCACCAAACCGGTCGGCGCCGGCACCGGGCTGGGTCTGTCCGTGTCCTATGGCATCGTCCAGAAGCTGGGCGGACAAATCTATGTCGCCAGCACGGAAGGCAAAGGCACTACATTCACTATTTGGTTGCCGATTCATCGTGCACACCCATCCAGCCCGCCGCCGGACGCACCCTGACCACTCAATTCATTCACTGCCAGCCCCGACAGGATTGCCATCTTGACGACTTCACCTGACTCCCTTGCGCCCGGCAATACTGCCCAGGGCTTTACCCTGCTGTTCGTCGACGACGAAGCCAATATCCTGTCCTCACTGCGCCGGCTGTTCCGCCCCCATGGCTACCGGATCCTGACCGCCGACGGCGGCGAGGCCGCGCTGGCCGTGCTGGAAACCGAAAGCGTGGATCTGGTGGTATCGGACATGCGCATGCCGGGCATGAGCGGTGCGGCACTGCTGGCCACAATCCGGCAGCGCTGGCCGGATATCACCCGCATTCTGCTGACCGGTTACGCCGACATGCAGTCGATGATCGAGGCGATCAATGTTGCCGGCATCAGCCGCTATATCGCCAAGCCGTGGGAAGACCAGGACATCCTTCGCATCGTCGAAGATGCGCTGACCATCAAGCTTCTGTCGCGTGAAAAGGCCCGGCTGGATCAGCAGGTGCGCGAGCAGAACGATGCGCTGACCATGCTGAACGCCTCGCTGGAAGACAAGGTCCGCGAACGGACCCTGGCGCTGGAAAAGGCGATGAGCGAGGTAAAGCTTGCGCACGAGCGGCTGAAAAAAGGCTTCGTGACCTCGGTGAAGATGTTCTCGGCGCTGATCGACATGCGCAGTGGCACCCTTGCCGGCCAGTCCCGCAATGTGGCCAACCACGCCCTGCTCATTGCCCGGCAACTCATGCTGCCGGAAGCCGAAGTTCATGACATCTTCATTGCCGGCCTGCTGCACAGTATCGGCAAGATCGCCTTCCCCGACACGCTGCTGGCCAAACCGATCAGCCTGATGAGCACGGCCGAACTCGAAACCTACAAGCAGTACCCGGTCAACAGCCAGGCCGCACTGATGGCATCCGAGCAGCTGCAGGTCCCGGCCCAGCTGATTCGCAACCAGCATGAGCGCATGGATGGCCTCGGCGTACCGGACCGCCTGAAAGGCGACCAGATTGCCATTGGTTCGCGCATCCTCGGCGTGGCGGCCGATTTCCAGGCGCTGCAGGCCGGCATCGTCACCGGGCAGCGCATGGATGCCCGCGCCGCGCTGAAGCAGCTGGAAGCCAGCCGCGAGTCGCGCTATGACGGCGCCGTGCTCGATGCATTGCAGGCCGTGCTCGCCGCCCAGCCTTCCGAGGTGGTAGAGCGCGAACTGTACTCCCGGGATCTGGTACCGGGCATGACGCTGGCGCACGATCTGATCGTCAACGGGGTGATGCTGCTGGCACGGGACTATGTACTCGACGATCGCCTGATCCGCCTGATTCGCCACTTCGAGGAAGGCGCCGGCAGCAAGCTCAATATCTTCGTCAGGGCCTGACGCTTTCAGCGGTCCCCGATGTCCGGCAGGTGCTGGCGCAACACCGCCAGTGCCTGCCGATGCAACTGGGCCACGCGGCCGGCGGAAAGATCAAGGGCAACGGCAATGTCGGCAAACGGCATGCCCCCCAGATAATGCAGGCGAATGACCCGCTGTTGCTGCGGTGTCAGCCGTCCGATGGCAGCCAGCAGCAACGTGCGCCATTGCTGCTGCAGGCAGGCCGCAGGTGGTGCCCGCGCCTCGTCGTCCGCCCCGGAGGCCAGATACATGCCGGTCCCTTCCAGCATGTAGGCGATGGCCAGGCCGATGGAACGGGACATCAGTTGCGCAAACGGCCTCTCTGCGTCCGGAATGACAGCGGGTGATTGCAGATACCGCTGCCGGACCCGGTACTGCCGGTCCGCCTCGGTCGCCTGCGTGATGGCATTGGCCATTTCGCCGTGGATACGGCGGGTGGCAAAGGTCTTGAAATCCACGCCCCGACCGGGATCGAAACGATCGACCGCTTCCAGCAGGCCGGCCACGCCGCTCTGATAGAAGTCCATGAATGCCAGCGACGGCATGAACTGGCGGGCATAGGCACCAGCGGCCAGAATCCGGACCCAGGGCAGATAGTGTTCAACCAGTCGACGCCGCAGCGTGCTGTCGCCGCTGGCGTAAAATCCGGTCCACAGCGCCACCGGAACATCCGCCCATGACCGGTCGTCCCGCCGGCCAGTCATGCCTTACCAGGTGCTGTCCGACAACAGCACGCGGACCAGCAGTAGCCAGCCATCGATCGAGACGAACATCAGGACCTTGATCGGCAGCGAAATGATCACTGGCGGCACCATCATCATGCCCAGCGACATCAGGATGCCGGCAATGATGATGTCGACCAGCAGAAACGGCAGGAACACGACAAAGCCGATCTGGAAAGCCAGCCTCAGCTCTCCGAGCAGAAAGGCCGGTGCCAGATGAACCAGCGCCGGCGATGCCGTTGCGGCATGCGGTTCCGTCTTGCCGGACAGCGCCAGCACCGCATCCAGATCCTGCTCGCGGGTGCGGGCCAGCATGTAGTCTTTCATGACCTCGCCCGCCCGTCCCAGTGCCTGCGCGGTATCGAGCTGTTGCGCCAGCAATGGCACGGCCACTTCGCGCTCCAGCCGGGCAAAGGTATCTCCCATGGACAGCAGGGTCAGAAAGGCGGCCAGCAGGATCAGCACGCCGTTGGGGGGCGTGTCAGGCATGCCCATCGCATGCCGCAGCATCGACAGGACAATGATGATGCGGGTAAAGCAGGTCATCACCAGCAGCAGCCCGGGAATCAGCACCATCAGTGCCAGCGCGACGGCAATCGCCACCGCGCGCGCACCGTTTTCACCGCCAAGCAGCAGCGGCAATGCCTCGCCGAGGCTGTCCTGCGCATGGCAGGGCAGCGCCTGGCACAGCAGCCAGAGGGGCAGCGATCTTATCCGCATCCGATCTCCGTCACGCCATGCTCGTGTTCGACGATGATCATCTCGCGCGTCCGGTAGCGGACCACGTACAGGGTTGCCTTGCCTGACAGGCGGCAACGGTGGGTAATGGTCAGTGCCTGCCCCGCACCGGCCGGCAAGCGCTGCTGGCGTCGCCTGAACCAGCACACCGCAGCCCCTGCCAGCAGCAGCCCCGACAGAATCAGGTACGGCCCCTGCAGGTCCGGCATCATGCCTGCAGCCGGAACCCGCCCGGCAGACGGCTCACCGAAGCACGGCCCGGCCAGGACGGCGCACGGCAGCACCAGCCCGACCCGCTCAGGGCCGCAGTGACGAGAGGGTTTCAACCTGGACTCCCAGAAAGTCATTCACCACCACCAGCCGTCCGCGGGCGACCACCGTGCCATTGAGCAGCATGTCGACCGATCCGTCCGGCTGGCTGTCCAGCGTCACCACCTCTCCCGCCTTCAACCCGCCCAGCGCGGACAGGCTCAGGCGCACCGACCCGACCCGCGCATCCAGATCCACCTTCAGATCCCCCAGCAGCCCCAGCCGGCCGGCCAGCAGCGACTCTCCGCTGCCGGCGTCCGACTCCAGCTCCATCAGCACGGAGCGACGAATGTCCTTGTTCATCTGGCCTCTTGTCGTAATGGTAGAAATTTGACTGCCAGCCGGTCGTGCTTGCGGCCCAGCAGCCCCTGCCCGACGACCCCGCCTCCCGCCAGCCGGATGTCGAACGGATCGTCGCCCCGGTGATCGAGCCGCAATATGTCGCCCGCACTGGCCGTCATCAGTTCCTCGACCGAAAACGAGGCCGAGCGGGCGGTCACTTCCAGCACCACCGGATTCGCCAGCCGGGCCTGGCTCAACAGCAGTGGCGGCAACACGTCGCTTGCCGGCTGCCTGGCCGGCAGATGGCTGGCAACGCAGGCAGCCGGCAACAGCACGTCAAGCGAGTGCCCTGCCCGGTCGATCGTCAACAGCACGGCCCCGGACCGATCCTGACCGTCGGCAATCGCCAGGCGGTCCGGGGTAACGGCCAGTCCACGGCACAGGGCCTGCAGCGCGGCGCCCAGCGTCGCGTCGACCAGCCGGTTGCCTGCAGGCAACGCCGCCACCGCGCAGCCGAAACACTGCCATGCCAGCCACACACCGGCGGGGTCGTCAGGGGCGTGCAGGGCCCCGGCGTGGCCCTGTCCGGTGAAGGGGTGGAACACGGCCGGGCTTTCGCGTTCGCCCCGGCCGACGGCCCGGGCAGCAAGCGCGAATTCACCGGGCATGCCTGCCCACGCGTCACCCCACGCCTGCAGCGGCGTTTCCAGCGACCGTTCCAGCAGACGCAACTCGGACCCGGCATACAGCCGATAGTCCTGTACGCCGCTCACCGACGCCCCCGTATTTCCAGTGCCTGCTGCAGCATTTCATTGGCCGCCGCCACCAGCTGCGACGCGGCCTGATAACCGCGCTGGCTGACGATCAGCTCGCTGAATTCGGTCGCCAGCTCGACGTTGGACATTTCCAGCATCCCGCCGGCGATGCGGCCAAACACGTCCCCGGCCGGTGCGCCAATACGGGCTGGCGGCGCCCCGGCCGACAGCCAGGCTCCGGCGCCGGCGCGCAGCAGCTGCTGTGCGGGGCGCTCGAACCAGGCCAGCGCAAGCTGCCCTCCATCCGCGGTCTGGCCATTCGTGTAATGGGCCTGCACCCGCCCCCGGGCATCAACCGTCATCCGGGTCAGGCTGCCCGGCGGGTAACCGTCCTGCTATTCCAGTTTCAGCGTCGATGTCGAGCCACCGGACAGGTGAGTGACGCCGGACAAGGTCCCGGGGCGACCAAAGTCGAGGCGAACCCGCGATACGCCGCCGCTGGCGGCCGTCAGCGCAATGGACAGTTCGCCGGAGCCGGCCAGCGGCGAACCGGCGGCATCGAAGCGCAGATCACCACCGCCCGATGCATGACCGGTGGCGCCCTCGCTGATATCCAGCCGCCACTGCCCCGGCGGCATCGCGCCATCCCGCCGGAAATGAAGGGTCAGCTCGCGCCGGGCCCCGGCATGATCATGGACCGGCACCTCGATGCGGTGGCTTGATGCATCGGTCGACAGATTGCCGCTGAAGCGCAGCAGCCCGGTCGGTCTGCCGGCCCGGACACGCAACCCGGCCAGTGACAGGTCGACCAGCCGGCCGTGCGCATCCAGGCCCTGCACCTGTGAACGGTCGGTACGCCGGATCAGCCGCCCGTCACGATCGACATCCAGCTCGCCGGTCCGGAAGTAATGTGACTCGCCGCGCAGCCGCGACACCAGGAAACCGTCCCCCTCCACCGCCACATCAAGCGGGTTGGCAGTCGCCCGCAGCTCGCCCTGACCAAAGTGGCTCTCGACGGCAGCAATCCGGACGCCGCCGCCGCTGACGCCCATGTCCCGGCGTGACATCAGTTCGGCATAGCCCAGCGTGGTCTTCTTGTAGCCCGGCGAGTTCAGATTGGCGATGTTGTGGCCGATATTCGCCAGCCCGCGCTGAAAACTCCGCAGCCCGCTAAGCCCGGTATGAATCGTGGTCAGCATTGGCGTTACCTCACCACGGTAATCCGTGACAGGGACAGACCGCTCAGCCACTCGCCCTCGACAGTCTTCACCGTCAGCGCGGGGCGGCCGGCGGCGAACGACAGGGTCGTGACCTGCCCGGTCAGCGTGCCCGAGGCCTGCGACACTTCCACCGTCCGGCCAATCAGCCCCAGCGACTGCTGCGCCGACTGGAACGCCAGCAGGGTATCCAGCCTGTCATTGGACTGACGGCTTTGCTCCAGCGCCGAGAACTGCGCCATCTGCGCCATGAACCGGGTGCTGTCCATGGGCTTCATCGGGTCCTGAAAGGTCAGCTGGGTGGAAAGAATGCGCAGGAAATCCGCCTGGGTCAGCCCGCGCACCGGTCCGGCACTGTCGGTCGGCACCAGGCCCAGTCCATCACTTGTCATCAGCAGTTGCTCCATGGTTTGCCGTCACGCCAGCCACGCCACGCGACCCTGAATGTCGATATCACCGGGCACGGTTGTCGTGCCCGGCACCCGCTCCAGCCTTACCCCGTTGACCACCACCCCGACCAGTTCGATGCCATCCCGGCGCAGGGCATCACCAAGTGCGTCGGCAACAGCCATGGCGCTGGCGCCATTCAGCCGGCTGTCCCTGACCCAGGCCCGCGCGACCCCGTCGTGGACAAATACCGTGACCTGAAACGGGCGGAAGACGGAATGAAACCGGCGGATCGCGCCCCCGCCGCCACAGCGGTTCGCCCCGTCCACCAGCGATGCCCCGCAGCCGTGGGCCCGTGCCGGGCATCCGCCAGCGGCGGGCAGCACCAGCGGCCGGCCGCTGGCCGCCGCCCCGCCTGCGGCAACCCCGACCTGCCGGATCGTGCCGGGCGGAAGAGCCCGGTCGGGGGGCCCTGCCGGCAGTTTGCGCAGGCCGGGTCGCTCGTCCCCCACCGGCAATGCATGCCTCTGGCCTGTACGGGCTTCGGGCAGCAGCCCGGCAGCCGTGCCGCTGGTCGTGCCGACCGCCCGGCAGCGGGTCGCCGCAGCCAGCTCGGCGTCAAAACGCTGTGCCCACTGCCTGCCGGCCAGCCGCGATGGCGCCGTGCCGTATCGGCTGACGGGCAAGGGCGGAGGCCGGTCCGGCGTGACATCAATCATCGGCTCCCCCCTTTCCGTCGCCAGATCTCCAGCGCGGCATCATCCTGGCATCGATAGCCGGCGCGGCATTTTCGCCAGTGCGCCTGTGCCAGAAACCGGTCCCGGTGCATCTCGAACCGACGTTGCTGCCGGTGTGCGTCGAAAGCGGCCCCGGAGGCCTCCTCCAGCCGGTCTTCCGCCTCGGCCAGCAGGGACTGGTACTGCCGCCATGCCTGCCAGCGCTCTGTCACAAAGCGCCGGGCCGATGCCTGGATACCCCCCGACCCGGCCCACACCGCTTCGCAGTCGCGGATCTCCGCCTGCAGTGCAGCCGACTGCCGCTGCAGTGCCTCCACGCAGGCCCTGGCTTGCGCCAGGGCGACACCCGCCTGCTGACGAGCAACCCGGCAGCGGATCAGGCAACCGTCGAACGGATAGCCCGTCAGACTCATGGCCGGCCTCCGTCCAGCGCGACGCCCAGCGCCGCCAGCGCCGTATCCCGGGCGCAGACCTCGCCGGTCGCCTGCTGCAGAAAACGATCCAGGGCCGGCCGGACCCGGATCGCGGCATCCAGCGCCGGCTGACTGCCTTCGCGATAGGCCCCCAGTGCCAGCACGTCCTGATTCAGCGCCAGCAGGCCCAGTGCCTGCCGGCAAGCGCACATCAGCGCCTGCGCGCCGTCATCCACCAGACCGGATGCCAGCCGGCTGACGCTGGCAAGCACGTCAATGGCCGGATAGTGCCCGCGCTGCGCCAGCTCGCGCGACAGCACGATGTGACCATCGGCAATGCCGCGCACACTGTCCGCAATCGGGTCATCGACATCGTCGCCCTCGACCAGCACCGTAAACAGACCGGTCATCGATCCGCCCCCCACCCAGGCACCGCAGCGCTCCAGCAGGCACGCCAGCGACGAGAAGACTGACGGCGTATAGCCGCGCGACGTCGCCGGCTCGCCGGTGGCCAGTCCGATCTCGCGCCGGGCCATCGCGTAGCGGGTCAGCGAGTCGACAATCAGCAGCACCGCCTGGCCACTGTCGCTGAAGAACTCGCCGATGGTCATCGCGGTCAGGGCCGCCGCCTCGCGCACCAGCGCCGGCTCGTCGGCCGTTGCCACCACCATCACCACATTGCGCATGCCGTCCGCACCCGGGCGGTTTTCAACGAACTCGAGCACTTCTCGCCCGCGCTCGCCAATCAATGCAACGACGATCACATCGGCCACGCAATGGCGGGACAGCATGCCGAGCAGCGTGCTCTTGCCGACCCCGCTGCCGGCCATGATCGCCATCCGCTGTCCGTAACCCAGTGTCAGCAGGGTATCAATGGCGCGGACCCGGGTTTCCAGGACGGTGTCGATGCCCCGGCGGGCCAGCGGACCGGCAGGCCGGCGGCGTATCGGACGGCGCTCGCCACCAGCGATATCGCCCTTGCCGTCCAGCGGCTGGCAGAACGCATCGACCACCCGGCCCAGCAGGGCTGGCCCCAGGTCGACCGACAGCGGCCGGTCGCAGGCGGTCACCCGGCTGCCGGCACGCAAGCCACCGGTCTCTCCGTATGGCAGCAACAGCAGGCGGACCCCATCCAGTCCGACCACCTCGGCCGGCAATGTCCGCCCCGGCAGGCCGATCTGGCAGAGATCACCGACACCGGCGCAGGCAGGCCCGGTTGCCTCGACCAGCAACCCGATCTGACGAACGACATGACCGACATGTTCGGTCAGACGGGCGGCCGCCACACGTTCGAGCAAGAGCGTCGAGACATCCGTCATGCCGCCCTCCCCGCCAGCGCCATGCCAAGACGAGCGAGCTGGACCGTCCACTGCGCATCGATATCGCCGCGCGCGGTGCCAATCACGCATCCTCCCCCGGTCACGCCGGGATCGGCCTGCAGGCCAAGGCGCGGCCGATCGGCCAGCATCGGTTCAAGCGTCCGCTGCAGCGCGTCCAGATCCGCCGGATGCAGGTGAAGCACGCAGTCCTCGTCGCGACCAACCTGCGCCAGCGCCTCGCAAACACTCGCGCGAACAAATTCCGTCGACACCGACAGCGAGCCGACCAGCCTGACCAGTGCCGCCATGACCACGGGTACGGCCAGTGCCTCGACCCGGTCCCATGCCTGCTGCTGTTGCCCGGGCAGCGCGGCCAGCAAGTCCTGCAGCCGCGCCCGCAACGGCGCCCCTTCCCGTTCCCCGTCCAGTTCGCCCTGGAGGAAACCGGCCCGGTAGCCATCATGGAACGCCTGTTGCCGTGCTGCCTCGGCCTGCGCTTCGGTGCGGCGTACCGCCAGTTCGACAGGGTCCGGAGCCGGTGGTCCCGCCGGCTCCGACCGGTCGTGCAGGGACACGGTATCGTGCGCGGAACCGGCCCGGCGCATGCCGACCACAGCCCCGGCGTCCTGCGCAAGCGGGTAACGGATCAGCTGTCCCATGTCAGCCCCTCCGCCGCCACGGCCACCATGCTTGCCGCCTGCCTTCCGGCGGCGACGCGGCGAGCGGGTGTCGTCCGACCTCGTCAACCAGCGACTGCAGCAGGAAATGGTCGAGGGCCGGCGCCCCCCGGCCGGGCAAGGCAGTCCAGCTTGCAGCCAGCGGGTCGGGTCGGGCCGCCGCCGCGGTCCCGTCCGATGCGCGATACTGCAGTACCAGCTGGCGGAGTCCCGTGCCCAGCACCGCCCCCAGTCGCGGCCACAGTGCTTCAGGCGCCAGGGCCAGACGTGCCGCCAGAGCCGGCAGCCGTTGCGCCAGCCAGATCCGCTCCTGTCCCGGCGTGAGCGCGGCATCGACAACCTGCGCCAGCGCCGGCAGGGACTGGTCCTTCAGGTCGCCCAGCACGGCATCCAGCCGCAGCCTCTCGTCAGGCGTAAGTTGCCCGGCCAGCCAGGCGCGGTCTCCGGACGACAAGGCCGAAACGGCCAGCGCAGCCCGCAGTGGTCGTGTCTCCGCGGTCTGATTCATGACGCGGTTTTCCCTTCATCGCCCACTGACAGCCAGCGTCGTACCTGTATCAGCAGGCGCGCGCGTTCATGCTCGCTCAGCGACACCGGAGGCAGACGGTGCCTGGCACGCCGTCGCCATAGCGACACCAGCATGCAGGCCACGACCGGCAGCAGCAAGACCGGCAGCCACAGCGGCGCAGGCGGCGGGATGTCGTGTGGTACCGCCGCCGGCTCATCATGCCCGGCCGGAAGCGCCAGTGCCGCCCCGACCTGGGTGAAGGCAATGCCATCACCCCGGTCCGTATCCAGCCCGACCGCAAGGCTGATGACGTCGCGCAGACGTGCGAGTCCGTCATCCGGCAGCGCTTCCCGCAGTACCACTCCCACACCGATACGGCGAATGGCCCCACTGCCAAGCACCGTCTGCCGGACTTCGCGTCCGGCAAGGTATTCGGCCTCGACACTGTCACTCGACGGGGAGGCGCCGACACTTGCTCCATCCGGCCCGGGGACGGGATTTTCTCCGGCCAGTCGGCGCTCGCGCTTGCGCACCAGCACGCCACTGCCGCCGCCATCAGCGGCAGTGCCCAGGACCGACTCGCGCGTCAGCCGGACAGCGGACGGGTCCAGCGCCACGTCGACAGCGACCGTCGCCCGCTCCGGCCCCAGCGTGGCATCCAGAATCCCGGCCGCCTTTTGCGCCAGATGGGTTTCGATATCCTTTTTCCATTGCAGACGCACATCCTCGGCAACCACGCCGTCGTCATCGCTGGCCCGCAACGACAGCGCCACGCCCCGGTGATCGAGCACGGTGACCGCCGACGGCGACAGGGCCGGAACCGCGGAAGCCACCAGGCGCTGGATGCCTGATACCTGCTCGCGCTGCAGTGCCCGGCCCTCGGTCAGCGTGACCCAGACCGACGCCTTGGCACCCGGTCCGCGCCGGCGCAGTGCGCTGCTGTCTGTCAGCGCCAGGTGAACGCGGGCACGACGCACCTCGTCAAAACCCATCACGGTCCGGGCCAGTTCCCCCTGCAAGGCACGCAGGTAATTGATCTTCTGCGAAAACTCGGTCATTCCGTATTCGGTCTGGCTGAACAGCTCCAGCCCGACCGTCCCTTTCAGATCCAGCCCGTCACCCAGCAGCTTCATTCGCATCGGGTACAGCACGTCACGATCCACCAGCACGCTGCGTCCCTGATCCGCAAGCTGGTAAGGCACCTTGCGTTTCTCCAGCGCCTCAACCACCGCCGACGCGTCAGCAGGCTCCAGCTCGGTAAACAGCACCTGAAAGTCGGGGCGGGTCATCCACCAGAACAGCGCGGCAAGCAGTACCGCCCCCCCGGCCACGCAGAGCGCCAGCCGTATCGCACCCTGCCCGTGCAAAGAGAAAAAACCGGTCATCGTCATCCCCTGTTTTCGTTGCGACGCGATTCCTGTGCGTCAGACCTGCATGCGCATGACTTCCTGATAGGCATCCAGCAAGCGGTTGCGTACCTGCATCAGCAACTCGAACTGCATGCGCACGGCTTCCATTTCCAGCATGACCCGGTGCAGGTTGCCTCCTTCCCCGCTGGCCATCCGCGACAGCAGGCCGGCGGCCCGATGCTCGGACTGTTCCAGCCGGGCCAGTGCCCGTTCAAATCCGCCTGCCGGCGCCATGCCTTGCCGTACCGCGCCCGGACCGGCCACAGCGGCCCCGCCTGTCACACCCGCGACGGCCTCCATCAGCGCCCCCCGATATCCAGCGCCCGGAGCGCCATCGTCCGTGCCGCATTGAATGCGACGACATTGGCTTCGTAGGCGCGGGTCGCCAGTGTCAGCACAAACATTTCATCCAGTGTCCGGATACCCGGATAGGCGACAAAGCCATGCTCATCCGCCAGCGGGTGGCCCGGATCGAGAACCCGCCGGGGGCCGCGATCCGCCGATTCGACAACCTGCCCCCGCACCAAACCGTCCGCCATGCCTTGACGCTCAGCCTGCAGCAGCCGCCCGAATGCCAGGCCGTCCGCGCGGGCCACCACCCGCAGTGGCCCGCGCGGCGTGACGCCAGCAGCCAGCGGCACATTGGCCCGGGCAATATTTCGCGCGGCCGTTTCGGCCCTGAGCTGTTCGATCCGCATCCCGCTCTCGCTGATTGCCATTGATTGCCATACCCCCATCAACGTCTCCCGTCCGAAATCGCCAGTTGCAGCATGACCAGTTGCCGGTTCACCCCCTTCAGCAACGCCTGGTAACGCAGCACGGTGTCGCCGAGCAGCGCCACCTGCCGGTTCAGCCCCCCTTCGCCAGGACCGGCCTTGCGAATCCGGACCACGCCATCGCCCCGGTCCGCGCCCTGTGCGTCGCGCAGTGCCTGCTCGAAATCCACCTGCAGCGCCACGTGTCCCGGGGTGTCCCGGTGGGCCAGATTGCGGGCGATCACCTGCTGGCGCAGCGCCAGGCCATCAAGGGCCGTCATCACCACATTCATGTGTTCCTCCCCCGGTCATTGAACGAGCAGCTCGGCATGCAGCGCCCCCGCCGCGCGAATGGCCTGCAGCACGGCGATCACGTCACGGGGACTGGCCTGGATCCGGTTCAGTGCCATCACCAGGTCGGCGATCGTCGACTTGCCAGGCAGCGTCACGCCGGCGGTCTGTCGTTCGTCGACGGCAATCCGGGTACGGGGCACGATGATGGCGTCCACAGGCCGCTGAAACGGAAAGGCCTCGCCTGTCACCGGTGACACCTGGTAGTCGCTGGAGATGGAGACCTGCAGTTCACCATGCATGACCGTGACCGGAGACAGCATCACGTTGCCACCCGCGACCACCGTACCGGTCCGCTCGTTCACCACCACGCGCGCACGCTCGTCGGGTTCGACCTCGATGCCCTCGATGCGGGACAGCAGGGCCATGACGGCTGCCTGTGCCCGCGCCTCAACCCGGACCTGCACCCGGTTTGCACCGACAGCGGTCGCCGGATTCCCGCCAATCCCCCGGTTGATCGCCGCGGCAATGCGGTTCGAGGTGGTGAAATCCGGCGTGTTCAGCAGCAGGAACACTCCCTCGTCGCTGACGATGCTGGCAGGTACGGCACGCTCGACGATGCCGCCTCCGGCAACACGGCCGACCGTGGGGTGATTTTTCTGCACGACATTGCCGTTGCCGTCATAGCGATAGCCCCCGACCGATACCGGCCCCTGCGCCAGCGAGTACACCTGGCCGTCACTGCCCTTCAGCGCCGTCAGCAACAGCGTGCCGCCAACCAGACTGCGTGCGTCACCGATGGCCGTCACCGTCACGTCCATCCGGTTGCCCGGCTCGGTCAGTGGCGGCAACGTGGCTGCCACCATGACGGCTGCGACATTGCGGCTGCTGATCTGCCCGCTGACCAGCCGGACGTCGAACTGATTGAGCAGATTGGCCAGGGTCTGCCGGGTCATCTGGCTGCGCGACGAATCCCCGCTGCCCGCCAGTCCGGTCACCAGTCCGAATCCGATCAGCGGGTTGTCCCGCCAGCCATCGAAACGCGCAAGATCCTTGATGCGCTGCCCCGCCATCGCCCCGCCGCAGGCCAACACCAGCGACAGAACGCAAGTGGTCATGAAACAACGACCGCGCGGCAGCCGGTTCATCGCCCGGCTTCCAGCCGGCCGGCACCGGTCACCCGGGCACGCACGGGGCCGGTACCCTGCAATGGCCGGACAAGTACGCTTTCCCCCGGGCCGGCATCGGCCAGCGCCCGGCCCGGCACGGCAACAGCCACGGCACCGCTGACGGCCTGCAGCCAGACCCGGTCGTGCCGGCGAACCAGAGGCACCGGCATCGTGTCCGCCGTGCCCAGCAGCAGTCCGGCCGGCAGAGTCCGCCTGGCGGCAAGCCCGGCGACGCCGGATAACGGGGGTCGCGAAATGCGCCAGCCAGTCGTATTGACCCGCCATGGTTCGGTATTGGTCTGGCTCAGCGCCTCCCCGCGCGGAATTTCGCGGAGAGTCCGGTATGCCGTCCGCCAGCAGTTGACGGCAAAGACCACGGTCGCGCGGTGATGCAGCGTTTCACCATCCAGCACATCAACCCGAACCGACTGCCGCCGGCGGCTCCCCGGCCCGGTCAGCTGGACCCGCAATTCGTGACCGGCAGGCAGCGCACCGCCGGATGTGCCCGGGTAGCGCAGCAGGCGGGTACGGTGGTGTTCGCATTGAGAGGTCAATGTGGCGGCCAGGGCCTCTCGCGCAGCGTCCGGCAGTGTTGTACCGGCCCCCTGGGACGGGACGGCAAGGACCGGTGCGATCGCGCACAGCAGGCCGTGGAGTCGGGGCAACGATGTACGCACGTCAGCCTCGCCGCAGGTTGTTGCTGATGGCCAGCATGTCATCCGAAGCCTGGATGATCTTTGCATTGGCCTCGAAGGCACGCTGCGCCAGCATCAGGCTGACCAGCTCATCCGCCATGCGCACATTGGCCCCCTCAAGGAAACGCTGTGCCAGCGTGCCCCGCCCATCCTCGCCCGGACGTGCAAACCAGGGTTCGCCGGACAGCGACGTCGCGGCATGCAGGTTCTCGCCCAGCGGACGAAGTGCCTCCATGCCATTGAACAGCGCCAGCTCGATCCGCCCGACCTCGACCGGTGCCGCCTCGCCGGCCAGGTGCACCGACACGGTACCGTCCCGTTCAATCCGGAACGCCTCCGCACCGGACGGAACCATGATCGGCGGCTGCAATGGCAGCCCGTTGCCCAGGGCCAGCAGACCGTCCGCATTGACCCGCAGTGATCCGCCCCGGCTGTAGGCAGCGCTGCCATCCGCCTGCAATACCTCGATCAGGCCTGCGCCATCAATGGCCACATCGAATGCTGAATCGGTACTGCGCAGATCGCCCTGGCTGAACACCGTGTCGACCGCACCGACGCGCGCTCCGGACCCGACATGAACGCCCGCAGCCCCCGGCAGGGCATGGGACAGACCACGATCGCGATAAACCAGATCACTGAATGCCACCCGGGCCCGCTTGAACGTCGGGGTGTTCATGTTGGCCAGATTGTTGGCGATGGTTTCCAGCCCCGTCTGCTGGGCAGCCATGCCGGTCGAGCCGATATACAGTGCATCCATCATTGGAAACGCTCCGTTCAGAATTCGCCCAGTGTGCGCAGGGTCCGGTCATGCAGGGCATCCAGCCCGTGCAGCACTTTTTGCAGGGACTCGAAATGCCGGGTCGTCGCGACCAGCGCCACCATTTCGGTGCTGGCATTCACGTTCGACATTTCCAGAAATCCCTGCCGGAACCGCCCTTGTCCCTCATGGCCCACCTCATCCACCCCGCAGTGAAACCGGTACAGCCCATTGCCGACCGCTTCCAGCCGCGTGTCAGGCGCAGGCTGTACCTGCCGGAGCCGCCCGACCCGGCGTTCCCCCTGAAAAAGCGCGCCCGAAGCGTCAATCCGGAATGCGCCCGCCTGCAGCAGCAGTGCCCCTTCTTCCCCGGCGACCGGCAGCCCGGAACCGGCAAAAACCAGCCGTCCCTGGTCGTCGCGCTGCAACATACCGCCCCGACTCAGCAGGGCTTGTCCCTCGACAGCCAGGAAGCCGCGCCCCTCCATCGCCACATCCAGCGGCGAACCGGTCCGACTCAATGCGCCCTGGCGCCGGTCCGGCTGCAGCAACGGTTCCCCGGAGCCGCCAGCCATGCTGAATACCCGCTTGAAACCGGCGGTCGAGACATTGGCCACGTTGTGCGCAATGGCACCGACCCGATCCATGTCGGCCCGCATGGCCGCCAGCAACACGCTGCCCAACTCATCCATGTCGATCTCCATCAGCACGACACAACAGCAAACGATTTCAGATTCACCCCCGACGGCACCTCGGTCATCGCCAGTACATGCAGGTGGGGAAGCATCCGTTCCACCAGCCGGCGAACCTGGACCCGGCACTCCGGCGCACACAGCAGCACCGGCATCCGGTTCGACCCCGCCATGCGTTCGGACTGGCCGATCAGTTGCTGGATCAGCCGTTCAGCAAAACGCGGGTCCAGCGAAATCGCCCCTGCCTGCCCGTCCTCCACCTGCCGCAGGCCGTCGTACAGCGTCTGCTCAACCGCGACATCAAGCGTCATGACATTCAGCGTGCCATCCGGATCAAGCAGTCCCTCACAGATCGCATTGCCAAGCCGCTGCCGTACCCTGGCCGTCAGTGCATCCACATCACGGTTGTCCCGCGCCGCATCGGCCAGTACCTCAAGAATCAGCGGCAGCGGCCGGATCGAGACCTTCTCCCGCAGCAGAGACTGCAATACCCGCTGCACGTCTCCTGCAGACAGCACGGTCGGCAGCAGTTCGTTGACCAGCGCCGGCTGTGACTGGCGGACATGCTCCAGCAGCCGTTCGGTTTCTTCACGGGTCAGCAGTTCTGCGGCGTAGCGCCGGACCAGCTCGGTAAAGTGGGTCATGAACACCGTGGCTGCATCCACTACTGTGTAGTTGAGCCCTCTTGCCCGTTCCCGCTGTGCATCGTCGATCCAGAATGCCGGCAGGCGATAGGCCGGATCCGTCGTTGCCTCTCCCTCCAGCGCAGGCCGGTCGCCACCGGGGTGAATGGCCAGCCATTTGCCGACCCTCAGCCGCCCTTCTCCCACCCTGCTGCCACACAGGACGATCCGGTAGCCGGTGCCGGACAGGCTTCTGTCATCGCTGACGCGAACGGCAGGCAGTATCAGCCCCAGATCCAGTGCCAGTTGCCGGCGCAGCAGACCGATGCGCTCCAGCAGCAGCGCGCCGTTCTCGCCCATCAGCGGCACCAGATCCGCCCCCAGCCCGACAGACAGCGTGTCAACCTGCATGGCGTCGTACAGCGCATCGGCCTCCGCCGGCCGGGTCACCGCTGTCTCTGCGGGGACCGGCGCAGTCCCCGTCCGGATGCGCTTCAGGCACAGCGCCAGCCCCAGCAGCGTCAGGGCCAGCAGGCAGGTCAGCGTCCCGGGGAAGCCCGGCAGCCAGGCCAGCAGCAGCAAGGCAACCCCCACCATGATCATGATGTCCGGATAGGCCGAGAACTGGGTCGCCACTTCCCGGCTCAGCCGGTCGTCGGATGACGAACGGGTGATGATGATGCCGGTCCCCACGGCAATCACCAGCGCCGGAACCTGGGTGACGATGCCGTCACCGATGGTCAGCAGGGAATAGGTCTGCAGTGACGCCTGCCATGACAGCCCATGCTGGGCAACGCCGATGGCAAAGCCCCCGACCAGATTGATCAGCATGATGACGATGCCGGCAATGGCATCCCCCTTGACGAACTTGCTTGCCCCGTCCATCGCGCCATAGAAGCCCGCTTCCTGCTCTATCGTCTTGCGCCGGCGCTGCGCGGTCTCCTGATCGATAAAGCCCATGTTCAGGTCCGCATCGATGCTCATCTGCTGACCCGGCATGCTGTCCAGCGTGAAGCGCGCCGCCACTTCGGCCACACGCTGGGCACCACTGGTCACGACCACGTACTGCACGACGACCAGAATCAGGAACACGATGATGCCGATCACATAATTGCCCCCGACCACATAGGCACCGATGGCGGCAATCACGCGGCCAGCCTCGCCATCAGCCAGGATCAGCCGGGTAGCCGCCACATTCAGCGCCAGCCGGAACAGTGTCGCGATCAGCAATACCGAGGGGAAGGTGGAAAACTCGACCGGCTTTCCCACATGGAAGGTCAGCAGCAGCACAAACAGCGCCAGACTCAGGTTGAGCAGCAGCAAGCCATCCAGCAGCCAGGAGGGAATCGGCGCGAACAGCACACACAGGATGCCGACCGTCAGCATGACGATCCACACGTCCGGGCTGTTCCCGAGCAGGCGGACTAGCTTGTCCATCGTTGACGCATGCCCGGGACCGGCACATTGCCAGCCTTGATCCGGAATGCCCATATCAGGGCCTTGGCCACGCCCTCGAAATGCTGGTCCGGAATATCCTGACCCGCCTCGGCATCCTTGTAGAGTTTTTGCGCCAGTACCCGGTTTTCCATGATCGGCACCTGATGATGGTGCGCAATTTCCTTCATCCTTTCCGCCAGCTCACCCTCACCCTTGGCCAGCAGCAATGGCACTGCCATTTCGTCCTTCTTGTAGCGGATGGCCAGTGCCAGATGCTGGGGGTTGACCAGCAGGACATCCGCGTCCTTGACGCGTGAGACGGAACGGATCTTGTTCATGAATAGCAGCCTGATTTCGCGCAACCTGGATTTGATTCGCGGGTCGCCATCTCGCCGTTTGATTTCCTCGCGCAATTCTCTTTTCGACATGCGCAATTTGCTCATGACGGAACGACGGACCCACCCCCAATCGACGATGGCAAATACGAGCATCGCCAGAAACAGGCGTTGCAGCACCAGAATCAGTCCTGCCCCCGCCTCCTTGCCCGCCCTGTCCGCTGCCATGACCGGCAATGGCAGCCAGCCCGGCAGCAACGTCGACAGCGCGTGATACAACACTGCCGAAAAAACCAGAAACCTGACCACCGACTTGCCTGCCTCGAACAACACGCGGCGGTTGAACAAGCGTTTGAAGCCATTAGCGGGGCTCAGCCGACTGAAATCCGGCTTCAGTGGCGCCGCCGTCCATTTCATGCCGACCTGCAACATCCCGGCAGCAAGACTGACGAGCAATAACGCGATCCAGAGCGGCGCCAGTACCAGCACGGCACGCCAGGCGACGGCAGCACTCCATGCGGCAAGTTGCTGCGGCCCGCTGGCTTCAGCCCGACCCGGCAACCACATTTCCCGCCACAGCGCCGCCAGATCCGCATGCAGGAAGGCACCACCCATCACCAGGATCGCAAGCAGCGTCCCGACGGCGGCAGCAGCATAAACATCCGGGCTCCACGCCACCGTGCCCTGCTTGCGCGCCTCACGCCGCTTGTGCGGTGTGGCTTCTTCCGACCGGTCCTGTTCCTGCATCCTTGTGCCTGCGGTTCAGTCATGCGGCCACATCGACCAGTAATGCAGGATGGACGTGAACCAGCGCTCGAAAAAACGCCCCAGTTGCGGCAGCAGCACGGCAAGAAACAACAACCCGGCCGCCACCTTTACGGGAATCGACACCAGAAACGCGTTGAATTGCGGCATCGAGCGAGAAATCAGCGCCATACCCACATCCAGCAAAAACAATCCGATCATGACGGGTGCCGCCAAAGCAACGCCCAGCGCGAAAACCAGCCCGGACTGTTTGACTGCTGCCAGCAGCGATGCATGAGGCACCGCGCTCCCCAGCGGGAAATCCACCAGTAGCAGCACAAAAAAACGCAGCAATACATATTGACCGCCGGTAGCATGCAGATACGCTACTGCCAGCAGAGTCAATAACCAGCCACTCAATGCCGTGGACTGTCGTGCAAGTGGATTAAGCACACCCGCCAGACCAAATCCCATTTGTGTATCCATCACTCGCCCGGCAAGGGATAACGCAGCAAACGCCACCTGAATTCCATATGCCAGCAAGCAACCTGACAGCAAGGCCGATCCCGCCTGAAAAACAACCAGCACCATGCCGGAAGGCGCGGATATCCATGGAGAAACCTGACCGGCCACAAGCCCGGACAAACCGATAACCAGCAAACTCTTTACTGCCCCCGGTACAACGCCAACCCCCAATAGCGGCGTAAGAAACAGAACCGGTGCCAGTCTGAGTGACAACAAAAACACCGTATACAGCCAGGCCAGCCCCTCCGGCACGGCTAGATGTGAAACAGCAAAGGAATCTGGCCGATCAGGGTTGTTGCATAGGCAAGCAGTGTTTTCAGCATCCATGGCCCCATCAGCCATATCACGGCGGCGACCGCGAGGATTTTCGGCACAAAGGCCAATGATGCATCCTGTATCTGGGTAATGACCTGAACCAGGCTGACGGCAACACCCACTCCAACCGTAGCCAGCAGAACCGGGCCTGCCAGCAATAACGCATGCCACAGCATCTGGGTACCCAGTCGCAAAGCCATTTCGTCGGTCATTCTGTTTGCCTGCCGGTCAGAATCTCAGTTGTCACCATCATCGGCTGTGTGCAAACCAATTTCCATCAGAGGAATCCTATTTTTCAAAAAAATTGTGAATGGGGCGTCTCTGCTGTCAGCCGGCATGCGCCGGAGAGCAGGCCGACGCGCCAGTTCTGTCGGGCATGACAAGGCCGCCGCCATTTCCCCGCCATTCGATTGGGCTGCAGCGGAAACCCTGACGGCCAGCGTTGTTGTCGAAAGGTTTCGCCGCGATCCGGCCCCTGTTCGGCCGCAGGCCATGAAGAAGTGACTGGGTTCCGCCCGAGGCCATGCTATTGAGGGTGCCACTCAGCAATGAGCTGCCGGAGTCCTGCGGCATGCATACCCTTGCCGACGCTGTGGCCAAGCACCGCACCCGCACCGGCTGCAGCGACGGCGGTCCAGTTGAAGTGACCGATGCCCAGTACGCTTGAGGCGCTCTGGGTCAGCGCACTGCCGGCCATGGCACCGTTGCACAGTATGGTGACTTCGTATCGGCGGGTACCCAAATAGATCAAACAACGTTTTTGATAGTCTGAATCAGGCAGCCCGTTTTCTGACAATAGATAACATTCTGCTCCTTTCCCAAAATGATGGTTGGAGGAAATTCAAACACTGCTATCAACTCATCAAAATTTATGGGGTTCGAAACGTGGCAGAAATATCCATCACGATTACTCCCCCATCGATACGCATGCGCCAAAGAATTTCCATTGGCTAGCAGATAGTCAACGACAACCTCCAAATGTGCATGCAGTGACACCCCTGAAGGTGCATCGTCATAAATTTTAATTTTACTCATAATATTACCTTTCGCGTGGCCACAAATAAAACGGTGTACTTGTATTTGTCATCCGCTGAAACTCAAGCGGCCTCAGAAATTGATGAAATTCCTCGTTGATGAATAGTTGCGGCAACGCTGGATAGCCTCCTGGGTTCAGCACCGGATTGGCGGTTGCTCGCCCAAAGGCCACTTGCCCTGCTAAAATGATATCAGTTGTTTCAAAAAATTGAACAACTGACTTGAAATCTGAACGCTGCAAGCCGGAAATTGGATCTTTTCCTGCATAAATCTGCAATCCCTGATTCAGTCGATTCGCATCTATGGAGCCATCAGGCAAGGTTGCCCGTCGGATCGCACTTTCAGTCGTGAAGTACTCCGAAATCGGACGACCATCTTCACGGAATGTCACGTGAGCAACACGCTTTCCTTCATTAAGTTGGATATTGCGTAACCTGTCCACACCTTTATACGGAGCAACCCCTTGGTAATTTGCGGAGCGCTCAGCAGCAGTTAACGCCCTGACTTCAGTGCTTGGCTCCCCGACCCCACCAGCATAGCCAACGGCCCCCTTCCCCCTCAACCCAGCTACAACCCGCCCTCCCACAGACCCGGCCGCAGCCCCACCCATTGCCCGGCCGATCTGCTCCGCATTCAGTTCACCGGGGTGAGCCAGATAGTACATTCCGACAGCAAACTGCCGTGGAATCCCCGCGATGGCACCCATCGTGCCGCGTACCAGTTCCACATTGCGTGCGGCTGCGCCCCGGTCGTCTATCAGCCCGCCACTGGCTCTGGATGCCATGAAATACATTTGATCCGACAGGATCTGTCCTGTGCCAATCAATGCATCCTTCAGCGCTTCGCTGTAGGCATCCCGCGCTCGCTGCATGGCTCCCGGTTCGTCGCCCGGAGGCAGCCGCGATGCCGTCACCACGATCTCATCCAGCATCGCTTCGCCATTCAGCGAGACGTCCGCCCCCCGCTCCAGCGACTGCACCTCGGCAATCGCCGTCTGCCGCCTGCGCTCCTGCTGGCGCCAGGCGGTTTCCGCTCGCGCCTGCAGTCCTCCATCGTCCCGATAGCCGACGGCGTCGTTCTGGCCGGCCACTTCCCGCAGGATCGCTTGTGGCTGCCGCTGTTGCTGTTGTTCCCGGTCCCGTTCGACGGCCGAACCCACCACTTGATGGCCGACGTTGTTGCCGAACGATTCCGCCGCGATCCGGCCCCAGTTCGGCCGCACGCCATGAACAAGGGACTGGGCTCCGCCCGAGGCCATGCTCTTGAGGGTGCCGCTCAGCAACGGCTGCCGGAGTCCTGCGGCATGCAGGCCCTTGCCGACGCTGTGGCCAAGCACCGCACCCGCACCGGCTGCAGCGACGGCGGTCCAGTTGAAGTGACCAATGCCCAGTACGCTTGAGGCGCTCTGGGTCAGCGCACTGCCGGCCATGGCACTGGCGGCGATGGCGGCCCATTCTCCAGCGGCCGCCCCCACCATCTGCCCGAACGGCCCCCCGGTAATGGCTGAGCCGGCGCCGGCACTCAGTGCCGATACGCCGACCTGGCCCCAGTCGAACCGCTTTTGCTGGCCACTGGCCATGGCCACGCCCTGACCAACAGCACAGCCGAGTTTTTTAATAAATTAAGCTACTAACACTGAATGGCAGTGACGTACTCATCCGAGCATTAATTATTAATAGCCACAGTTAATTTGCAGCGCTTAAATATTTAAGAAAATCTCAATAGCTAAATTTTCGTAAACACTTGCTGGCGGGGCGTCTGAAGATATCTATTGTTTTTAACATGAAATTTTTTACCAATTTTTTCGAATGCCACATCAACTCATCTCGTGACATAGGCGACTATTTCCTCTGAATTCAATCGTGAATTCGACTCTCCTGACGCATCTAAATTTTCCATTACGGGAGTGCCGTCCACCAGTTCTTCAGATAACTCCAGCCCTAGAAAATTGTGCGCAGGGCCTGTAATTCTAATCATTTTATAAAGTGGCGATTAATTAATAAATTTCATTTATTACCTCAATAAGGCAAAGACAAAACAAATACTTAATCGATAACAATGCTCCATTGTCCACTTTGAGCTTCCTCAACAGTCAATAAAATTGAATCATATGTTTCAATTGCACTCTGATTTTTGTGCTCAGTCCAATTAATAATTTCACGCGAGCCAATAAGAGTAATTATTTGACGAATATTTTTTCCAACCATCAATTTAGCTCGATGTCCCTCCAGCAAGCTGGTGAAACGTCCTTCGCATGCTATAACACTTATGCCATTAGACAATCGGAAAACATTTTTAATCACATACTCTTTTTCCATTTTAAAGTCCTTTATCTCTTAGCATTTGAAGAATGCGAACATCATCGGCACTCAGCCCAAGCATTTTCTGATGCCGAATCATAAAGTCTTTGACATGCGTCTCAGCGCTCCCAAAACCGCTAGTACCTAAGCGATCAATCACTCCAAGTCGAGATTGAGTTCCGTGCAAAAATTCCTCGAGAACAGCAACTTTACTTGGACTCTGTCGTACAATAATACTTGTATTATTAATACCACCCACAGAAGCTTCAGCACCAAAATAATCCAGCATTCGCAAATCATCCGAGCCTGGCATAGCAATAATTAAGGAGCGTTTATTACCAACCGCAGCAAGCAGTTCCTGAGAAAATGGCTCAATCCCCATTAACTCGCTTGGGCTGCGCAAATATTAAAAATCGTAGCGCTCGGGCCACCTTCTCCTCCACCAGCATAGCCAACGCCCCCCCACATACCCAGCCGCTGCCCCGCCCATCGCCCGGCCGATCTGCTCCGCATTCAGTTCACCGGGATGAGCCAGATAGTACATTCCGACAGCAAACTGCCGTGGAATCCCCGCGATGGCACCCATCGTGCCGCGTACCAGTTCCACATTGCGTGCGGCTGCGCCCCGGTCGTCTATCAGCCCGCCACTGGCTCTGGATGCCATGAAATACATTTGATCCGACAGGATCTGTCCTGTGCCAATCAATGCATCCTTCAGCGCTTCGCTGTAGGCATCCCGCGCTCGCTGCATGGCTCCCGGTTCGTCGCCCGGAGGCAGCCGCGATGCCGTCACCACAATCTCATCCAGCATCGCTTCGCCATTCAGCGAGACGTCCGCCCCCCGCTCCAGCGACTGCACCTCGGCAATGGCCGTCTGCCGCCTGCGCTCCTGCTGGCGCCAGGCGGTTTCCGCTCGTGCCTGCCGTCCGCCATCGTCCCGATAGCCGACGGCGTCGTTCTGGCCGGCCACTTCCCGCCGGATCGCTTGTGGCTGCCGCTGTTGCTGTTGTTCCCGGTCCCGTTCGACGGCCGAACCCACCACCTGATGGCCGACGTTGTTGCCGAACGATTCCGCCGCGATCCGGCCCCAGTTCGGCCGCACGCCATGAACAAGGGACTGGGCTCCGCCCGAGGCCATGCTCTTGAGGGTGCCGCTCAGCAACGGCTGCCGGAGTCCTGCGGCATGCAGGCCCTTGCCGACGCTGTGGCCAAGCATGGCGCCCGCACCGGCTGCTGCGACGGCGGTCCAGTTGAAGTGACCAATGCCCAGTACGCTTGAGGCGCTCTGGGTCAGCGCACTGCCGGCCATGGCACTGGCGGCGATGGCGGCCCATTCTCCAGCGGCCGCCCCAACCATCTGCCCGAACGGCCCCCCGGTAATGGCTGAGCCGGCGCCGGCACTCAGTGCCGATACGCCGACCTGGCCCCAGTTGAACCGCTTTTGCTGGCCGCTGGCCATGGCCACGCCCTGACCGGCCAGCGAGCCTGCTGCACCTCCGATTGCGGCTGCCGCGATCAGGCCGGCGCTGAGTCCGATACCGGCACTCAGGCCACCGGTCAGGGCGGCGGCGCCTGCTGCCATTACCCCCATGCCTGAAGCGACTGCGCCCATTGCCACCGCCGCTGCACCAGCGGTGAACACAGTCGCCACCACGGCAACTATGATGATCAGCGCCTTGCCCATGACGCCGCAGCCACCACTGCTGCCACCACTGCTCCCTCCTTCAATACGCGGTGGCGGCGGTGCATCCGGCAGCGTCGGATCGGTGTCGCCAATGGCTTCGCCCGGCTGGTACACGCGAACGGTCTCGCTGGTGTTGTGCAGGTTGCCGATCTTGTTCGGCACGTTCAGCCGCTGTCCGGCGACCAGGGTTTCGCTGCCGCTCAGGTTGTTGGCATCGGCCAGCAAGTACCACAGGCTGCGGTCGCCCCACAGCCGGCGAGCCAGCGTCTGCAGGGTGTCGCCGGACTGCACGGTGATGCTGTCCGGCGCACGGGCCGGGTAATGCGGGCCGACCGGTTCGTAGTTCTGGTCGAAATCGGCCGAGTTGATGGGCCGCCACTGCCGGTAGCGCTGCTTGCGGCTCTGTGTGCGGTCCTGCGCCAGCGCCTGGGCGTAGTCAATGCGCGGGTCGCCGTCATTGCCGACGTCGCCGATGCGCTGGCCATCCAGGTAGTAGTAGTCGTGGCGCAGGTTGAGGCGGTTTTCGCTGATCTCGTCGCGCTGCAGTACCAGGCCCTGGGCGTTGCTGGTGTAGCGGAAATGGCGCTGGCCTGCTTCGTCGCGCGCTTCCAGCATGTGGCCATTCTGGTTGTAGCGGTAGTGCGAGACGCCGGCTTTCCAGCCCGGGGCTTTGTTGTTGTATGGCTGGCTGGTCAGTGTCGACGGCTTGGCGCTATCCCACCATTCGTAGCCATACCAGGTGTCGATGGTGGTGTCGCCATCGATGCGATACGTCCGGCTCAGCGTGCCGTCGGCCAGTCGCTCGAACCAGGTCGACTTGCCATCGACGGTCTGCTGCGTTAGCAGATGGTCGGCGTCATAGTCGGACTCGGCCTCACTGCTGACGACACCGTTGGCGGCGTACTCGGTGTAATTGAGTGCACGGCCAAGCAGGTCGTTGTGCCGCCGGCTGCGCAGGACACCATCGATGTCGGTGTCGGTCAGGTGGCCGTTGGCGTCGTAGCGGTAGTGCTCCTGATGCTGGTCGCGGCCATAGCGGGCAGCAACCCGTTCGCCGGCCCCGTTGTACAGCACGGCGACGCCGTAGCGCCCGGTCTCGACCGCCCCCTCCTGCAGGCTGCCTTTGCTGATGACGAAGCGGTTCAGCGCATCATAGCGATACCAGTAGTCCTGATGACGGCGGGTGCCGTCGATGCCGTCGTGGTAGTAGCTGTGCACGCGGCGGCGGTTGCCGACCGGATCATACTGATAGCGGATGTCGAAGCGCGGGTCGTGGATGCGCACCGGCCGGTTCAGTTCGTCGTATTCGATTTCCGAGTACTGATGGAACAGGCGCTGGCCCGCGCTGTCCAGCGTGGTATAGCCTTCGAAGGTCTTGTTGCCCTCGGCGTCGTACTCATACAGCGTGTGACTGCCGACGGCGTGGTCGTCGATGCTTTTCAGGTTGCCGTTACCGTAATACTGGTAGCGGATGTCCTGGCCGCTGCTGCCGCTTTGCACGGCCAACTGACCGGCGTGGTCGTAACGGTAGTCGAACTGGCGCCCGCCAAGGTCGACGTGACGGACCGGGCGGCCGAACGGATCGCGGTCGTCGATCAGGGTACGGCCATTGGGATCGGTGCGGGTGGTGCGCCAGCCGCCGCGCCCATCCGCGATGTCGGCCACCCACTGGTAGTGGTAACGGATGTCGCGACCGGCTGCGCTGACGGTGCGGGTGACCCGGCCCAGGCTGTCGTATTCGGTGCTGGCGCGATGAACGGTTTCGCCATCCGGCGTACTCAGGTCGGCGATGCGCCGGCCGGCGGTATCGTATTCATGGCGATCGACGCCACGCTTGCCCTGCTGTTCCGGCCGTTCGACGCGCAGCAGCCGGTCCATGGCGTCGTAGTGGTAGTCGCTGCGCCGCCCGATGCCGTCGACCCGGAAGCGCTGATTGCCGAACAGGTCGTAGCCGGCTTCGGTCCGGCTGCCGTCGGCCCGGAATCCGGTCGTCACCAGTGCAGTGCCGGGCAGCAGGATCTGGCTGTTCAGCCGACCATTGGCGTCGCGGACGCCGACCGGGTTGCCGAGGGCGTCATGGTAGTAACGGGCGGTCGGTCGCAGTCGATAGGTGTTGCCGTCTTCGCCGGTGGCGCTGGTTTCGGGGTCGGTTTTCTCGATCAGGCGGCCGGCGCCATCATGGACCAGGTCGCTGATCCGCCCGAGTCCGTTCTGCTCGCGGACGATCTGGCCAAAGGCGTCGTAGTGCTGGCGACGGTGGATGGCCGCATCGCGGCGCGACAGCCCGGTGATGACCCACTGCAACTGGCTGCCATTCTCGCCAGCGCCGAGCCGCAGCGTGCCGGGGACGGACAGCGGGTCTCCGGTCGCGGTCAGCAGTGGCTTGCCTTCATGATCGAACAGGGCGTAGCGGTAAGCGTAGTCCTGCTGACCGCTGTCCGGCATCAGGCCACTGACGTCGAAGCGGAAAGTGCCGTCATCGTCACGCGCCAGCTGCACGCTGGCTTCTTCGGTCTCCCCCTTGCGCGCATAGTTCAGCTGCATGCTGACCGCCCCGGTCTGCGACGGGGCGAAGCGGACCTCGCTCGGAAGGTTCAGGCTGGTGTGCAACAACAGCCGGTTGTCGGTGCCGAGCCGGACCTGACCACGCGCGCGGTTGACCAGCCGCTGCTCGTCGCTGCGGATTTCGTATTCGAACTCGACGTTCAGGTCGCGGTCGCGGTTTGGCAGGACATCGGTGGCATCCCAGCGGAAACGGCCTTCCCCGGCTGCGACCAGTGTCGCCTGCTGCCAGTCGCTGCCGGCCGATAGCCGATAGCGCAGCGTGCCGTGCCGGCCGGCCAGCGGCTGGTTGTCGAAATGGACGATCTGCGGCTGATCGGCCCAGGCTGTCAGCGCCGACACGCTGTCTGCGTTGCCGGGAATGAAGTGCCCGACCGTCTTGCCGATCGGGGTACCGGCGGCATCGAAGGTTTCGATTATGTAGTCATGGCGGACGGCAGTGGTGGCGCCGACCGTGGAGGGCAGAAAGCTGAACCAGCCTGGCAGCAGAGATGCATCGATTTCCGCCGGCATGACTTCATGTGACGCCCCCCAGTCACCGCCTGCAGGTTTGATGCGCAAACGGGAACTGGCGGCGTTGCGCCCCAGTCCGGTCAGGTGCAATGCCCCAGCGCTGTCCATGAACGCCCTGCCGGCGCCACCCAGCGTATGCGGGATCTGCTGCAGGGTCGCCCCGTCCTCCCCCAGTTTCATCCGGCCAGAGGCTGAATTGACGATATGACCATTATCATCCAGCGCCTGGTAGTGGAATTCGTACTGACCCGGCGGAATGGCAGACCAGTCGCAAGCGAAGGTGCCGGCCCACTCCTGCCCGTTGTAGAACAGCGGTGACATGTCTGTCTGGGTCCAGCCATGATTCTGACCTGCCAGTCGGTAGTGCAGCAACAGCTGAGCAGCACCGAGCGGTTGGGCCTGGGCCAGGATCAGGTTATAGCCAGCCTGACCGTTCAATTGATAATCGTAGCTGCCACTGCGCGTCAAAAATTGCCGATTATTAGTTACTGTTTTGATTTCAGAAAAAACCCGCACGTCACCATGCGGGGTGGTTTTGTATACGCTGACAATATAATGATATTTGACCTCCCCCCTGACCACATGATTCACGATGGCATAAATGGGAATAGATGCATGCAGATAATAATGTTTCCTGACCCCGGGTAAACCGTCCACCAGTATCGGCGTGGCATAACCAGTTTCATCTCTTTCATTAATTGAGACATGCCTGTTCAGGGCAAAGTTGGAGATGACTATCTTGAATGCCCCATCACCCAGTTCCTTGAAATCCGAATGGAGCTCGATCCCGACGTCGGCGATGTTCGCGTGACTTCCCGGCTGTCTGTTGTAAGGATTGGCGGGAATGTTCTTTAGCTGAAGCCGGGCCTGGGCCGGGCCCCGGCTCACCACCACGACCTGTCCCGACGCCAGAGGACTCGTCTCCGCCCTCTCCACTGCCCGGCCTGACGGACCGACCGTGACCACGCCGCCGCCCTGCTGCGGCACGACGCTGTGCCACTGTTCGATCACGATCCGCTCGCGCGCCTGTGCCATCTTTGGCTGGTAGCGATCGGTCAGCCGGTTGCTGGCGTCGTAGACCGAGATCGTCCGTTCGACGTCCTGCCGGGCCAGGATCTGTTCCATTGTCAGCGGACGCAGATCGACCGTGGCCGAGCGCAGCGTCAGCGTCACGTTGCCGTTTTCGTCATGGACGTAGGCGGTGTTGATGCCGTCATCCAGGTTGCCCTTGATCAGCCGGCCCGCACCGTCGTATTCGGCGTATTCCTGCCACTTGCCGCTGTCGCCAACCCGGATGCGTCGCGCCACGACCTGGCCCCAGGCGTTGTAACGGGTGTCGTGGCGCAGCCCGCTGCCGAGGTCGTGCCGTTCGATTTCCCGACCGGCGGCGTCGTTGCGGTACACGGTCCAGTCGACATGACCCGCACTCGCCCGCAGGCCGTGATAGCTGCGGTGACCGCTGGCGTCGTAGCCATAGAGATGGGTGCTGCCATCGGCGCGGTCCTCGCGCTCCAGCTGGTCGTTGCTGCTGTACCGGTAGCGGGTGACGCGGTCATCGGTTTCGCTGTGCTCGTCCCCACCACGCCGGATCTGGCTGTATGGCCGGTGCAGGAGGTCGTACTGGTAGTCGGTGGCTGGTCGTCGCAACCGGCCCTGCTCGTCCGGTCGCGCCACGTCCTGGTGGCTGATCTGCCAGCCGTTTGCCCAGTAGTGCCAGTCCTGCTGGCTACCACTGGCATCAATCTGCCGGATCACCTGGCCAAGGCCGTTATGGAGGTAACGGGTGCGGGTCGTGGTGCGCTGCTCGTCGATACTGCCGTCCCCGGCATCGACGCGGCTGATGGCCACGTTCTGCTCGCGTTCCTCGACCACCCGGTTCATGCCGTCGTAGTCGTATTCGCGCACACGGTCGTCGGCATGGACCGGCGGCAGTGCCGCAATGGCGCCGGTCCGGACCGGCTGCAGGGTCGCGTGGCGGGTTTCCCGCGTCACGTTGCCAAAGGCGTCGTACTGCCAGGCCGTCACCTGGCCGCTGGCATCGATTTCCAGTCGCTTGTGGCCGCGCCGGTCGTAGTCACGCTGCAGGCGGTTGCCGCGGGCATCGGTCTCACCCACGATATTACCGGTCGCGTCGTAGTCGACGCGGCTGATCAGGTCGGCGCGGGCGATCCGGTAATTGCCGGTATCGGCGTCGATACTGCCGATGCGCTGGGCGGGAACAAGGGTGGCAATGCGCCGGTTCAGTGCATCGTAGTGGTGGCGGGTTTCCCGCCGCATGGCGGTCATCCGCAGGACCGGTCGCTGCCCGTCCGCCGGCAGGTCGACGGTCCCGGCATGGCGCGCGTGCCAGAGTGGCTGGCCGGCGTCGTTGTATTCCCACTCGCTCAGATAGCCGTCCGCATCATGTTCCGCGACCTTGCGGTCGAGCACGTCATACCAGGCACTGCAGGTGCGACCGCCGTAGTCGGTGATGGCAATCAGATTGCCGCGCGAGTCGTAGCGGCGGGTTTCGGTCGGTATCTGATAGGCGTTCCGCACGCCGTCCAGGTCGTAAACCAAGCGCGCGTCACCACTGCGGCTCAGTTGCCGGCCCGCACCGTCGTAGGCAAAGCGGGTACTGCGCTGACCGCCGGTACCGGCGGCGTCGATCTGTTCGATCAGGTTGCCGCGCGTGTCGTAGCGGTAGCGGGTAGTGACCGGCATCGTCTCGCCGTTCGTATTCTTCCCGACCAGCGGCTGCTGTTCCTCCACCACCCGGCCGGCGCCATCATGACGGTAGTGATAGTGGCCGCCGAGTTTGTTGACGAACAGGATCCTGTTGCCCAGCGCGTCATGGGCCTGTCGCTCACTGTGGCCTGCCGCATCGGTCAGCCGGGTCTGCCGGCCGCGACGGTCGTGTTCGATAACGGTGATCTGATCATGGACATCACTGACCGGATCATCGCCGTCAACCACTGCTCGCGCATGGCGGATCAGCCGGGTCAGCGCCCCGAATGCGTCGTACTCGCGCCGGGTCGCGTAGCCTTCCGGGTCGAGGTGGAGGACTTCGCGGTTGCTGGCGTCGTAACGGAAATGGCCGCTGTACCCTCGCGCATCGGTAAGGGTCAGCGTATTGCCGAAGGCATCGTAGGCACGCCGGGTCTCGCCGCCCAGCGCATCGATCAGGCTCAATTCGCGCCCCAGCGGGTCGAAGCGCCGTTGCAAGCGCGGTTCGCCGCTGGCGCCCAGCTCGGCCACACGCTGGCCAAGCGCATCCAGTTTGTAGCGGACAATGCTTTCCGCCGGACTGCCGGCACCACGCGTGACCGCCACCAGCCGGCCGGCGCTGTCGTAATCGTGCCGGGTGGTCGAAGCCTCGTGATCATGGCCACGCACGGTTTCCAGCAGGCGACCGCCCGAACTCCAGCGCTGGCGGGTCGGGTTGCCACTGCCGTCCTGCAGCAGGACCGGCCGGCCCAGGACGTCGTAGTCGGTGGTCTGTTTGGCGTCGCCATGGCCTGCCACCGGCCGCGCGCCGCTGTCGATACCGGTGTCCGGCACATGGGCATAGCGGATCCGGGCCAGCAGGCGGCCGGCCTGGTCGTAGCGTGACTCGCTGACCGCCCCGGTGCCGTCCTGCTGCCAGACCAGCCGGTTGGCTGCATCATGGATCCGGTGCTCGATCCGGTCGCCGGCATCGTCCGCCACCGTCATGTCATCGGTCGCCGGTCGCAGATGGTGACGAACCCGCGTGATATTGCCGTTGCCGTCGTGCCACCAGCGTGTCATGCCGTGTTCGGCATCGCGGTGGGCGACCCGCCGGTCGTGGCGGTCATACTGGTAGCGGTCGGTCCGGTCGTGCCCGCTGCGGGTGGCAAGCGGCGGTGCCGCGCCGTCGCGAGTGACGGCATTGGCAAAGCGGGTCTCGGTGACAAGATTGTGGTTGCCGTCGTATTGCCACTCGGTCAGGTAGCCGGACGCATCGACAAGATGGGTCCGGCGGCCCAGTGCGTCATGCCACTGCCGGGAGCGACGGTCGCGATCGGGGTCCGGCCGCAGCCGCGCCTTCAGCTCTGCGCTGTCGCCCGGCGCCAGACCGGTCAGGTCGATCCGGCTGGCGTAGGCGGTATGGACCGTTTCACGGCCATTGGCATCGTACTGATAGCCGTGAACGCTGCCGTCGGCCGCCACCCGCCACTGCAGACGCCCGGCCCGGTCATGGAAGGTCAGCGTACGCTGGCCCAGTGCGTCGGTGCTTTCCTGCAGATTGCCGTTCTTGTCATAGGCCTGCGTGGTCCGCAATCGCAGTCCGTGCGGGTTGACCACGGTTTCGAGGAGGCGGCCAAGCAGGTCATAACGGTAGGTGGTGATGTCCTCCCCGCGGCCGGTCGCCTGCTGCAGCACGCGCCCCTGCGCGTCGTAATTCCAGGTTGAGACCAGCGACAGCTCGCCAGGATCGACGACGGTCACAATCACGCGGCCGTTACGGTCGTACCTGGAGGTACTGACCACGCCATCCGCCCCGGTGGTCCGGACTTGCCGACCCAGTGCGTCATGAAGATAGGTGCGCTGCAGCGCCAGCCCGTCCGGATCGACTGTTTCGCCCTGCAGGCGGCCGGCGGCATCATAGTGGTAGCGGGTCGGCGTGCCGCGTCCGTCACGGCTTTCGATACGCTGGCCGGCACTGTCATGGAGGTAGCGGGCCCGGATGTCGCCATCGCGGGTTTCCCGGATCAGCCGGCCGTCATGGTCATATTCGAACCCGGTTTCCAGCCCGCGCCCGTCGAGGTGCCGGACCTGCTCGCCATGGCGGTTGCGGGTCGTCATCTCGCGGCCCAGTCCGCCGGGCCGTTCGATGAGGACGGTACCGGCGGCGGTGTCGTGCCGGGTGGTGCGGATCCGGCCTGCCGCATCGATATGGGCAATCTCGCGGCCGAATGCGTCATGTCGCCATTGCTGCTGGCCATTCGCATCGTGATGGGCAATCCGCCGGCCCAGCCGGTCATACTGGTACCTGTCGGTTTGCTGACGGGCATCGAAATCGGCGATGCGCTGGCCAAAGGCATCGTAACCGTGCCGGGTAAAGCGGTTCAGCCCGTCAGGATCGGCACGGGTCGAGGTCAGCCGCCCGCGCAGGTCGTAGTCATGGTCGGTGTCGAGCCAGCGCCCCTCCCCTTGCGGATCACGCTGCCGGCTCAATTCACCAAAGGCGTTGTAGTGGCGGAAGGTGGCATGCCCCAGTCCGTCGCGTCGTACCTCCCACTGGGCATGCGTGCCGTAGCGGAAGCTGATGGTGCTGTCATTCACCGGTAGCGACAGCGCCGGGACCAGCGCCTCGATGTCATGGCTGGCACCGCCACGCAGCCCGGCCAGCACGCCGGCATCAAGCCGGCTGGCATAGCGCACGACGCGGATCTGGCGACCGAAGGCGTCATAGCTGTTGTGGCTGACTTCGCCCAGCGGATTGATGGTGTGGGTCAGCCGTCCGGCCGGATCGTAGTAGTACAGCGTCTGCCGTCCCGGGCCACCGACGCCGTCCGGACTCACGGTGGCGATGCGGCGACCACCGTCGTCATGGCGGTGGCGGGTGCCCCAGCGGGTCCAGACCGCTTCGATTTCCGCAGCAGGCGCATCGGCAGCCAGCGCCGCAAGGGCGTGGGCGCCCTCACCGGCGAGCACGGCAACCAGCCGGCCCCGGCTGTCGTGGCGCTGCAATTCGCGGCGACTGTCGTGCTCGCCGGCGATGCGTTCGCGGCTCTGCAGCCGGCCTTCGCTGTCGTACTGCAGCCGGGTAATCAGACCATTCGGGTCACGCTGCACGATCAGCCGCCCCAGTACGTCGTAACGATAGCGGGTGTGCTGGTCGTCGTGACTGGCCGGCGCCTGCCACGCAGCGTCACCGCCCCCTCCCCGGTGCGCATGGCGGATCTCGTCGCTCAGCCTGCCGGCTTCGTCATGACGGTATTCAGTCAGATAGCCCTCGGCATCAAGCCGGGCGATACGCAAGCCCCGGCCGTCATAGCGCTCGCGGGTGTGCTGGTCGGTCGCATCGACCGCCGGACGCAGCTGATCCAGGCTGGCCTCATGCCGCTGCACGGCATCGGTCCGTACCGCGTAGCGGGTGGTGCCGGTCAGCTGGCTGCTGCCGTCGTAGTGGTATTCGGTCAGAAAGCCTTCACCGTCGAGCCGGCCCAGCAGCAGCCCGTCGCTGTCGTGAAACTGGCGGATATGGCGCGCCTCATCATCCTGCGCCATCGGCGGCAACGGAAGCTCGGGCGCAGCGGCCAGCGCCGCCAGGGCGGCGGCATCCAGCACACGAGAATAGGCAGTGATGCCGACCACCCGGCCGGCGGCATCATGCTGCCAGCGGGTCACCGCGCCCCGGGCATCGACCTGCAGTTGCAGCCGTCCGGCGGCGTCGAACTGCCGCCACTCGGCCTGGTCGCGACCGACCCCGGCCAGCGGACGCACCTCGTCCAGCGTGATGTCGTCCCGCGCCAGTTGTTCGGCCATCACCGGAGTCGCGTAGCGCAGGGTACCGATGCAGCGGCCGACCGCATCGTAACGGTATTCGGTCAGCGTGCCGGCCGCGTCGATGTCGGCCACCTTGCGTCCGGCTGCGTCATACAGCAGGTGGCTGTGCTGGCCGAGTGGGTCGGTCTGTCGCCGCAGGCGCCCGGCCCGGTCGTAGTGGTAGCGGGTTTCGCCAAGGACGACCCCATCCTGCCGCAGGACCTCCGACAGTTCCCGACCGAACGGATCCCGGGTCTGTATCCGGGTCAGCCCGTTCGCCAGCGTCAGCGCGCTGTCGGCTCCGGTGTGGACGGTGACATTCTGATTGCCGAGCGCGTCGCGACGGCTGGTCTGCCGCCGCAGGCCGTCGTACTGGTAATGGGTTTCGCCGCCGCCGGCATCGACATGCAGCAACAACAGGCCCCCGGCATCGTGGACGAAGCGTTGTACCTGCTGCCGGCCGTCATCGAGGCCAAGCCCGGTGGCATCAAGCCGGGCGTAATCGATCTGTCGTGACAGCTGGCCGCGCAGGTCGTACTCGCTGTCACGGCGGCGAACGCGCGCCGGGTCCTGCGTCGCCACCCAGTCGCGCAGTTCGGCTTCGTCCGGCTGTGCCGACAGCGCTGCCGCGACCGCATCCGGATAACGCAGCTGCGTGACCGGGTGACCGTCGGCATCGTAGCGGTATTCGGTCACGCGACCGGCTGCGCTGATCTCGAAGCGCCGCCGCAGCCGGTCGTCGTAGACGTGGCGCGTGGTCTGCGCCCCGGCGCTGTCGGCAGCAATGGTCTGTGCCAGCAGTTCATTGCGTTCGCCAAAGCGCCGGCGCACGCACCGGCCATCCGGCCCGCGTTCCAGCACGACGTTGCCGCGCGCATCGTACTGGTATTCGTGACGGTGGCCGGCGGCATCGGTGCGGGCCAGCAGGCGCCCCGCCGCGTCGAACTCGTAACGCAGCGAACCGGCTGCGCTATCGACGCCGAGCAGGCGGCCGTGGGCATCGTGCTGCAGCACGCAGACCTGGCCGAGCGGGTCGGTCACGCTGGTGGTACCGGCAGCCAGGTCGTAATCGAATCTGGTGGTGCGGCGGTCGGTGGCGCTGCGCACGTCGCTGACGCTTTGCACCCGGTAGCCGTCGCCGATGCGGACATGGGTGAACTCCAGCCGTCCGCCGTCGCTGTGGTCGATGCTGGCCAGCCGTGCCGACTCGCCGTCGTAGCCATAGCGGGTCAGGTACACCAGGCCGTCGTCGGTCCGGCCATCCTCCGGTGTCAGGTCGGTTTCCACCTGCTGCAGCCGGCCGGACGCATCATGCCGATAACGGATGGCGATGTGCTCGCCGCGGGCATCCGTACTGCGCAGGGCGGCCAGGCGGCCGGCCAGATAGTCGATGTGCAGGGTTTCGCCGCTGGCACCGGTCACGGCACTCAGCCGGCCGGCATCGTCGTAGGCAAGGGTCAGCGCATGGTCGTCGGGATCACGGACCGCCTGCAACCGGCCGGCAGCATCGTAGTGCTCTTCGCGCTGGCTGTCGCCATCGGTCCACACGCCGGTGCCGCCGACCGGATCAAAGCGCAGCAGGTCATCGGCACCGCCGCCACTGCGCTCGACGTAGGCCGCGCGGCCGGCGTCGTAGCGCCACACCCGCTCGACACCATCCTCGTCGGTCCGGCGCACGCTGCTGCCGGGAGCATTCAGCGTCCCGTTCCGGCCATGCAGCCGGCGCGCATAGCCGAAGCGCCAGTTGTCGCCATCGTCGCGCTGACTGTTGTAGGAACGCAGCAGTTCGATATCCGGGCCGACCGACACCCGCATGTCGTCGCGTCGTCGCAACTGCAGCCGGCCGCTGGCGGCATCGACCCGTACCCGTTCTCCCCCCTGCCCGAACCCGCCCGCCCCGGCCAGATTGTCTGTCCGGCCGGTGTCCACCGCGATGCTGATCCCCGTCATGTGCCACGCTCCCGCCGTGTCTTCTGCAGAAGTTGTCCGCAGCGGACGAGGATTCATTTAGGGGGGGCCGGAAATTAATTTTGTACGGCGCCGGCGAGCCCGGTTTGGTGCATGGTGACGCACATGCCATAGTTTTCCCGTTTGCAGCGACGATCCACGGGAGACGTCATGGACCTGGAAGTACTTGATCAGGAAGAAAAATACCGGCTGGCCATTCACGCGCTGCGGCAGCAGCGCCATACCGAGGCGCTGCTGCTGCTGAAGCGGGCCGACCCGACCCAGGCCAGCGATCCGCAACGGTTGTACCTGCTCGGCGTGCTGTATGCGGACATCGGCCTGCCGGAGCGCGCCGTTGCGCATCTGGCACTGGCGATTGATGTCGATCCCCTGCTGGCCACGGCCCGTTTCCAGCTTGGCCTGCTGCTGATGACCCTGGGCCGGACGGCACAGGCCGTCGAGGTCTGGCAGCAGCTGGACCTGCTCGATGCCGCCGCCCCCCTGCGCCTGTTCCGGGACGCGCTGCAGCACCTGCTGGCTGACGAGCTGGCCCCCTGCCGGCGTCTGCTTGCCCTCGGCATCGATGCCAACCGCGACAACCCGGCACTGAATGACGATATGCGCCGCCTGCTGGCACAGCTGGATGACATGCCGGCAGACAACGGCGCCGCCAGTTCGGTTTTCCGGCATGTCCATGCCGGACCGGGCTGAGCGCATGGATGACGCCGGCCGCCGTCTGGACCGCGTGCTCGTCTGGCTGCAGGCCGATCCGGCACACGCCGGCCTGCAGCAGGAAGCGGCCGATCTGTGCTATCGGCTCGGACGATTCGACGACGCGCGACACTGGCTGACGCAGCAGGCGCGGTCGGCACCGCTGTCGCCCGCCGCCCGGTCGCTGGACGGCTTGCTGCTGCTGCGCTGTGGTGATGCGGCGGCGGCGATTGCGATATTTCAGGCGCTGCTGGCGCAAGGTATCGCCACGCCCGAACTGCATGGCAATCTCGGCTGGGCGCTGGCGCTGGCCGGGCGTTTCGATGAAGCCGGGGAACACGCATTGCGCGCCGTCGAGGGTGGCATCGCCGGCGCCGGCCCGCTGCATGTGCGCATCCTCCACCACCAGGCGCGGCTCGATGAGGCGATCCGCGCGGCTGAGGACGCACTGGCGCACGATCCGGCGCAGCTGCCGCATTACGGCATCCTGGCCACGCTGTATCTGGACCGGGACGAACCGGGCACCGCGACCGCCTTTGCCCGCAAGGTCCGGGCACAGGCACCGGACGATGCCGATGCCAATACCGTGCTCGGCGTGGCCGCGCTGCTCGGGCAATGCCTCGACGAGGCCGACCGGTTTTTCCGTCACGCCCTGCACCATCAGCCGCACAGCGGACGCGCCCGGGCCGGGCGCGGGCTGGTCGGCATGCTGGACGGGCATCTCGAAACGGCGGAAGACCATTTCCGGCTGGCGGTGGCCGACATGCCGGCTCATGCCGGTATCTGGCACGGCCTGGCATGGTGCCAGTTGCTGACCGGGCGGACCGGGCAGGCACACGCGTCCTTGCAGGCCGCACTGGCGCTCGACCGGACGCTGGCCGACACCCATGGCGGGCTGGCGGTACTGGCAGCCCTGTCCGGCCGCCCCGACGAGGCCGGTGCATGCATCAGGCGCGCGCTGGGACTGGATCCGGGCTGCCTGTCCGCCCTGCTCGCCCGCGGCCTGCTGCTACGCCAGTCCGGTCATGCCGCGGCGGCACAGCAGCAGCTGGACGGGCTGATGAACCAGCCCTTGCTGCCGGACGGCACGACGCTGCAGCAGGCACTGGCCACGCATGTGCTCAACACCCGGCCCCGTCGCCACGCGGCGCCGCGCCGGCGATGAGTCCGCGCAGGAACACCATCAGTACGCAGTCGCCCGGTCCGTCCGGCGCCGACAGCCGCTGCAGGGCCAGTCCATGCGCCAGCGCCATGAATCCCGCGGCCAGTGCAGCCGGCTCGGCCGGGAGCTGGCGGCCCAGCCCGTGGAACAGCCGGGTCAGCAGCTGGCCCAGCGCGTGACGGTGGGCCTCCCACACGCCGAGGAAGGCAACGGCAAAAGCCGGACTGCGCTGGGCATGCAGTTGCAGTTCGATCGACAGCATGGCCCAGTCGGTTTCGCGGTCCAGTTCGGCCGCCCACAGTTCAAGTCCGGCCAGCATCGCGTCGGCAGCGTCGCCGCTCTGGTCGAGAACGGCGGACAGCTGTGCCGCCTCGTCTTCCATGTAGCGCCGCAGCAGTTCCAGCAGGATGTCTTCCTTGCCGGAAAAGTTCGAGTAGAACGCGCCCTGCGAAAAGCCGGCCCGTTCGGCGATATCCCGGATCGACGTCCCGCCAAAACCATGCGACACAAGCAGTTGCCGTGCCGCCTCGATCAGGCGTTCACGCGTTCTGGCCTGGCTTTCCGCACGGCTGGACCGACTGGAGGGGGTTTGCTGGGTCAACGCACGGTATCCGGTCTGTTAAGTTTCGGCCGCAATTATACGGTAGCGATCTGCCGGCGCCCAGTTTCTGTCATTCATTTCAAATTTCAATTGAAATCCAAAATAAAACTGCGCATACTGAATTTCACTTGAAATCCGAAAAAGGTTTTTCACATCATGCCGCTGCAAACCGTCTTCGTGACCGGCGCCACCGGACTGCTTGGCAACCATCTTGTCCGCGCACTGGCCGGGCGGGGCGTACAGGTCAGGGCACTGGTCCGCTCGCGCGACAGGGGCGAGCGCCAGCTGGGCGACCTGTCCGGTGTCGAGCTGGTGACCGGCGACATGGAAGATGTCGCGGCCTTTGCGCCGGCACTGCATGGTTGCGATGCGGTTTTTCATACCGCCGCCTTCTTTCGCGACAATTACAAGGGAGGGCAGCATCGCGATGCCCTGCGCCGCATCAATGTCGATGGCACGGCCAGGCTGATCGACCACGCCTGGCAGGCCGGCGTGCGCCGTTTCGTCCATACCTCGTCGATCGCGGTCCTGAACGGGGAACCCGGCACGCTGATCGACGAAACCCGGCTCCGCCACGCGGCCGATGCCGATGACTACTACCTGAGCAAGATGCAGTCCGACGAGGTGGTGCTGGCCTTTGTCCGTGAGCATCCGGACATGAACGCCAGCCTGGTGCTGCCGGGCTGGATGTGGGGGCCGGCCGATATCGGGCCGACCTCGTCCGGGCAACTGCTGCTCGATACTGTGCGCGGCAGGCTGCCGGGGCTGGTTCCCGGCAGCTTCTCGGTGGTCGATGCCCGCGATGTCGCACAGGCGATGATTGCCGCAGCGACACATGGCCGGCCGGGCGAGCGCTATCTGGCAGCCGGCCGGCACATGACCATGCGTGAACTGGTCCCGCTGATCGGCCGGATTGCCGCCGTGCCCACGCCGACGCGCTCGCTACCGCTAGCGCTGCTGTACGTGCTGTCGCTGGGCTACGAGCTGTATACCCGCCTCAGTGGCAAGCCGGTGCTGCTCAGTCTGGCGACGTGCCGGCTGATGGCGCGTGAAGCGGAGCGCTCCCGCTTCGACCCGGCCAAGAGCGAACGCGAGCTGGGGCTGCACTTCCGGCCGCTGGCCGAGACCATGGCCGACACGCTGGCCTGGTATCGCGGCCATGGCTGGCTGGACGCACCGGCCGGTGCCTGACCGACGGTCAGACCGGGGCGGCAACCAGCCCGTCGACCATGACCATCGCCTGCCCGTGCGAGCAGGCCTCGACCCGGCCCTGCACGCCGTAGACCTCCGCCAGAATGGCCGGTGTCACCACGGCGGCCGGCACCCCGTCGGCAACCAGCCGACCGGCCTGCAGCACCAGTACATGATCGGTATGCCGCAACGCAACATTGATGTCGTGCAGCACCACCACCGTGACCATGCCCCGGCGCCGGGTTTCCTGGCGCAGCAGTTCCATCACGTGGAACTGGTGATTCAGGTCGAGCGCGGACAGCGGTTCGTCGAGCAGCAGGATGGCCGGCTCGCGCACCAGTGCCTGGGCAATGCCGACCAGCTGGCGCTGGCCACCGGACAACTGGTCGAGAAAACACAGTGCCAGATGGGCGATGCCGAGCCGCTCCAGCAGGGCCAGCACATCCTGCTCCCGCCCCGACTGGCCGAGGCCGGTCGCGGTTGCCTGGCGGGCAACCAGCACCGATTCGAGCACGCGCAGCCGTACGGCAGGCGGCAGGGTCTGCGGCAGGTAGGCGACCTGGCGCGACGGGCCGTTCTGCCGGCGCAGCGCATGGCCGTCAAATTCGATCCGGCCATCGGCACTGGCCAGCCCGGCCACGGCCTTCAGCAGCGTCGACTTGCCGCTGCCGTTCGGCCCCAGCAGTGCCGTGACCTTGCCGGCCTCGATGCGCGGGGCGTTCAGGTCGTGGATCACTTCGCGCCTTCCGTAGCGGACGTGGAGCTGATGCAGGGACAACGACGGCATTACGACAACCTCCCCTGGCGGAATACGATGGCAATAAAGAACGGGATGCCGACCAGCGCAGTCACGATGCCGACCGGGATGATGGTGCCGGGAATCAGGCTGCGCGAGGCCAGCGAGGCCAGCGACAGGATCACGGCGCCGATCAGCGCGCTGGATGGCAGGTAGAAGCGATGGTCCTCACCGACCAGGCGGCGGGCGATATGCGGCGCCACCAGACCGACAAAGCCGATGGTGCCGACAAAGGACACTGTCAGCGCGGTCAGCAGACTGGCGCGGATCAGGGCATTGCGCCGCAGGCGGCGCACATTGATGCCGAAGCTGGCGGCACGATCCTCGCCCAGTCGCAGCGCGGTCAGCCGCCATGCATTGCTGACCGACAGCGGCAGCACGATGGCCACCAGCGCGAACAGCGCAGCGACCTTGGGCCAGGTCGCGCGCGACAGACTGCCCATGGTCCACAGCACCAGCCCCTGCAGCGCATCGGCGTCGGCAATGTATTTCATCATCGAGGTCAGTGCCTCGAAGCTGAACATCAGCGCAATGCCGAACAGCACCACGCCGGACGTGCTCATGCCGCCGACCCGGGTCACGGTATCGATCAGCCATACCGCCAGCAGGCAGACCAGAAACGCATTGACTGCCACGCTCCAGCCCCCCGGCACACCGGGCAGACTGAGGTCAACCACCAGCGCCAGTGCAGCGCCGAATGCCGCCGCCTGCTGCAGGCCGAGCGTGAACGGGCTGGCCAGCGGATTGTTAAGCACGGTCTGCATTTCCGCACCGGCCAGCCCCAGCGCCAGCCCGGCCGCCACCGCGATCAGCGCATACGGCAGCCGGATGTCCCAGACGATAACTGCCGTGGCCGGATCGGCCGCCTCGCGCTGCAGCAGGGTCTGCCACAGCTCGGCCAGTGTCAGCCCGGACGGCCCGATGGTGAAGTCGAGCAGCAGTGAGCCGACGATGATGGCCGCCAGCAACAGCAGTACCAGCAACCGTTTTGACAGCAGTTGCCGGTAGCCGCCGACAATGTCGTCAGCCGTCGTGCCCAGCGCCAGTTCCGGCGCACTCACGGCCGCCCCCCGACCCAATAGGTGCCTTGCGGCTCAATGGCAAGGAATTCCTTGTGCATCCTGACCCACGACGCCTGCGGGTCCAGCCGGGCGAAGCGGGCCGGATGCAGCCATTTGGCAATCTGCTGGATCAGCACGACGTGGTACGGCGTGTTGTAGAAATGGTGCCAGGCACCGTAGGTATTGCCGTTGCGTACCGCCGCCAGCGCACCGACATGGCCGCGCCGGGCCATGCGCTGCAGCGATTCGCGCGCCATGGCCGGGGAGACGTCCGCGCCGAACTTGAGCCCGGTGCGCGCATCGGGCGCGCCGGCGCCGGTGGCGATATAGACCGACGGGTTCATCGCCAGCACCTTTTCCATATTGACTTCACCGAGCGCGATCGGCAGCAGCGTGTCGCCGATATTGCGCCCGCCGGCAGCATCGACCATCTCGCCGAGGCTGCCCTTGCCGGCCGAGGCCACGTGATCGAACGCACCGGCACGCACATCGAGGAACACCGTGGGCCGCTTTGCGGCGGGAATGGCACTGACCGGTCCGGTCACGGCACGCAACTGCTCCTGATAGAAGCGGATAAAGCGTTCGGCGGTGGCTTCGCGCTGCAGCGCCTTGCCCATGATCCGCAGGCTGGGAATGGTGTTTTCCATCGGCTTGATGCGGAAGTCGACAAAGATCACCGGCACCCGCGCCGCTTCGAGCTGCTTGACGATCGGGTTGTCGAGGCTGGGCCCGTGGCCGGCAATCGAGAACACGGCGATATCCGGTTTCAGCGTCAGCACTATTTCGGCGCTGACCGATTCTTCATTGGTCTTGCCGATCAGCGGGATGCGGTCGATGGCCGGAAACTTTGCCTTGTACTGGGCGTAGGTCTGCGGATCGAGATAGCGGAAGTCACCCTGCCAGCCGGCAATGCGCGCCAGCGGCTGCTTGCCTTCCAGCAGCGCAAACGCATAGAACAGCCGGCCTTCGCCAAGCAGGATGCGCTCGACTTTGGCCGGCACCTCGACCCGACGGCCGGCGATGTCGGTCACGACTGCCGCCTGCGCCGCCATGCCCATCCACCCCATGACCAGTCCCAGCGCCAGCTTGCGACCGGCGGCGAACCACCCTCCTCCAACTTCAGACATGCCTTTTCCTTGCAACAAACTAATGAATCTCCGGTCCGCCGGCCAGCAACGGTCGGCGGCAATCTGTCACGGCGCCGGTTGCCAGACCGGCGACAGCAGCGTCGTGCTGCGCGTGACCAGTTCGACGTGCGAGCCGATCACGTCCTGCAGCCGCGCCAGCCCGGCGTCGTCGCCGGCCTCGCAGTGCAGCTCCATCGCGTCTGCGGTGGCCGCCAGCCGGCAGACACCGAACGGAAAGCGGATTTCGCCGTGCCGCTCGTCGAACTCGACCGGGATCTTGCGGGCGAAATGCTTGCACAGCTTGAACAGATGCCGGCTTGCATCCGGCGTGGTCAGAATGGCGGTCGATGTGCGCACGGAAACCTCTCTTTCAATGGAAAACGGCAACGCCGAAAGGGCACGGGGCCCTTTCGTTCGTCACTGCCCGGCGCATTCAGTCCGGGTCAGAAATGGGCATTCAGCTTCACCCAGTAACGGCGACCCTCATCGACCATCCAGTTGCCGTCCAGGCCCTGGTTGCGGCCGCGCGGGTCGATGTCGACAATCTTGTCGGTCAGGTTCAGCACGGCGGCGGTCACGGTAAAGGTCTTGTTGATCACGTACGAACCGCCAAGGTCGAAGGTGGTCGATGCCGGACGCTCGCGCACGCCGGTGGCGCCGTTGCGGAAGGCCGCCCAGTACTGTTTGCCGTAGTAGCTGGCGCGGGCATAGGCCGACACCTTGTCGGTCGGGGTCCAGTCGAGCTGCAGATTGGCCATGTCGCGCGGCGTCTTGTCCAGCGGGCGGCCGTCGAGCGAGCTGCCGTTGTAGGCCGGCTCGCCGCCGCCCTCGCGCTTCGAGTCGGTGTAGGTGTAGTTGCCGGACAGCTTCCACTGCTTGTTCAACTGCTGCGAGGCACTGAGCTCGACCCCGCGGATATTGACCTTGGCGATGTTGTCGTACACGTAGATGCTGCGGCCGCTGGCGCGCGGATCGGGCACGCCGGTGTCATAGCTGACCACCTTGTTCCGGAAATCGTTGTTGAACACGGTGAAGCTGGCACTGCTGCCGTCGGCGTCGTAGCGGATGCCGATTTCCTCGGTCGTGCTTTCTTCCGGATCGAGGTCCGGGTTCCCGCACAGGGTGCCCTGCTTCTGGCTGCCGCCGCCGCTGGTCATGCAGTAGCCGGCCGTCGACTGGCGCAGGGTCGGCGCCTTGAAGCCCTTGGCCACACCGCCGCGCAGCGTGACTGCCGGCGTCAGCGCATAGACCGCATACAGGCGCGGCGTCACGTGCGAGCCGTAGCGTTCGTCATGGTCGAGCCGCGCGCCGGCAGTCAGCGTCAGGGCGTCGGTGGCATGGAAGGCGTCTTCGGCGAACAGCGCCCAGGTATTGATGCTGACCGAGTCGGCATTGACCGGATAGCCCTTGATCGACGCTTCGCCGGCAATGTCCTCGACTTTCTGCGACCCGTACTGGGCGCCGAGCTTCAGCATGTTGCGGCTGAATGGCAGCGTCAGCAGGGCATCCAGCGTGGTATTGGTGGTTTTTGGTTCCGATGCGCTCTTGCTGCCGCCGGTCCAGGTTTCCTGCTTGCCGATTTCCTGGTACAGCGCCAGCGTCGAATTCGCCCAGCCCCAGCGGCCGTTGTGGGTAATGGCCCAGTTGTCGCGCGTATGCCGGGTTTTCAGGTCGGCGGCGTTGTCAGCCAGCGTCCGGCCGGCCGTGCGTTCGTAGGTCAGCGCATTGTGGCCGGCCTCGAAGGTCAGGTCCTGGTCGGCGCTCGGCGTGACCGTCAGTTTGGCGGTCAGGCTGCCGTCGCGGGTGCCCTTGGCGCCGCCGGTGCTGTTGCCCGGATAGAACACATGGTCTTCCGCCCGGTCGCTGTAATTGCCGTACACCTGGAAGCCGACCAGGCCGTCGCTGACCGGCCCGCCAAGCCAGAAGTCGCCCTGGCCGGTATCACCGTAGCGCGAGTGCTCCTGGAAGATGCCGCCCAGATTGACCGAACCGTGCCACTGCGCCGGCACCTTGCGGGTGATGATGTTGATCACGCCGCCCATCGCATCCGAACCGTACAGCGACGACATCGGCCCGCGCACCACTTCGATGCGCTCGATGGCTTCCAGCGGCGGGATCATGCTCGGCTGTACGCCGCCGGTACCGCGGTTCATGGTCTCGCGGGTGTTCTGCCGCTTGCCGTCGACCATGATCAGCGTGTATTCGCCGGACATGCCGCGGATCGAGATGTCCTGCTCGCCGCTTTCGCCGACGATGCTGACCCCTTCCAGATGGCGGACGGCGTCCTTCAGGTCGGTGAACGGCTGGCTTTCCAGATCCTGGCGCGTGAGCACCGAGATGCTGGCCGGTGCTTCCTTGATTTTCTGTTCGTAGCCGGCGGCCGTGACCACCACGTCGGGCAGGGCCACGGCGGCGTCACTGGCCGGTTGCGCGGCCAGCGCGCCGGAGGCGTACAGGCTGCCGAGGGTGCCGGCGATGATCGCCAGGCGCATGGCCGGTCGGCGTGCCGGCAGCGGGATGATTTGTCTGGTATGAGCCATGGGAACTCCGTTATCTACGTCAACACTGGCTGCGGGGCCGTGTCCTGGCGGATGCAATGGAGACCCTGATCGTGAAGCGCAGGCATTATTGCATGGCAACAGACGATTGAGAATCATTTGCATCTCGTTTTGTCGGCGCCTAGTATTCCATACCGTTTTTCAGACTGCCTTTGCGCAAACAAGTAAGACCTTTGCGCAAGACAATCCCGCTTCATCGCCGCCTGCCGGCCATGGACAATCCGGGCCCGGCCTTCCCGCCGTGCCCTGCCCACCGGAATTACTGCATGACATCTTCCGAGACGACGCCGCGACTGGTCAGCGGCTCGCAAATCATTCGCCTGTCCGGACTGGTCGGCTCCGGCTACCGCTTCAACCAGCCGGGGCTGGCTGCCGACGTACCGGTGCTGGCCGGCGACTTTCGCGTTGCCCGGCTGCGGCCGGGTCTGGTCGCGCACTGCACCCAGGTCGAGAACCTGCACAGCATGACCAGTCAGGTGCTGCTGGAGCCGGGGCTGAAATTCTCCCTGCTGCTGGATGGCCAGGCCGATGTCGCCTTCGGCCATCGCCGCTTCCAGTTCGGCCCGCACCGCGACGGTCGCGGCCGGCTGCGGCACGAATGCACGCTGCTGTCGCTGGCCGAACCCGATCTGTTCGTGCGCCGCGCCCGGCGCGGCGGCAGCGAACGCAAGGTCAGCCTGACCCTGTCGCCACAATGGCTGGCCCAGGCCGGGGTCGACAGCGACGACGTCATCCGCACCTTCTGCCGCGAACACCTGTCGGTCCGCAGCTGGGTGCCATCAGCCTCGCTGATTGCGCTGGCCACGCAGATGCTGTGCCCCCCGCCCGGCAGCACGCTGATGCAGAACCTGTATCTGGAAAGCCGCGCCATTGATCTGGTCGCCGAAGCACTGGCCGTGCTCGGGCAGCCGCTGCCGGCCGCCCCCGGGCGGCTGCGGCCGCGCGAGTACGCCCGACTGCTCGATCTGGCCGACTATCTCGACCAGCATCTGGACGATGCGCTGTCACTGGACGCCATCGCCCGCGAGGCCGGGCTGAACGTGACCAGCCTGCAGCGACAATTCCGCGCGGCCTTCGGCTGCACCGTGTTCGGCTATCTGCGTCAGCGCAAGCTGCTTGCCGCCCGCACCGCGCTGGAGAAACACGGCGTCAGCGTCGGCGAGGCCGCCCATCTGGCCGGCTACAGCAGTGCTGCCAACTTCGCCACCGCGTACAAGCGCGCGTTCGGCATGCCCCCGAAACTGTCCCGGACCCGGATCTGATGCCCCGCCTCCCGCTGCTGCTGACTGCCTGCCTGTTTGCCATCCTGCCCGCTGCCATCGTCAACGCCGGTGACGTCACGCTGCCGGGCACGACCCGCTTCGATCTCGCCGCCAGGCCGGACGGCGGCGCGTACCGCATCTTCGTGGTCCGCCCGGACCGCCCGGCGCCGGCGGCCGGCTACCCGGTGCTGTACCTGCTCGATGCCAATGCAGTCATCGGCACCGCCGCCGACGCCCTCCGTGCCCGGCAGGATCTCGAACCGGCGGTCATCGTCGGCATCGGCTACCCGACCGATCAGCCGTTCGACATTCCACGCCGCTTCCATGATTTCACCCCGCCGACCGCTGCCGCCAATCTGCCGGCGCAGATCGCACCAGGCCAGCGCACCGGCGGCCAGACCGCGCTGCTGGACTTTATCGAGCAGCAGCTGAAGCCGCGCATCGAGCGTGAGCTGCCGATCGATCGCCGCCGGCAGACGCTTTTCGGCCATTCGCTCGGCGGCCTGTTTGCGCTGCATGTGCTGTTTACCCGGCCACAGGCTTTCCAGTCCTATGTGGCGGCCAGCCCGTCGATCTGGTGGAACCGCGAATCGATCCTGGCCGAGGAAGCGGCCCGGCCAGTCATCAGCGACGGGCCGGTCAGGCTGCTGCTGACGGTCGGGGCCAGGGAGACCCGCAATCGCATGCGTGACAATACCGCCGCCATGGCCGCCCGGCTGGGCGCCAGCCGCGATATCGAGGTCAGCTTTGCCCTGCTCGATCAGGCCGGTCACGGGGCGTCGCTGCCGCTGTCCCTGCTGCGAGGGCTCGATACGGTACTGTCGCCGCTGCCGCGCGGGCTGCTGGAAGCGCCGGCATCCGGTCAGTGACCCGACCCCGTTTTATGCACTAGCGACACAAAGCGTTGACATTGGCATTGAATTGGCGCGCAAAGACAATCCATTGTCGTCCGATGACAATAAAGCGCTTTCTTCCTCACAGTAGACTCGGCCTCACAGTACCGGCCCGCCCCGCCACGGCGCCCGCCAGGCGAGAGGCCGGTCACTGCCCTGGAGATTCTGCATGAAACGCCTGTGCCGCTCGCTATTCGCACAAGTCCTGGTCGCCCTGGTCGCCGGCATCCTGATTGGCGTGTTCTATCCGGATTTCGCCATCAGCCTGCATCCGCTTGGCGAAGGTTTCATCAAGCTGATCCGCATGCTGGTCGGGCTGGTGGTGTTCGCCGTGGTCGTTTCCGGCATCGCCAATGCCGGCGAGCTGAAAAAGGTCGGCAAGGTCGGACTGACCGCCATCGTCTACTTCGAGCTGGTCACCACGCTGGCGCTGGCGCTGGGGATTGCCCTCGCCTACCTGCTGCAGCCCGGTCACGGCATGAATGTCGACGTCAGCGCGCTGAATGCCGGCGTCGCCGGACAGTATCTGCAATCTGCCCATCAGGTCACCGACAGCGGTTCGGTGGCCTTCCTGATGAAGATCATCCCCGACAGCGTCTTTTCCGCCTTTGCCCGCAACGATGTGCTGCAGATCCTGCTGATCGCGATCCTGTTCGGCTGTTCGCTGTCGCTGATGGGGGAAAAGGGCCGCAATCTGACTGCGCTGGTCGACTCCTTCTCGACCCTGCTGTTCGGAGTCATGGGCTTCATCATCAAGCTGGCGCCGCTCGGCGTGCTCGGTTCGGTGGCCTTTACCGTCGGCGAATACGGCTATGCGTCGCTGCTGCAGCTCGGCTATCTGGTCGGCACCTTCTATCTTGCCGTGACCCTGTTCATCCTGGTGGTGCTCGGCACCATCCTGCGCATCGCCGGCTTCAGCATCGTGCAGCTGATCCGCTATCTGCGCGAGGAAATCCTGGTGGTGCTCGGCACGGCGTCGTCGGACTGCGTGCTGCCGCAGGTGATGTGCAAGCTGGAGCGGCTGGGCATCAGCAAGCCGGTAGTCGGGCTGGTGATTCCGACCGGCTACTCGTTCAATCTGGATGCGTTCTCGATCTATCTGACCCTGGCCGCCGTGTTTATCGCCCAGGCGACCAATACCCCGCTGTCGCTGACCGATCTGCTCGGCATTCTGCTGATTGCGCTGGTGACATCCAAGGGCGCCCACGGCATTCCCGGCTCGGCCATCGTCATTCTGTCGGCCACGCTGGCGTCGCATCCGTCGATTCCGGCGGTCGGTCTGGTGCTGGTGCTGTCGGTCGACTGGTTTATCGGCATCGGCCGCGCCGCCGGCAACCTGATCGGCAACTGCGTCGCCACCGTGGTCGTCGCGGTCTGGAGCAAGGCCATCGATCATCAGCGCGCCCATGAGGTATTGAGTCGCCCGGCCGCGCCGGTCGACCAGCAACACTGCTAGAGCCCGAGCCCGCCCGCTCTCCGGCCAGCCACAAGATACCGTCCCATGGAGAGCCCCACCATGCTGCAGTCCCTGCGTAGCAAACTGATCGCCACCATCAGCCTGTCGATTGCCATTCCGGCCATTATCCTGACGCTTGCCGCCTACCAGCGCATGCGTGCGGAACTGCTCGAAAGCGTGTCACTGCAATCCGATATTGCCAGTAGCTCGTATGCGAAGAATGTCGACGACTGGCTGGCCGAAAAGCTGAGCCTGATCGACGCGACCGCGCCGGGCGTGGCGACCGGTGACCCGACCCCGATCCTCGAGGTGACCGGGCGGGCGCGGGACGTCAACTTCGCCTTCCTGGGGCTGGCGGACAAGCGCTATCTGGCATCGCGGCCGCAGAACCTGCCTGCCGATTACAACCCGACCGGACGCCCGTGGTACAAGCAGGCGACTGACGCCGCCACCCGCCCGATCGTTACCCCGCCGTATCCGGACGCCGGCACCGGCAAGCCGATGGTGTCATTCGCGCGCCGGGTGCTGCACGGCGATGCGCAGATCGGCGTGGTCGGGCTGGCGGTATACATGGATGGGCTGGTCAAGAGCCTGCTGGGTGCCAAGCTTGCCTATGACGGCTATGCGATGGTGGTCGACCATGACGGCAAGGTACTGATCCACGCCAGCGAGGCCCTGCTCGGCAAACCCCTGCAGGAACTGGCGCCCGAACTCGACGCCGCGCGCCTGGCCGAGGCGGCCAGGTCGCAGGCCATGCTGCAGACCACGGTCGGCGGGGACCAGGAATTCATCTCGGTGCGCCGCATCGACAGCAGCGGCTGGTATCTGGTCGTGGCCATGGACAAGGACCTGGCCCTGGCGCCGCTGGACAAGCTGCTGATGTTCTCGCTGGTGCTGATCGCGGTCCTGCTGCTGGTGCTGCTGCCGCTGGGCACGCTGATGGTCAGTCGCATGCTGGCCGGGCTGATCCGCATCCGCGATGCCATGACCGCCATTGCCTCCGGCGGCGCGGACCTGTCCCGTCGCATCGACGTGGCCGGCCGCGACGAGATCGCCCAGACCGCACAGGCCTTCAACCAGTTCCAGGGTACCCTGCGCGAGCTGTTCGTGTCGGTGCAGCAGGAAGCCGCCAGTCTGACCGATGGCGTCGGCGCCCTGTCCGGCCTGTCGACCCGCATGGCGGCCGAGTCGAGCGAGCTGGCCAACCACAGCGGCAGCAATGCCGCGACCATCGAACAGCTGACGGTCAGCATTTCCCACATTGCCGACTATGCCGGCGATACCAGCGGCAAGGTCGAGGCGACAGGCAAGCTGTCGCTCGAAGGCGCGCAGAGCATCAAGAAGCTGTCGGCGGAAATGAGCCAGTCCGCGTCCATCGTCCGTGACCTGTCGTCGCTGTTCGGCGAGGTCAGGCAGCATGCCGACAATATCGGCGGCATCATTCAGGTGATCAAGGAAATCGCCGACCAGACCAATCTGCTGGCGCTGAACGCCGCGATCGAGGCCGCCCGTGCCGGTGAACAGGGGCGCGGCTTTGCCGTGGTGGCCGACGAAGTCAGAAAGCTGGCGGAGCGGACTGGCCAGGCCACAACCGAGATCTCGCAGATGATCGACGGCATGCGCAGCGCGACCGGCAGCGCCAGCGACAATATGGAGCGGACGCTGAACTCGGTGGAGTCCGGACTGGCGCTGACCACCACCACCGCCAGCGACATGGACCGCATCCAGGCGGAAATGGACGAGGTGGTGCGCAATATGCACGAGATCGCCCATTCAACCAGCGAGCAGTTCCAGGCCGCCACGCTGATGTCGCAGAACACCGAACGCGTCACGCAGCAGGTCCGTTCCAGCGATGAAGCGCTGCAGTCGGTCTCGGTCCATCTGCTCGAACTGACCCGGCTGGCGGACAATATCCGCGCGCTGTTCAAGCAGTTCCGGCTGTAGGCAAACGAGAATCGTGCTGCGGGCGCAGCACGATTCTTTATTCCATAACGATATTAATAGCGCAAAATCGCTTCCATGCAGTACTAAACAATCCTCCCTACCATGGCCGCTTTCCCGTCAGCACAGGAGCCGGCCATGCCCCGTTTTGTTGCCCGCCTTTTCGTCCTCTTCGCCGCTGCGCTGATGCTGTCCGTCAGCGCCCAAGCCGACGACTCCGTCATCCGCATCGGCTACCAGAAATTCAACACCCTCAATATTCTCAAGGGCACCGGCAATCTCGAACGCGCGCTGAAGCCGCTCGGCATCCAGGTCAAATGGCATGAGTTCGCCGCCGGCCCGCAACTGCTGGAAGCGCTGAATGCCCGGGCGATCGATTTCGGCCACGCGGCCGACGCGCCAACCGTGTTCGCCCAGGTCGCCGGCATCGATCTGGTGTACCTCGCGGCAGAGCACCCGTACCCGAAGGGCATCGCCCTGCTGGTACCGGCCGACTCGCCAATCCGCTCGGTCAGGGAGCTGAAGGGACAGAAAATCGCCATCGGCCGCGGCTGGAATGTGCAGTATCTGCTGGTACGCGCCCTGGAGCAGGCCGGCCTGCGCTACGAAGACATCCAGCCGGTGTATGCGACCAATGCCGCCGATGCGCGGGCCGCGTTCGAGTCCGGACAGGTCCAGGCCATCGGCCTGTGGGACCCGTATCTGGCCGGCCAGCAACTGTCCAGCAAGGTGCGCGTGCTGCGTGACGGCAGCGGCCTGTCCAGCAACCGGACGTTCTATGTCGCCTCGCGCAGCTATGCCGGCAGCCACAAGGAGGTGTTGCGCCGGGTGTTTGCCGAGCTGAAAAAATCGGAGCAGTGGGCGCAGCAGCATCCGCAGGCGGTCGCCGATCTGCTCGCGCCCCAGCTGGGGGTCGACGCCAGGGTGCTGAAGCTGGCCACCGAACGCCGCGACTACCAGGTGCAGCCGGTCGATGCCCGCATCGTGCAGGAACAGCAGCAACTGGCCGACACCTTCAACCAGCTTGGCCTGACCCCGCGCAAGATCCGCGTCCAGGACGCGGTGTTCACCGAGTCGCTGCTGTGACGGGCATCCCGCCCGGGTCCTTCCGGTTTCCGTGGTTCACTCCGGGGTCGGGTCGAGCACGGCAGCCCCGTACATCCTGCACCGCGATGCCGGAATGTGGCTGGCACTGAAGCCGGCCAGCACGCTGGCCGCCGGTGACGCGCTACAGCCGGGTCACGCGCCCGGTTCGAAGCCGATCGACGCCGAGTTGATGCAGTAGCGCTCGCCGGTCGGCTCGGGGCCGTCAGGGAACACGTGGCCGAGATGCGCATCGCAGCGGGCGCAGCGAACCTCGATGCGCACCATGCCGTGGCTGGTATCGCGCAACCGCACGATGCTGCCGGGCACGGCCTCGGCCCAGAAGCTCGGCCAGCCGCAGCCGGCATCGAACTTGGTCGACGAGTCGAACAGCGTCGCCCCGCAGCAGATGCAGCTGTAGCGGCCGTCCTTGTTGTGGAAATAGTGCTCGCCGGTGAACGGCCGCTCGGTCCCGCCCTCGCGGGCGACCCGGTACTGTTCCGGTGTCAGCTGTTCCCGCCATTCGGCAGCGGACTTGACGATCCTGTCGCTCATGCGTGTCTCCCGCGGCGTCACCGGCCCGGCGTGCCGCTCAGATGTGGTAGCTGGACTTCTTCAGCAACTGCGAAGTCAGGTGCATCAGGGTCTTGACCGGTGCCGGCATCGGCGCTGCCCCCAGGTTGTGCGCGGTTTCGGCGTGGCGGGCCTCATCGTCACGCATCTGCGCAACCACGGCGCGGCTCTTCGCATCGTCGGCCGGCAGCGTCTGCAGATGCTCGTCCAGGTGTGCGGCGACCTGGATTTCGGTTTCTTCCAGGAAGGCCAGATTCCAGCGATCACCCAGCGCGCCGGCGGCAACGCCCATCGCCAGCGACCCGACATACCAGACCGGATTGAGCACGCTCTTGCGGCCGCCGAGGTCGGCAATGCGCCGCTCGGTCCAGGCCAGGTGCTCGGTTTCTTCCCAGGCCGCCTGCTTCAGCGAATCGCGGGTGGCCGGATCGCGCGCGGTCAGCGCCTGCCCCTGGTACAGCGCCTGGGCGCACACCTCGCCGCAATGGTTGACCCGCATCAGCCCGAGGGCGTGACGACGCTCGGCGTCGGACAACCCGGCCTCGGCCACGTCCTGGTCCGGGTGCGGTCTCAGGCTGGAAGCCGACGCGAACACGGTGCGCAGGCCCTTGTCGAATTCAACGATCAGCGTGTCAAGCATGGTTCCCGTCCCTGTGAAAGTCAGTCGCAGATTATAGCGGCATGGCGGGTGCGATCGTTATAATCGGCAAGTTTCACTGTGCGGTGACCTGTCCCGCCTGATTCCCCTTACCCCAATGAAGGAGCTTTCATGAATCTCGACCGCATCCCGGCCGGCAAGGACGTGCCGAACGATTTCAACGTCGTTATCGAAATCTCGGCCAATGCCGCGCCGATCAAGTTCGAATTCGACAAGGAATCGAACGCCCTGTTCGTCGACCGTTTCATGGGCACGTCGATGATGTACCCGGCCAACTACGGCTTTGTGCCGCAAACGCTGTCCGAAGATGGCGATCCGGTCGATGTGCTGGTAGTCACCCCGTTCGTGCTGCAACCGGGCGTGGTCGTGCGCTGCCGCGCACTGGGCGTGCTGAAGATGGAAGACGAATCGGGCGTCGATGCCAAGGTCGTTGCCGTGCCGGTCGAAAAGCTGTGCCCGATGTACAAGGACATCCAGAAACTGGAAGACCTGCCGCAACTGCTGCGTGACCAGATGGTGCACTTCTTCGAGCACTACAAGGATCTGGAAAAGGGCAAGTGGGTCAAGATTACCGGCTGGGCCGATATCGCAGCCGCCAAGCAGGAACTGCTTGATGGCGTGAAGCGCTACACCGCCTGAGTTTCCGACCGGCGTCGCCATGACGCCGTGTCACGGGCCGCCCCGCTCCGGTGGCGGCCCGGCATGCCAGCCTCCCGCGTTCCGTCCGTCAGCCGCAATGGCTTCGATACCGGCTGAACGCCTATACCAGATTATTGCCGCGCCAGCGTCTCCATGGCGGCAATCCGATCCTGCCATATCCCCAATTCACTGGATTATCTCGCCCCACGGAGGTCTCCCTCCATGTTCTCCGAGCCTGTCTCAGTCGCCCCGCCGACCCTGCCCACCGTCCACGACGCCCTTCCCGGCCTCGGTCACGGCAACGGGCCCACCGTCTCCGCCGGCATGGTCTCGTTCGACATCCCGCTGTCACTCCCCGTCGCCCGCGAATCCGCCCCCGCCCTGACCCTCGGCTACAGCGCCGGCGCCGGCAACGGCCCCTGCGGCAATGGCTGGCTGCTCGCCCTGCCCGCCATCCAGCGCCGCACCCGCCTCGGCGTCCCCCAGTACAACGACGACGACGTGTTTGTCGGCCCCGATGGCGAACCGCTGGTTCCACAGCTGGATGCTGACGGCAAGGTGGTGGTGCAAACCGGCGTCACCCGCTGTGTCGGCTCCACCCTGCCGCTGTCGTATACCGTCACCCCTTACTCCTCGCGCACCCAGACCGATTATTCCCGCTACCAATACTGGCAATCCGGGACCAGCGCTTTCTGGTTATGGTTCGAGTGCAACGGCGTCATCCACTGCCTTGGTTACACCGCGCAGATCAGCGATCCGGCCAGTCCCGGCCATATCGCCCGCTGGCTGATCGAGGAATCGCTGTTCCCGAATGGCGAACACGTGCTGTACCGCTATGTGGCCGAGGACAGCACCGGCATCAGTGACAGCCGCGACCAGACCGCCCAGCGCTATCCCGACCGCATCGACTACGCCAACCTGACCGCCTCGGCCACCTTCTACCTGTTCGGCACCCTGCCCGACGATGCCGGCTGGCTGCGCACGCTCAAATTCGACTACGGCCAGCGCCCGGCCGACGACCAGCCACCACCAACCTGGGACACGACCGGGGTCTGGACCTGCCGCCCCGATGCCTTCTCCGACTACCGCTTCGGCTTCGAGCTGCGCAGCCACCGGCTGTGCCGGCAGTTGCTGGCCTTCGGCCGCGACCCCGCCAGCCCGGCCACACCGACCCTGCTGTCCTGCCTGTCGTTCAGCTACGACAGTTCGGCCTTCGGCTCCGCACTGACTGCACTGCGCCGCCGCGCCTACGAGGCCGACGGCAGCCTGCTCGATCTGCCCGCGACCCGGTTCAGCTACTCTTCCTCCTCCCCGGCTGTCGATGGCCAGTACCAGCCGCTGGCCGACTGGCCTGAGCCGCCGGGCTACCAGCTGGTCGACCTGTACGGCGACGGCCTGCCCGGGCTGCTGTACCAGCAGGCCGGCGCCTGGCTGTACCGCGCCCCGCAGCGGGTGACCGGCGCGGACCCGGACGGCATCAGCTACGGCCAGGCCACCGCCCTGCCGCAGGCGCCCAAGGCCGTGCCGGGCGCCCGCCAGCTGCTGCTCGACATGACCGGCGACGGCCGGCTGGACTGGGTCAGCATCCAGCCCGGGCTGGCCGGCTTCTTTGCCCTGAACGACGACCACAGCTGGCGCGGCTTTACCCCGTTCAGCGCGTTTCCGGCCGAGTTCCTGCAGTCCGGCGCGCAACTGGCCAATCTGGTCGGCGACGGCCGGCTCGATCTGGTGCTGATCGGCCCGAACGGGGTGCGGCTGTACGCCAATACCGGCAGCGGCTTCGCCGC
>NZ_BAAGUB010000012.1:0-97703 GCF_054781615.1 Microvirgula curvata | reverse complement strand
GCGCCGAGCTTGATCAGCGAACGGATCGCCGTCGGGGCGGTGTAGAAGGTGGTGACCTTGTGGCGTTCGATCATGCTCCAGAAGCGGCTGGCGTCCGGGTAGGTCGGCACGCCTTCGAACACGACCTGGGTCGCGCCCATCGCCAGCGGGCCGTAGCAGATGTAGGTGTGGCCGGTGATCCAGCCGACGTCGGCCGTGCACCAGAACACGTCGTCCGGCTTGTAGTCGAACGCCCAGCGGAAGCTGTTGGCGGCGCCGAGCAGGTAGCCGGCGCTCGAATGCTGGATGCCCTTCGGCTTGCCGGTCGAACCGGAGGTGTACAGGATAAACAGCGGGTGGTCGGCTTCGACCCAGGTCGGTTCGCAGTCGAGCGGCAGGCCGGCGGTCAGCTCGTCCCAGCCGATGTCGCGCGCACCCATCGGCGTATTGCCGGCGGTACGCTTCTGCACGATAACCTTCTCGATGCTGTCGCAACCGCCGGCGTCCAGCGCTTCGTCGACGGTTGCCTTCAGCGGCACGGTCTTGCCGCCGCGCATGCCTTCGTTGGCGGTAATGACGATTTTGGCGCCGGCATCGATGATGCGGTCGCGCAGCGCGCCGGCGGAGAAGCCGCCGAACACCACCGAGTGAATGGCGCCGATGCGGGCGCAAGCCTGCATGGCAATGACGGCCTGCACCGTCATCGGCATGTAGATGACCACGCGGTCACCCTTTTCCACGCCGAGCTTTTTCAGGCCGTTGGCAAACTGGCACACCTGTTCATACAGGCTGCGGTAGCTGATCGGGGTGGACTGGCCGTCATCGGACTCGAAAATGATGGCGGTCTTGTCGCCATGCTGGTCGAGGTGACGGTCAAGGCAATTGTAGGAGACGTTCAGCAGGCCATCGTCGAACCATTTGAAGAACGGGGCATTGCTGCCGTCGAAGGTGCGGGTGAACGGCTTGTGCCAGCTCAGCAGCTCGCGGGCCAGGTCGGCCCAGAAGCCTTCGTAATCGTTGTTCGCGCGTTCGCAGACGGTGTTGTATGCCTCCATGCCGGACAGGGTGGCGTTCTGACGGAAAGCGTCGATCGGCGCGAAACTGCGGGTTTCCTTGAGTACGGATTCGATGGTGGACATGGCTGATTCTCCTTGGACATCTGTGAGACTGGTGTGGGGCAGTCCGGGTTGGGGCTTCCCCGACCCGGACTGCCGCCTCCCCGGTGGTGGCCGGGAAGGCCCCGCCCGTTTCCGGGCGGGTGACTTGCTTTAGTGCTTGGATGCGCCGGTGGCGCCGATGCCGGTCATGGCCCGCACGAACTGGGCGTCAAACCTGGCACGTTCTTCGTTCGCGGTACGCGAGTTGTCGAGGACCGAGATGAGCCAGGTGCTCAGGAACGCCAGGGTCATCGAGAACAGGGCCGGGTTCTTGAACGGGAACAGCGGGGCGTCATGCTTCAGCACATCGACCCAGACCGTCGGCCCGAGCAGGATCATGACCACGGCCGAGACCAGACCGATGGCACCGCCGAGCACGGCACCGCGGGTGGTCAGGCCCTTCCAGAACATGGACAGGAACAGGATCGGGAAGTTGGCCGATGCGGCGACCGAGAAGGCCAGGCCGACCATGAAGGCGACGTTCTGCGTTTCGAAGGCGATGCCGAGGATGATCGACAGCACGCCGAGCACCAGGGTGGTGATCTTCGACACACGGATTTCGTCCGCTTCGTTGGCCTTGCCCTTCTTGAACACGCTGGCGTACAGGTCATGCGACACCGCCGACGCACCGGACAGGGCCAGACCCGACACTACCGCAAGAATCGTCGCGAATGCCACCGCCGAGATGAAGCCGAGGAACAGGTCGCCGCCCACGGCATCGGCCAGGTGGACCGCCGCCATGTTCGCACCGCCCAGCAGCTTGCCGCCCAGATTGCCGCCTTCGAAGAAGTTCGGGTTGGTGCCGACCAGCAGGATCGCGCCGAAGCCGATGATGAAGGTCAGGATGTAGAAGTAGCCGATGAAGCCCGTCGCGTAGAACACCGACTTGCGCGCTTCCTTGGCGTTCTTCACCGTGAAGAAGCGCATCAGGATGTGCGGCAGGCCTGCGGTACCGAACATCAGGGCGATGCCGAGCGAGATCGCGTCGATCGGGTTGGACACCAGCTGGCCCGGTTCCATGATCGCCAGATGCTTGCTGTGGACTTCGACCGACTTGGCGAACAGCGCCTCGGGGCTGAAGCCGACGTAGGCCAGCACCATGACCGCCATGAAGGTTGCACCGGACAGCAGCATGATCGCCTTGATGATCTGCACCCAGGTGGTGGCCAGCATGCCGCCGAAGGTCACGTACAGGACCATCAGCACGCCGACCATGACCACGGCCGACGAGTAGTTCATGCCGAACAGCAACTGGATCAGCTTGCCGGCACCGACCATCTGCGCGATCAGGTAGATCGACACCACGATCAGCGTGCCGGTCGCGGCCAGCGAGCGGACCGGGGTCTGCTGCAGGCGGTAGCTGGCGACGTCGGCAAACGTGTATTTGCCGAGGTTGCGCAGCCGCTCCGCGATCAGGAACAGAATCACCGGCCAGCCGACCAGGAAGCCCATCGAGTAGATCAGGCCGTCATAGCCGGAGGTGTACACCATGGCGGAAATGCCGAGGAAGGACGCGGCGGACATGTAGTCGCCAGCGATGGCGAGTCCGTTCTGGAAGCCGGTGATGCCGCCACCGGCTGCATAGAAGTCGGACGCAGAACGCGTGCGGCGGGCAGCCCAGTAGGTGATGCCCAGCGTGAACGCGACAAACACGAAGAACATGATGATGGCGTGCATGTTCAGCGGTTGCTGCTTCACGTCACCTTCGATCGCGCCGGCGGCAAGCGCGGCGAGCGGGAGCAGGGCGATGGCACCCCCTCCCAGAATGGAAAGCCAGCGTTGTTTCATGCGTTCACCTCATCGACAATTTGCTGATTGAGCTGGTCGAACTCGGTATTCGCCCGGCGCACATAGATGCCGGTCAGGACGAAAGCCGACAGAATGATGCCGATACCCACCGGGATGCCCCAGGTGGTCACGCCGCTGCTGCTGATGGGCGTGCCGAGCGTATGCGGCGAAAAAGCCAGAATCAGGATGAAGCCGTAGTAAATGACCAGCATGGCGATCGAGAGCGCCCAGCCGAAGCTGGTTTTCTTGTGCACCAGCTCTGCGAACTTCGGGTTTTGTTGTACCCGTTTTAGGACTTCGTCGTTGTTCATCGTTTCCTCCTTTGGGTGGCGCGGACAGCGAAGGTCCGGCACGCAATGGAATGTACGTTGACGTTGACGTCAGCCTCCAATCGCAATTTTTGATGCAGAAAATCACGCAGACTGATGCTGTGGTGCACAAACCCAGTACTGGCAAGGCTTTGCGGGCTGTTAATGACACTGGGAAGTGCGAGAAAAATTGGAACTTTTGCTCTAATTTACTGCTGTCGCTTGTCATGACCCCTGTAGAATCAAGGTCAATAATTGGGAATGAGCGTCGCTTTTCGTCGCCCTGGTGACGTGGGCGGCGGCCAGCCAGACCAGGAGGAGTAGATGGAACTCTATCAATTGCGCACCTTTGTCACCGTGGCCCAGCAGGGACACCTGACCCAGGCCGCCGAACTGCTGCACCTGAGCCAGCCAGCCGTTACCGCACAGATCAAGGCGCTGGAAGAAGACATGGGCATGCCGCTGTTCGACCGCAGCGCCGGTGGTGTCCGGCTGACGCGGGCCGGCGAGGAATTGCTGCCGCGGGCCCAGTCGATCCTGACGTCCAGCCGCGATCTGCTGAACCACGCGCGCGGGCTGAAAGGCCAGTTGGCGGGACGGGCCATCATCGGCACCATCACCACGCCGGAAATGCTGCATATCGGGCCGTGGATTGCGTCGCTGGTGGAAAAATACCCGCTGCTGGATATCCAGATCCGTCACAACGTGACCGGCGTCATTCTGAACCAGGTGCGCAAGAAGGAAATCGACGCCGGCTTCTATATCGGCAAGAACCCGTATGTGAACGTCAATACCGTGCACCTGGCCGACATCCGCTTCCGGGTCATGGTGCCGAACGGCTGGCGCGAACGGATCGAAAGTGGCGGGCCGAAGGCGCTGGGCAAGATTCCGTGGGTCGGCATGTCGTCGCTGTCGAGTTTCAACAAGCTCTGTAGCGAATTGTGGCGCGAACTCAATATCGCCCCGAAAAAACTGATCGACGTCGACCATGTCCCGATCATGGCGACGCTGATGTCGGTCGGTATCGGTGCAGTGCTGATGCGCGAGGACGATGCCATTCGCGCCGACGCCGACGGCATGGGCTATCTGGTGCCCGATGTGGTCAAGACTGCCGAACTGCAGTTCATCTATCCGGCTGATCGCGATGGCGATCCGGTCATCGATGCGTTGCGCGTCGAACTGGCCAGCGAATGGCGCGGTCTGGGCGTGCCTGCTCCCGGGGCGCAGCCATAACCCTGCTGGCGGTGTGAATTTCGCCCCGGCAGCGCAGGCCGTATGCTGGCCGCTTTCCCTCAGCCGTTATCGCCATGCCGACCCTGCAACAGCGCCTGCTTCCTTCCCGCCATGCCGCGGTGCATGCCGAATTCGCCCGCCGGGTATTGCCGACCCCGCTGCCGTCGCCACGGCTGGCGATCGTCAACACCGCACTGGCCGCGTCGCTCGGCATCGACGCGCCGACGGCCGACGCGGTGGATACGGTCGCCCTGCTGGCCGGCAATGCTGGCGGAGAAGCGGCGGCCACGGTCTACGCCGGTCATCAGTTCGGTGTGTGGGTGCCGCAGCTTGGCGATGGCCGTGCCTTGCTGCTCGGCGAGATCGACAGTGCGGACGGCCCGCAGGAAATCCAGCTGAAAGGAGCCGGGCAGACGCCGTATTCGCGCATGGGTGACGGCCGTGCCGTGCTGCGTTCGTCAATCCGCGAATACCTGTGTTCCGAAGCGATGCACGGGCTGGGCATTCCGACCACGCGGGCGCTGAGCATGGTGACCTCGCCGGCCAGGGTGCGGCGCGAGCAGATGGAAACGACGGCGGTGGTGGCCCGGGTGTCACCGAGTTTCATCCGCTTCGGCCACTTCGAGTTCTTTGCCCACCACGGCCGGCTGGAGGCCCTGCGTGCGCTGGCCGACTACGTGATCGACCGCCATTTCCCTGCCTGCCGCGCCCATGCCGACCCGGTGCTGGCGCTGTTCGACGAGGTGGTGGCCCGCACGGCGACGCTGATGGCCGACTGGCAGGTGGTCGGCTTCTGTCACGGGGTGATGAATACCGACAATATGTCCATCCTCGGCCTGACGCTCGACTATGGACCGTTCGGCTTTCTGGATGGTTTCGATGCCGGCCACATCTGCAACCACTCCGATCCGTCCGGCCGCTATGCGTGGGACCGCCAGCCCGGCATCGGCCAGTGGAACCTGGCCTGCCTGGCCAGCGCCCTGCTGCCGCTGACCGGGCAGGCCGGGCTGGAAGCCGCGCTGGCACGCTATACCGGGCTGTTCGAGACCGCACTGGCCGCGCGCTTTGCCGCCAAGCTGGGTCTTGCCGACTGGCAGGACGAGCGGGACTGGCCGCTGCTGACGGCGCTGCTCGAACAGATGAATGCCGAGCGGACCGACTGGACGCTGTTCTGGCGCCGGCTGGGTGATTTTGCCGCGCAGCGCAATGAGGCGGTTCGTGACCTGTTTGTCGATCGCGAGCGCTTTGATCGCTGGGCCGCCGGCTATCGCCGCCGCCTGCACGGTGACGCGGCCGCACGCGGCCGGGCGATGCAGGCGGTCAACCCGCGCATCGTGCTGCGCAACTGGATGGCCGAGGCGGCGATCCGGGCGGCGGAACAGGAAGATTTCTCGCTGATGGCGGCACTGGCTGCCGCGCTGGCCCGGCCGTACGCCGACGGCATCGGCGACGAGGCCTGGGCCGGTCTGCCGCCGGACTGGGCCGACGGGCTGTCCGTCAGTTGTTCGAGCTGAGTGCGGCCAGATCGGCGAGCGGGTCAGCGCTGAAGCGCGGGCCGCCGGCATCGACCCACAAACCGCCCATCTGACCGGGACGCCAGTCCGGCAGCACCCAGCGCTCGCGCTGGTCGCGTCCGACACGGTGATAGTGGTGACCCGGGCGATGGGTATGGCCATGGATCAGCGTGGCCCCGGGATGCGCTGCCAGCAGGCTGGCCACGGCGCCGGCATTGACGTCCATGATTGCGGCCGGCTTGTCTGCCTTGTCGGCCTGGCTGCGTGCGCGCAGCGCACGGGCGATGGCGCGACGAATGGACAACGGCAGGTGTTCCAGCAACCAGCGCCGGGCAGGACGGCGGATGGCGGCACGGTAGCGCTGGTAGGCGACATCATCGGTGCACAGGCTGTCGCCGTGGCTGAGCAGGTAGCGGCGGTCGTACAGGGTGACGGTGGCCGGATCGTCGAGCAGGCTGACCCCGGTCCGGGCGGCAAAGCGCCGGCCGATCAGGAAATCGCGGTTGCCGTTCATGACCCGGACCGGCGTGATGGCGGTAAAGGCGGCCAGACGTGCCTGCAGGTCACTGGAGAAGGGCGTGTCGTCGTCGTCGCCCAGCCAGGCATCGAACAGGTCGCCAAGCAGGTAGAGCGCGTCGATGCGCCCGCTGGCTTCGCCGAGCAGGGCGGTGAAACGGTCATTGAAGGCCGGAGTATCGGCAGACAGGTGCAGGTCGGACAGGAAAAGGGTGGCCACGTAGGGTGCGGTCCGGCAAGGAGTGCCATGCGGGTTGGAAGAGCGGGCGCAGCGGGCAGGCACCGGCGCCATGGCAGCCGTCGGTACCCGCCTTCATCAGCAGCCGGAACGGTGCGGGCCAGACGCCTGCGCCGTTCCGGCCGGGCGGATCAGGCCGCGGCGGCTTCGACCACTTCGGCCTTTTCGACCACGACGTCTTCCAGCGGCACATCCTGGTGCATGCCGCGGCGGCCGGTCTTGACCGTCTTGATATTGTCGACCACGTCCTTGCCATCGACCACTTCACCGAACACGCAGTAGCCGAAACCCTGTGCATCCGCGCTCTTGAAGTCGAGGAAATCGTTGTCGGCCACATTGATGAAGAACTGCGCCGACGCCGAGTGCGGGGCGCTGGTGCGGGCCATGGCCACGGTGTAGATCTTGTTCGACAGACCGTTGGCGGCCTCGTTCTCGATCGGTTCGCGGGTCGGCTTCTGCACCATGCCGGCAGCGAAACCGCCGCCCTGGATCATGAAGCCGTTGATGATGCGATGGAACACGGTGCCATCGAAATGGCCGTCGCGCACATACTGCTCGAAGTTGGCAACGGTCTTCGGCGCTTTGTCGGCGAACAGTTGCAGAGTGATGACGCCGAAGTTGGTGGTCAGCTTGATCATTACAGTCTTTCCTGGGAGAAATTACGGAAGCAGCGTGGCTTTTTCGATCAGGACCGGCGTGGCCGGCACATCCTGATACATGCCCTGCCGGGTCGTCCTGCTTTTGGCGATGCGGTTCACGACATCCATGCCCTTGACCACGCGGCCGAACACGGCATAGCCATAGCCTTGCGTGGTCGGTGCCCGGTAGTTGAGAAAGGCGTTGTCAGCCACATTGATGAAGAACTGGGCGCTGGCCGAGTTCGGGTCCGAAGTGCGGGCCATGGCCAGCGTGCCGAGCTCGTTCTTCAGGCCATTATTGGCTTCGTTCGGAATCGGTGCACGGGTCGGCTTTTCCTTGAACGTGCGGTCAAAGCCGCCGCCCTGGACCATGAAACCGTCGATCACGCGATGAAACTGCGTGCCGTCATAGAAGCCGTCTTTCACATACTGGGTAAAGTTGGCGACAGTCTTCGGCGCCTGCTCCGGATAGAGCTCGACTTCGACCGTACCCTGGCTGGTCTTCAACGCAACATGCGGGTTGGCGGCCAGCGCCGTCAGTGAGCACAGGCCCAGCGCGAGCGCGACAAGCGTGGTTTTCATCAAGAGTCCTTGCTGGCGTTGTACTTGAGTGCCGAATTCTAGCACGTTGGCCCTTTTCTTCCTGTCGGCCGCGCGGGGTTTTCGCGACAAAATCACTGGCCGGCCACTGCCGGGGTGGATGACGGCCGGCGGCGGCAGATCATAAAAACCACAGTAATGGCTGAGTCATTTGCCATGCCGTTTTTCGCGGAGTAGGGTCTTTTCCGAAGGCCAAGGATAAATTCGGGGGCTGCGTTTGCCTGTTCAGTCATCGCTGCAGGTTCAAGTGGCGCCTGAATTTCCATTTGTGTCACCTCTCATTGAAAATCCTGCGCAGGCAATGATGTAGGCCACCTACAAGGTATCCGATATGATTTGCCGAATCATGACTGGCGTCATGGCCGCAGCCTGCCTGCCGGCGATCGCCAGCGCAGGCACAATGCAGAGTGCCTGTCTGGCCACTGCAGATTCAAATATCTGCATCGCAGGAGAAAGTCCAACGCTGGATCTGGTATCCAATCCTGTTCTGGCCCGCCATTTCAAGGGAAAGGAAAAGGAAAAACGGCTGATTGTCAATGGTGATGCCAAAGTCTATCTGTATGGCCAGGGCCGATTCATGCAGCCATTGGCGGCCATCGACAGCAGTACATACGTCACGAAGCGGGATAGCCTGGCAAGGAAAGCGCTGTCCTTCTACATGGTGCCCCGCGCCTGCTTTTTTCAGCATGAACGGCAGCAGGGACTCAGCCTTTGCAGCGAGCCGGGTGCAGATATGGCCATGCCGTCCAGTATGGACAGAAAAACATCCTCGATCCGTATCCCAAAGGGAATCCGGGTTTATGCATCGTATGACCGGATAGGTACGCGGGCGGAGCGCTGGTATGCATACGACGACAGCGATGTGGACATGGCAACCCTGGCCGCGAACGGGCAGCAGGACAGTATCCGGAAAATAAAAGTGGCCCGGACCCGCGTTGGCTGCGATCGCGGCTGCCCCATCGGGGTTTCGGACAGCTATGCACTCGATGCCATTTTTGGCGACATGTGGAATGGCCCGCTTTTTGACAGAAAAACATTCCAGTTCACCTTCAGGACCGGGCGAGGCTCCATGTTCGAGGTCTCGCTGGATGGCCATGGCGGCGTCAGTTTCGTGCTGCATGGCGGTGTGCTGTACATTTATCACGCAGGTGCGAATCGTGCACAATTTTCCTCGGTATCCATCGCCAGTGATGTCCGGTATCTGTCGCTTGCGATTGAACTGATTACCAATGAATATATTCGCTATCAGGTTATTGGGCTTGACCACAGCAAGAAAATGCTGGGTGTGTCGCCCATTTTTTCAAAATTCCCGAATTACGCACCGCTGGGCGGAGAAATAAAGAATGATCCGTTAAAAAGGAGCACCTTTACCATCAAATCAAGAAGTCAGGATGTGCAGATTGAAAATCTGACTTTTGCGGTAATGGTGAAACCGGAAAAGGACAAAAAACGCTCTGCTGCCGGCCTGGCCATGTGCTACCTCATGCCTGTTCTGGCTATTTACAATTATGTGACCAGCGGGGTGTGCAATCAGCCGGATCGGCTGTATCGCTATCTGAAAGGCATGGTCATTCCCCGGAAAGCGCTGATGCTTCATGTGGCCGGCGATGCCGATGCGAAGCCGAGAGACACGTTCGCTCGGTATGGCATGCCGGCTTTCAGCAAAATCAACGAACTCCTGATGAACGGGCGCAATCAATTCCAGGCCTACGGCATAGCGCGGGCATGCAGACTGCCGATGGAAATCGTGCTGGTATCACGCGATGCGGGCCGCGCGGTGAAACGCGGCACGGACCACCATTGCCTTGTCCGGACGCAAGATATCCTGAGTGCCTTCAACCGGGTGTTCGGTGATACCCGGGATGCCTCCCTGTTCAACAGGGTGATCGCCAACATCATCGAAACCGGCTCTACCGGTCATGCGAGCAGTGAGCCGCAGGCAGAGCAGCATCTGGTCCGCCTGGTACTGGCATCAGCACGGCAGCAGGATGTGGATACCATAGGGACTGCCATCCTGGCTTATTCCAGCGCGGCCTCCCTGTACTATGCCTCGGCGCTTCAGGTCTTGAATCCGGAGGACGTGCCCGACCCGGGCGGGGAGGCGCCGGACATGGCCCCGTCAGATGCCGAGATGGTACATGCTCCGCTTGGCGAGTACCGGCTGGACCTCCAGCGCAGTGTGGCCAGGACGATCCCTCCGAGGCGGTGGCAGGGCAGGCACTGGGTTGCGACCGATCAGGATTTCACCACGACCGTGTTTCCGGCCTCGCAGGCAAGGCGCAACAACCCGGCCTTTGCTGCGCTCTATGTCGAACTGCAGTCCTGGGCTTCCCGGTTTGACGATAATGCCACCGTGGGGATGGCTGCCGTGCCATCACAGCTGCCTATCTCATTGCGACGCTGGGGGTATGCGTTGTCAACGACGTTTGTCCAGGAAGCCACGCAGGGCTTCAGGCTGGGATCCCATGTCGTGGCCGTCTATTTCCGTGGCCGCCTGGTCAGCATGCTGCTTGGGGAAATCAGGGAAGGCGTTGGCGAGGTCATCTCGATCGTCTCCCACCCGCAAAGCGTGCTCAAGCCGTACACCGAAAGCAGCCTGCGTGGCGGTGGCAGCCGGGCGCTGGAGGCATTCATTGCGCTGTGCCGGGAACGCAATGTCAGAAGCATTGCCGCCCGTGCCGTCACGCCACCGTCAGCCACAATGCATGCCCGGCTTGGTTTCCGGCTGGCAGATGAACTGTAGGCGGCTTATTTCAACACCTGCAGCGGGCGCGTCAGCTGGTCCTTCAGGACCTGCTGCTTTTCTGCATCGGTTTTCTTGTCCTTGACCAGGGCATTGAAGTCCAGCGCGTAGGTCGGGGCGGGCAGGGCACCGGTGATCTTGATCGGTACATTCAGTCCCTTGAGTTTCGGGAACTCTACCGGATTGGCGCGCACATTGAATGCATAGTCGACGATGTTCTGGCTCAGATCGAGCTTGCCCTGGCCATTGAGGTCGATCAGCGGTGAGGCCAGCTTCAGGTCATGGTTGCGACCGACGCCCTTGTCGAAGGCAAAGCTTGCCGACAGCCGCTGGAACGGCGTCTTCTGCTTCAGGTCGCTGGCGATGGTCTGCGTACCCCATTGCGACAGCTCGGCCGGCAGGTTCTTCAGCGCTTCGACCAGATTGATGCCGGTCAGCGCACCCTCGGACAGGCTGACCGACAGTGTGCCGCCCAGCGTGCTGCGCAGCTCGTCGAACGTGCGTCCGCTGGCCGTCAGGTCGGCGGCACCGTTGCCGCGCCCTTCGATGCGGCTGAAGTCGAACAGGTCCTTCAGCAGAGGATGCACATTCATGTGCGACAGCTTCTGGTCGATGTGCAGCGACGGCGTGGCGTCGTTGCTGATGCTCAGCGTACCGGCCAGCACCCCCTGGTAGATCTGGGCGGTAAAGCGGTTGATGTCGACGCCGGTGCTGCTCGCCCTGACATCCATGTCGACCTGCTGCACCGAGAAACGGCCGACGTCGAACTGGCCGATGGCGACCCGGCCGTTCAGATCGACATCGGACAGCCAGTCGAGGTTGATCTTCTGGCTGGAACGCAGCAGCGGGGCCAGCGGCCCGTCCTGCGCCGGCAGGTAGCGGTTCAGGTCGAGCCGGGCCAGCGTCAGCGAGACGTCGTGATGCGGCCTGGTAAAGCTCTTCTGGCGGATGTCCAGATCGAGCCGGGCCCCGTCGAACAGACCGCTGAGGCGGGACTGCAGCGTTTCCGCCTGCAGGTCGGCGTCAATCTGGCCGGTCAGCTCGGTGCGGATCACGCCGCGCGGCAGGTAGGGCGTGCTCAGCGCGGCGCGCACACCGGCCGGTTGCAGCCGGAGCGACGACAGACCGTCCATCACGGCCGGTGCCGAATACTCGACCTTCAGCCGGTTCTTGCCGTTTTCCCACTGGAAGTTGCCGGCAATATTCTGCGCCTGGCTCCGGCCGTTGGCCGAGCGGACATTGCTGGCCTGGCCGTCCAGCAGATAGTGGGTTTCCTGGTCGCCCAGGTTCAGCGCAAAGCGCACCGACGGCGCAAAGATGCCGTCGGCGGACAGGTCCAGTTTCGGCGCGCGGATGACGGCGGTGGCGGCGGGTTTGGCGGTTTCCAGCTTGAGTTCCAGCTGGCTGGCCTCAAGCAGTCCCCTTGCCTGGTTCAGCATCAGGCTGCCGGTCAGCTGTGCCGACAGCACCTGCATGCGGGGCAGGTGGGTTCTGGCATCGAGCGCGAAACCGTCGACGCGGACCTGGTCGTCGGCGATCGAGACCGGCAGCTTGCCATGCAGATCGAACTGGCGGCCGTCCCAGGCCAGTTGCGTCGACACCTCGATCTCGCCGCTGTCTTCCATATTGCCTGCATCAAGACGCAGGGCGGTCAGCCGGCCCTTGCGTCCGGAAATCTCGTCGCGCCAGCTGATGTCGCCATCGGCAATGGACAGATCGTCCAGCTTGACGTGCACGCGTTCGTTCTGCTGCCGGGCATCGAACAGGTCGGCAATGTTCATCGTGCCGTCCGGGCGCCGGATGACGGTCGCATCGACGCCGAGCAGGCGCACCTGCCTGACCAGATAGTGCTTTTGCAGCAAGGGCAGCCAGGCGAAGCGCAGCTCGATCCGGCGCATGGCGGCAAAGTCGCTGTGGCCGTCCGCCTCGCTCAGCGACACATTGTCGACCGCGATCCCGGGACGCGGCCAGAACAGCGGGGAAACCGGGCCGCTGACCTTCAGCGTGCGGCCCTGGGCGGCAAAGGCGTGTTCAAGCTCGCGGCGAGCGGCATCGCTGTCGAATTGCCACAGCAGCAGCAGGAAAACCGCCAGGCCGGCGATAACAGTTGTCAGCAGCGCATAAACCGCGGTTTTCAGCCAGAAGCGACCAGAGTTGAAATTCATCAGGTGTCGCAATTGCGGTCAGTGTGGGTCAGTGGGAAATCCGGTCCGGTCCCGATGGGCGCTGGGCCGAAAGAGTCGGCGCGCCAGGGCAGCCAACGGCAAGCCGCGATTCTAACAGATCCGGGCCTGCCCATGCATGCCGGGCAGCCCGGGCAGGCCACCGAAACCACAGGAACGCGCGGGATGGCACGCGAATTTGTCCTGCCGGCGCGCTTGCCATAGCGTCATGCCATCGAGGTGAAAACCGTGATGGAGGCTGGGCATGCGGCATTTTCTGGCTGAATGGAAAACCATTATTGCATTGATCATGGTGGCCCCCGGCGCCGGCGCCGGCGAGCCGTTTGCCTGCCTGCTGGGCGCCAGTGCCGGTCGCTGCGTGACGGAGGAGGACCCACTGTTCGACCTGGAGGCGGCACGGGGCCGGTGGCAATGGACTGCCGGCGTGGTCAACCACCTCCACGTCGGCGGGAATGCCAAACTGTACCTGTCGCCGAACCGGCTGTACCAGCCGCCATACCGGATCCTGACCCGCAATGGCGAACTGGCTGTGTCGGGCAGGGTCGCTTCCGCCTTTCTGGTACCGCAAGCCTGCTTCTACGCACAGCCGAAGTCGGTCGGGCCGGCACAGTGTCGCGAGCCCGGCAGTCCGCTGGCGCTGACGGCGGGGTCCGGCGGGAAGATCGCCTCGGTCAGCATTCCCCAGGGACTGAGGGTCTACGCATCCGGCCGCGATCCGGCACGCGGCAGCATCGTCTTCAACCCGCCGGGGGCGGATCTGGCCGTGCCGGCACGGCCTGGCCTGCGCCAGTTCGACGTGGCCCGGACAAGGATCGGCTGCCATCGCGAGTGCCCGCTCGGCGAAACCGACAGCTATGCGATAGATGCCATTTACGGCGAACTCTGGAACCACGCGTTCTTCGACATCAAGACCTTTCAGTTCACGTTCAGCATCCGCCGCCCGACATCCTGGATGGAAATCACCCATGCCGGGCGCTTCCCGCTCCGTTTCAGCCTTGATCGCGGGCGACTCGGCCGGGGCCACGGCTCGCTCTCGCCCCCCGTCGGCCAGCCGCACGCACTCGATCCGGCAACCCGCTTCCTGACCCTGGCTTTCGAGCGCGAAGGGGAACGGGCCCTGCGCTATCAGGTCCTGGAACTCGGCGCGAACCGGCAGCTGCTGCGTGCCTCGCCACTGGCCGAGCTGTTCAACGGCACAAAGCCGGACGGGGTCGTGCCAGAAACCTTCACCATCCTGTCGCACAGCCCTGACGTCCGGCTGGCGAGCCTGTCATTCGCCGTGGGAACCGGGCCGAAAAGGGCCTACCGTTCCTATGGCCTGGCGCTGTGCTATGCCAATCCGCTGCTGGCCATCTTCAACTACGTGGTGCAGGGGAAGTGCAACCAGCCCGAAGCGATCCATCGCTATATGAAGGGTGACATGCCGCCGCGCAACGCCATGCTGCTGCACGTCGCCGGCGACCTCTCGCCGCCCGGCCGCAGCAACCACGTGCAGCCGGTCATCCCCCCGCTGACCCGGGTCCGGGAACTCTTCACCGACCGGCAGGACCCCTTCCTGCTGTACGGTACGTCGCGCGCGTGCGGAATCACGGTGGAGCGCATCCTGATGCCGAGGCGCTTCATGCGGCGCGGCCTCGACGGCGATCCTGCCGCGTGCGCGTACTGGACGCTGGACATCCTGACCGTATTTCATCGCCTCTACGGAGCCCGGTGGGATGTGGCGTTCTTCAATGGCGTGATCGATCGCATCATCCGGCATGGCACGGTGGAACAACACACCGGCATGAATCCGGCCGAGATTGCCCGCTTGATCGAGCGGGTGCAGAACCTGTACGCCACCCAGCGCGAACGGCTGGCCCAGGTCAGACATGCTCATGACGTGGCGGCATCACTGTTCTATTCGTCCTCGTACGGAAGGCTGATTCCTGACGACTTCCCCTCCGGGAATGTGACTGACCAGTTCCAGCCGATCGTGGTTACGCCGGACACCCCTGCCGCCATTGGCCGCTATGAACTCGATGTAACCCGTTTCACCCCCCTGCCTGATTCTCCCCGGCTGTGGCGACAAGGCAACTGGGTCGAAGCGCCGGCCGATTTCCGCGTGGCGGTTTTCGACCAAAGCAGGCTGCAGGATCCGGCCTATCGCGAAGTGACTTCGACGCTGGAAGGGTGGCTGGCGGCCTATGGCGCCGCAGGCAGCGCCCTCAGCGACGATTCGGACAGCGAGGAAGAAGGGGCGGCGGGGCGCCCCCCGGGGATGGCGACCTCTCGGCTGGCGCACTGGGGCAGCTCGCTGACGTCTAACCTGTTGCTGGAAATGAGGCCGCCCCTTGCCCCCGGCAGGGTGCTGGTGGCGGTGTACTACCAGGACCGCCTGGCATCACTCGTGCAGGGGACGCTGAACGGCGGGCAGGCCACGGTCGAATACGTGTTGTCCCGGCCAGACAGCGTATTGCCGCCTTATACGGCATACAGTGTGCGCGGTGCCGGCCGGCGGGCGCTGACCGAATTCATCCGCTTGTGCATGGCCAGAGGGGTCCGGACCCTCGCCGCCCACGCCGTCACGCCGCCATCCGCCAGCCTGCATGCGGGACTGGGCTTCCGCCTGCTGGACGATCTGTGAGTATTCCCGCACAGCGCGGACCCGTTGCGATAAAAAAACCACACGATGAAGTTGTTTGCGGTTTGTAATTTGCCTGCGCCGTATTGATGATATTAAGGTGGTCGTGTGAGTTAATCACACGGCGGGTCGATATTGGTTATGGTCTCTGCATGGAGGCAATGTTGCTGTGCGCGGGAAATTAATTCCTGTCTCTCCCTCAATCAAATTATGAGCTATTTGCTATGAAAAAATGCACATTACTGGCGCTGACACTGCTGCCTGCGGCTGCAATGGCCGATGCAACGCTGTATGGAAAACTGGCGGTCGGAGTCGAGTACGGGAAGGCTGCCGACTATTCCTTTCAGACAGACCCGAAAGCAACCAGTGACGAACTGTTTTATGAACAATACAAGGCCGGCATGCTGGTAGGGGATAATGGTTCCTTTATCGGCTTCAAGGGCAACGAGAGTCTGGGCAATGGCCTGAAGGCGATCTGGCAGGTCGAGCAGAAACTGCGGCTGGATGGCAGTGCTGATGGTGACGGAGCGAAGTGGGCGACCCGCAACAGCTTTGTCGGCCTGTCCGGTGGCTTCGGCACGCTGCGGCTTGGCAATCTCGGCACCTACCTGAAGGACGACATGCAGAAAGTCGACCCCTGGGCCTATGGTGACGGGGTCAACGGCCTGTCCATCCTGTCGACCAACTGGCTGGACGACTATGTCCGCAATGCCATCCGTTATGACAGCCCGGAACTGGCGGGTTTCAAACTGACTGCACTGTACGGGGTCGACGAGGTTCGTCACTATGCAGCAGCGGGAACGCGGCGCACGAACCAGAGCACAAGCAGTCTGGGGCTGGGTTTTGAGCACAAGGGATTTTTCATTGATGCGGGTTATGTGAAATTTGGCAGTGCCAATCTGGAACCTTCCCTGGAAAGTGTGGGCATGGCGGGAAGCGGGAAAAAATCCAGCCATTACTGGCGACTGGAGACCGGCTACGATAACGGAAAATTGGCACTGGCATTAGCTTACGGGCAAAATAAAATATACAACCCCAGTCAAAATCTGATGAAAAAATTCAGGGATCCTCAGGAAAGAGATGGAGTGTTTGACCCTGAAAATTCGCTCAGCACTACTGAAGCTGCAATAACGGTTGCTTATACTTTTGGTGCGTTTACGCCACGAATTTCATATGCCAGAATCTGGGGTATACGTGATGAAATGCCTAATGAAGAAACAAAGGAAGCCTCGATAGATGAAAAAATTGCCCAGTATGTGGTTGGTCTTGATTATGCGTTAACGAAACGTACGCTGGCCCATGTGTCCTATGGGCTGGTGACCAGTGCCATGGAAAAGGCGTCGACGGAACAGACCCTCGGTTTCGGTCTGACACATTCATTCTGAATCAGGGCGCGCTTCCGTCCTCCAGCCGCAGCAGCGCGGCGGCGAGTTCCGCCGCCGACGCTGCGCCCATCTTGTCCAGCGCATTCTGGCGATGGACCTGCACCGTGCGCTCGCTGATGTCCAGTCGCTGGGCGATGCGCTTGTTCGGCATGCCGGCGGCGACCTGTTCCGCCACCATGCGTTCGCGCGCCGTCAGCGTTGCATACTTGTCGCGCAGCGACAGCATGCGCATGGCCGCCGGCACCTTGTGCAAGGCGCGCTCCAGCGCATCAAGCAGGGCCTGGTCGCGGAACGGCTTTTCGATAAAGTCGACTGCGCCGGCGCGCATCGCCTCCACGGCCATCGGGATGTCGCCATGACCGGTCATGAACACGATCGGCAACTGGTGGCCATCACGCCGCAGGCGGCGCTGCAGCTCAAGCCCGCTGATACCCGGCATGCGGACATCGAGCAGCAGGCAGGCGGGACGCTGCGGTTGCCAGCCGGCGAGAAAGGCCTCGCTACTGTCGAAGGCTTCCCTTTTCCAGCCGACCGAGTCGAGCAGATAGGCCAGCGAGCGGCGCAGGCCGGCGTCATCATCGACGATATAGATCAGGGTATCGGTATTCATGCGGGATCCGGGGTGCAGGGCAGGGTGAAGGTGATGATCAGACCGGGGCCGTCGACGGCCAGCTGTGCCTGGACGCGGCCGCCGTGGCGCTCGATGATCGAATGGCAGATCGACAGCCCGAGCCCGAGTCCCTGCTCGCGTGTGGTGTAGAACGGTTCGAACAGCCGGGTCAGGGTGGCCTCGCTGGCGCCGGGGCCGTTGTCCCGCACCGCAATGCTCAGCCAGTCTGCCTCGGCGCGGACATGGATGCGAATCGCCGGTTCCGCGCTGCGCCGGGTTGCCTCGACGGCGTTCTGCAGCAGATTCAGCATGACCTGCTCGATCTGCAGCGGGTCGACATTCAGCATGCGCGAGGCCGCGTCGGCGTCGATATCCAGTTTCAGCACGGCGGCGGCCGACGGCTGCACGCAGCGGAACAGCTCGACTGCGCCGGCCAGCAAGGGGCCGGCCTGACGGCGCTCGCGGTCCGTCGGACGTTTTCGCGCCAGATGGCGAACGCGGTCAATGATGGCCTCGGTACGTTCGACCTGTTCAACCACGCCATGGCCGGCCTCGGCCAGTGCAGCCGGGTCGAGCGGCGTGCGGTCGAGCCGGCGCAACAGACCGTGTGCGTAATTGCGGATGGCGGCCAGTGGCTGGGCCAGCTCGTGGACCAGCGTCGTCGACATTTCGCCGAGGGCCGACAGGCGGGCGGCATGCTGCAACTGTTCACGCTGGGCCTGTGCATCCTGCTCGGCCTGTTCGCGCTCGACGATGGCCTGGCGCAATTCTGCCGTGCGGCGCTGCACCTGGCGTTCGACCCGCAGGCTGTGCAGTCCCCACAGCAACAGCAACAGGGCCAGTCCGAGCAGGACCGGCCAGTAGCGCAGCGCGAGGCCTCGCGGCGAGGTCTCGCGCAGATAGAGATAGGGGCCGATTTCGAGTTCCTGCATCAGGGCCGACACCGGGCCGTAGTCGGTGGCAATGCTCCAGCCATAACCGTCGACCGTCGTCGGTGTCGACAGCAGCTGGATGGCCAGCCGGCGCGCTGTTTCTGGCGGGGTCGACCGCAGGGCGGCGACCGGCCAGTCCGGGTACAGGCGGGTCGAATGCCGGCATGACATGCCGTCGCCGTGGTGCGGCGACAGTACGCGCAATTCCCCGGCCGGCACCCGCCCGGCGGCGATCAGGTCTTCCAGCAGACAGGTCTGCACCACCCCGGCATCGATATCGCCCCGGCGCACCGCATCGACAATGCCCTGCAGCGGAAACCCGGCAAAGCGCAGCGCGGACAGATCGTCAGGGCTGATGCCCAGCGCATGCAGCTCGCGCCATGCCGTCTGCCAGCCGCCAAAGGCGTCCGGCGACACGGCCATCAGACTGTGGCCGGGCAGATCGGATAACGCCTGCAGATCCTGGCGCGATGTCCGGACCAGCACGGCCGAACCGATGGCCCGGTCCGGCGTGCCCCGTGGCGCGGCCAGGGTGGCAATGCGGCTGATGCCGAATTCGTGCTCCAGCGTGATGTACTGGCCGCTGTTGGTGATGACGAAGTCGACGGTGCGGTCGGCCACGGCCTGGCGCAGCCCGGCGATGTCATGGCTGATGATGCGCAGCTCGCTGCCGTTGCTGTGGCGCAGCAGATTGCGAATTGCCGCGGCAGAGCCGCCCAGTCCGCTGCGTTCACCCAGCGGATCGAGCAGGCCGATCCGCAGCGGTGCGGCAGCCTGGCAGCCGAGCGCGGTCAGCAGCAGGACCGATGCGAAAACGGAAAACCGGGGGAAAAGGGAATGGCGCATGGACGACGGGGCGGTGGGAAGGCGACCAGTATATAGGGGACCCTGCGCGGGCTGCGCGGGGTGAGGTCTGCACGGAATGTGCCATGGATCGTGCTGCAGAACATGGCGATGACATTGACCATAATCAGGGGCTGGCCATAAACTTGGTACGATTTTTTCATAAAAATTTATTTGTCATAAGGAATGGGCATGCCCCTGATCAGACTCGTGCTGTGCAGCCTGGGTATCGCGTTACTTGCCGCTTGCGCCACGCCGGCCGGCAACGGCAATGATGTCAATATTTCCCAGACCAGCCGGGGAGTGGAAATCCGCTCGTCCGATTCGATCCTGTTTGAACCGGGCAAATTCGAGATCAAGCCCGGCGGTGCAGTATTCCTGGACAAGGTCGCCAATCTGCTGAATACCCGTACCCGCAACAACGTGATCATCGAAGGGCATACCGACAATACCGGCAGCCGGCAACTGAACCAGGATCTGTCCGATGTCCGTGCGCTGTCGGTGATGAAGGGACTGGTCGACCGCGGCGTAGCCAAAAACCGCATCAAGGCGGTTGGTTATGGCATGAGCCGCCCGATTGCCGACAACGGCAGCGCGGAAGGCCGTCGGCTGAACCGCCGTACCGACATCATCATCGTGGGCGAAAAGCAGGAAAACATGGGCAAGGACCCGCTGGGGGACCTGGTCAAGAGCGTCGTCGACTTCAGCAAGCGCATTTTCAACTGAGTTCACGAGCGGGTCCGCCCGGACCGTAATCAAGGAGTAGCCACACCATGGCGGAATGTACTGCGTGCCATACCCGCAATAACGATGACGCGCGCTTTTGCCGGGGCTGCGGCAAGCCGCTGACAGCCGCGACGCCGGCTGCAGCCGACGCCGAAGCGGCCTGCACCGCCTGTGGCGCACCGCATCCCCCGGGGCAGCGTTTCTGCCGCGCCTGCGGACACGACATGTCTGCAGCGCCGGTCACCAGCAAGCCGGCTGACGCTCTGCGCCCCGCCCCCGTCCCGGAGGAAAAGGCCAGGCCAGGCCTGCCGCCGGTTGCACCCGAACCGGTCCGGCCGGCGCCGGCCGGGGATGTGCCGCTGACTGATGCGCGCCCGAAAAAGGCTGACGGTCAGCCCGGGGCGCGTCCTGCCAGGCCCGCCGCACCGGCCCGTTCCGGCCGCTGGAAAGGGTGGCTGCTGCTCGGGGTGATCGTGCTGGCCGTTGTCGCCGTGGCTGGCGCCTGGTTCCTGTCGCAGCCTGCGCCCGGTCAGTTGCCGGCAGCGGCCGCACCCGCCGAACCGGGCACGGTGGAACTGGCACCGGATATGAAACTGACCGACAAGCCGGCTGTGTCAGTGGACCCGGCGGCACCGGCCATGCCCGCCGTCACGCCGGAACCGGCCCCGGTGGCGCCGGTGCCGGCGCCGCAGGACATGCAACCGGATGAGCCGGTCCGCGCCGCGCCCAAAGTGATGGTGCCCGATGCCCCTGCCAGCATGGCGGCGCCGGAGGCCGATGTTCCGGACAGACCGAAGCCCAGGGCGGAAAAGAAGCCCGAAGCCAGGCCGAAGGCAACGAATCAGCATGACGAAATCCTGCGCCAGAAAGAGGCGCTGAAACAACAGCTTGGCATGTGACCGGCTGTTCAACCCGACACAAGGGAATGTTGATGAAAATGTCCGACCAACTGAAGCGCAGCGGCTCCCTGCTGGACGCCACCTCGGCGATCGGCAACTGGCGCGCGCTGGCACTGTTCGCCGCGAGCACGGTGGCGGCCGTGCTGGTCTTCGGCCTGCTGGTGGCAACGCAGAGTGCAGCCGGCGTGCTGCTTGGTGCCGTGCTGGGCTGGTTGCTGGCCTTCTATGGTGTCAATGCGGTCGGCATCATGCTGATGGATGCAACCCGCGACGGCGAGTCCCGCACGCCGATGCAGGCGGTGGCGGCCTCGTTGCTGACCAGTCACCGGCTGCTGCTGGTCGGGCTGCTGGCCTTCGCCGGTCTGCTGGCGCTGCTGATCGGTGTCGCCATCCTGTTGCTGCTGTGCAAGCTTCCGGTGATCGGTCCGCTGCTGTTTGCCGTGGTCATGCCGCTGAGCGCACTGCTGCTCGGCCTGACGCTGTTCACCCTGGCCTATGTGTTCTACCCGCTTGCCGCCTCGGCCATCTGGTCCGGCGCCACGGTCATGGAGGCGGCCGGCAATCTGCTGGCCATTGCCCGCAAGCGCCTGGTGGCCGTCGTGCTGCAGGAAGTGGTGCTGATGCTGATCGTGTTTTTTGTCGCCCTGATCCTGCTTGGCATCGTGTTCTCCGGGCTGGGTCTGACCACCATGATGTCGGCCGGCATTGTCGGCGGAGGCGAAGGCGGGCTGCAGTCGCTGGGCATGATGGCGATGGGAATGGGCAGCATGGGGATGGGCGGGCTGGGCGGCGGCGGGGGCTATGTGCTGGCCGGCGGGCTCGGTACCACCTTGCTGCTGGCACTGGCCGGCATCGTGCCGGGGCTGATCGCGCTGCAGGGCTTTTGCCAGATCTACCTGTCGTCGCTCGAAGGCCTTGATTCCGGTGATGCCCGGCGTGTGCTGGCAGCCACTTTGCAGAAAACGCAGGAAAAAATGCGGGAAGCACGCGAGAAGGTAGAAGCACAGGCACGGCGCCCGGTCACGCCGGCCGCAGTGGAAACGCCGGTTTCCCCTTCTGCACCGGCGGCATCGGCAGTGCCGGCCGTCGAGACGTCCGCGCCCGTTGCGCCGGCGGCGGCTGCCGCTTGTCCGGCGTGCCGGATGCCGGTCGAACCTGACGACGTGTTCTGCGGGCACTGCGGTCAGCGGATCGCCTGACTGTCATGCGCCGATTCTGTACCCGCTGTGGTCATCCGGACGATGATGCTGCCCGCTTCTGCGGCCAGTGTGGCGCCCCGATGAAAATCAAGGCACCGGCTGCCGCCGTTGCTCCCGCTGCCGTGCGCCCGTGGCTGAACCGGCGCCGGGTGGCGGGCATCGCCGTTGCGTTGCTTGTGGCCGGCGGTGCCGCGACCTGGGCGCTGTTGCCGCAATCCGCATCGGAGGCGGTATTTGCTGCCGCCATCGACCAGTCGCTGGCGGCCGATCGCGTCGCACAGCGCAGAACGGTGTGCCTGGGCAACTTCGATTACGGTCGAAGCCCGGTCAACACCAGCCGTTTTGACAGTGCGACCAACAATTGGCTGGCCGAGCTGGTCAAAGCGGGTCTGTACCAGCCTCCCCGTGAGCTGAACGGCGGTCTTTTCAGCCAGTTCCAGTATGTGCAGACCGAAACGGGCCGTGCGGCGGTTCGTGATGGCCGGTTGTGCGTGGCTGACGGTCTGCGGGTCGAGGCCGTGACCGCGTTCACGCCGCCGGAGACGCTGAATGGCGTCCTGGTGACCGAAGCCAGCGTGCGTTACCGGCTGGACCGGCCGGCAGCCTGGCTCAGCGAGCCGATCCGGCGCGAGCTGTTCCATGGCGAGAGCGGTCCGGGCGGGAAGGTCGCCCTGGCCCGCATCGACGGCAAGTGGAAAGTGGCATCAGCCAGCGAGCGGCAGGCCCTGAGTCAGGCGCTGTTCATCCGTGAACTCGGCGCGGCCGGGGTCGATCTTGCCCGCGAGGAAGTCCAGCGCCGGGGCCTGGTCGCCGCCGTCATCCACTGGTTCCAGCAGCTCCTCCCGGCGCGGTAACGATTACTGCGCTCTTTTTTCATCATCTTTTCTTGCCAATTATGCCGTTTGACCGATTTTATCCGTTCGGCAATGAATCATCATGAATCACGTGTACCGCCTGGTATGGAGCCCTGCGCAGGGCATATGGAGAGTGACATCGGAGTTGAGCCGTCGTCATGCCGCGTCCGGTGGCGCTCACCGCCGTGCCGGTTCCCCGGCCCTGATGCTGGCACTGTCGCTGCTGGCAGCGCCGGCGCTGGCCTGAGAATCGCGCGGCAGCAGCAGGCGGCCCCCTGCTTGGCGGCAATGGCGGTGATGCCAATGGTGGTGGTGGCGGCAGTTTTGCCGGCCTGGCCCGGAATCTGCCGTTTATCGGGCTGGCGCAGCATGTGTATCTGGGCGTGACGACGTGCGGGCGCGCGGCCAGCTGGGCTGGCTGCATGCCGATGGCGATCTCCGCCCGGTCGGCGCGATGGCCTTTGCCGGCGGTGGCAACTTTGCACCGGCGGGCTTGCCGGTGGCGCGGGATGTGCTGCAGGTCGAGCTTGGAGCGGATATCACCCTGAATCGCTCCGCTTCACTGGGGCTGTACTACGCCGGGCAGTTTGCCGGGCAGGTGAGCGACCATTCACTGCGTGCGGAAGCGGTCTGGCGCTTCTGAATGCATGCGGCAGGAAAGGCATGACGGTATCGACGCTGGCGTGCTTTTCTCTTGCCGCATAGCATGCTGAGTGGGTAATTATGTTGTCGGCGGTCAAGAATGTAGTGATTTAAACCGATAGTCATTAATGACTGTGTGTTTGGACCCAAATCATCGTTTTTGCTTCAGGACAATTAATGCGCGTTTCAACCCGACTGATAATCATCATTCTGACCAGTTTTCTCGGCCTGTTGCTGGTCGCAGGCGTTTCCCTGTACGGGCTTCGCAGCGTGCTGCAGCAGGAGAAGGAAACCTTCATTACCGGCCAGCTGAAAGTGGCCGAGAGCATCCTCAGACACTATGCCGACGAGGAAAAGCAGGGCCGTCTGACGCTGGCACAGGCACAGGCGCAGGCCGCCGGCGCCCTGGCCATGATGAAGTACGACGATTTCTATTTCTTTGCGCGCAACAAGGACAACATCCTGGTTGTCCATCCGAAGCCGGAGCGGGTCGGCAAGCCCGACACCGGCAGCAGGTTGCCGGATGGCCGCACCACGCTCGATGCCTATAACGATGCACTGAAAACGGCCACTTACGGACTGACGGTGATCCAGACGTCGCGCACCAGCGGCGGCGAGGAAGTACCGAAGCTCAATGGCGTCTATCGCTTCGAACCATGGGGCTGGATGGTGGGCACCGGCATCTTTACCGATGACATTGCGCGGACTTTCTGGCGCAGCGCCACGGTGCTGATGGGGATCGGGCTGGTCGTGCTGCTGGCCGTCGCAGGGCTGGCGATGGCGATGTCGCGGCAGATCGTCGGCGCGCTCGGTGGCGAGCCGGCCTATGCGGTGCAGGTGGTCGAGGCCATTGCCGCCGGCAATCTGCGCAGCGAAATCCACACCCGGGGCAAGCCGCACAGCCTGCTGGCGGTGATGCGCACCATGCAGGGCAATCTGCGGGCGATGATCGAGCAGATCGGCCAGTCGTCCAGCCAGCTGGCCGATACGGCACACCGCATGGCTGAACAGATGCAGAAGCTCGATGCCGCCTCGGGCGCGGCCAATGCGTCGACGTCGTCGGCGGCGGCCGCGATCGAGCAGCTGTCGGTCAGCATCGACCATGTGTCGGAAAATGCCCGGGAAACCGAAGTTGATTCGCGCGGTGTGGCAGAGCTGGCGCAGCAGGGCCGGGCGGTTGCCGGAGAGGTGGCAACGGACATCCGCTCCATTTCCGGCGAAATCGGCACGGCATCGACCCAGGTCGTGTCGCTGGCCGAGCGGACGCGCAATATCAGCGGCATCGCTGACACCATTCGCGACATTGCCGACCAGACCAATCTGCTGGCGCTGAATGCAGCGATCGAGGCGGCGCGCGCCGGCGAGGCCGGCCGGGGTTTCGCCGTGGTGGCGGACGAGGTGCGCAAGCTGGCCGAGCGCACGGCACTGGCGACCAATGAAATCGCGACCATCATCCAGACCGTGGTCAGGGAAACGGCCGAGGTCTCGGTGGCGATGGATCACATCAATCCGCTGGTCGAGGCCGGCGTGACCCGGGTCAACCAGCTGGCAGCTTCGCTCGGGGAGATCGACGACCGCATGGGCATCACGCTGGAGCGCTTCCGCAACGTGGCCTATGCCATGTCCGAACAGAGCCAGGCCGGTGCGAACCTGGCCGGGGACGTCGAGCGGGTGGTCGGCGTGGTCGAGGAAACCCAGTCGGCGGTGAAATTCACCCGCGATGCCGCTGCGCAACTGGAGCAGCTGTCGGATGAACTGCACCAGTCGGTCTCGCGCTTCTCGGTCTGAGCACCGTGACGCAGCCGGTCATGCCGGTGCCGATAAGGTAGTGCTCCGGTTATTGTTCGACCAGGCGGTAAAACCGGCATTCACTTATGAAAAATCTTCATGAATGGCAGAGGGTGTCCCGGCCGGCAGGCCGGTTTGCAGGCCTGCCGCCAGCATCGACAGACGCTGGATCAGGGGCACGAACCTGTCCTCGGGCGTGTTCCCGTAGCCCAGTATCAGGCCATTGTCTCCTGGCCGGGGATGGAGGGTATTGGCTGAAAGTGCAGCGGGGGCGATGTGATAACGCCAGGCCGCTTCAACGATTTGCTGATCCGGGTAGCACCCGGGCAGCCGGACGAGCAAATGCATCCCGCCGTGCCCGCCGGCCACCTCGCAGGGAACGGTCATTTCCCGGGACAGGGCTTCACGCAATGCCTGCTGTCGGTCGCGGTACAGTCTTCTCATGCGCCGGAGGTGGCGACTGAATTGCCCCGTTTCCATAAAGTCGGCCAATGCCAGTTGCTGGTGCCGTTGACTGCCGCGCAGCAATTCTTCAAGCAGGGCAGGCACGTCCGTTATCATCAGCCGGGCCGGAAGCACCAGAAACCCCATGCCCAGTGACGGAAACAGGGTTTTGCTGAAAGTACCGATATAAAGTACGGGGGCGTCATCCACCAGCCCCTGCATGGCACCGACCGGGGCGCCGGCATGGCGGAACTCGCTGTCATAATCGTCCTCGATGATCCATGTCTTGTTGCTGCGTGCGTATTCAATCAGTTCGAGGCGACTTGCCACTGTCAGCACCGCGCCGGTCGGGTATTGATGCGAAGGCGTGGCATAGATCAGGCGCGGGGCAGGGGACGCATAGTCGTCACGACTCACTGCCATGCCTTCTGCATCGGTCCGGATGGGCCTGATCCTGAGTCCCCCGGCCCGCATGGCTGCCCGGGCGCCCCGGTATCCGGGATCTTCCACCCAGGCGGTGTCACCCGGCGTGGACAACAGGCGCACGCACAGGGCCAGCGCCTGTTGCGTTCCGCCGGTGACAAAGACCTGCTCCGGCCGGCAGCGCACCCCGCGCGAGACCGACAGATGGTGAGCGATGGCCATGCGCAGGGCCGGTTCCCCGCCCGGAGGACCGTAGCCCAGTGCGGATGGGCCGGCATCGCGCATGGCGTGGTCGACGGCACGGCGCCAGGCTGCCAGCGGGAAGTGGGACAAGGCCGGATCGCCAGGCCTGAATGCACTGCCGGCCCTGGGTCTGGTGACCGAGAATGGCCCGGGCACGGCGACGGGACCGCCGGATGGCAGCGGCCAGCCTCCCTGCAGCGAAGCCGCAGGGGCCGGTGACAGATTGGCCACCCGGGTACCCCGTCGATCCGGCTGCACATAGCCCTCTGCGGCCAGCCCGTCGTAAGCGGCGGTTACCGTATTGCGCGAGACCGACAGCGACTCGGCCAATGCCCGCGCCCCCGGCAGCCGACTGCCCGGCAGCAACCGACCATCAAGGATGGCTGCCTTGAGACGAAGATACAGCTGATGCTGCATGGAGCCGAAGCACCGCTCCCTGAGCAGTGGTTCTTCCAGCAGGCGCTGCGTTGCGGACTTCGGTTCTTCTGGCGTCATGGCAGCCTGTTTTTTTTGTGGCACCAATAAATATCCATTTTGTGGCACTTTTTCTGGTGCCACGAGGCCGCTATTGTAAAACCCGACCAGCCAGCCTGTCCGGCTTTGCAAACACACACCACTGGAACTGACGATGCACAATGCCTATTCGCAGGAAATCGGCCCGGCCATGCCCGGATGGAGCGCACGTCCATGGCCTGGCCGTGGGCCAATGGAGGGAGATCACTGCCGTCTGGAGCCCCTCGATGCTTCGCTGCATGCGGACGATCTTTACGCTGCCTACCACCTTGCGCCGGATGACCGCGACTGGACCTATATGAGCAGCGGGCCGTTTCCGGACCGGGCGTGTTACCAGGCCTATATCGACCAGGCGTCCGCCAGCCAGGATCCGTGCCACTACGCGGTGATCGACCGGACGAGCGGGCGCGCCGTCGGCAGCCTGGCGCTGATGCGCATCGACCCGGGAAATGGTGTGGTCGAGGTCGGACACGTGGCTTTTTCACCGTTGCTGCAACGCACGGTGGCGGCGACCGAAGCGCACTACCTGCTGATGAAGCATGTCTTCGACGAACTCGGCTACCGCCGCTACGAATGGAAGTGCGACAGCCTCAATGCGCGTTCCCGCCGCAGTGCTGCGCGCCTCGGCTTTACCTTTGAAGGAATTTTCCGCCAGGCCATCGTCTACAAGGGGCGCAGCCGCGACACGGCGTGGCATTCCCTGATTGACAGTGAATGGCCTGCCCGCCGCGCAGCCCTTGAGCGCTGGCTTGCCCCCGGGAACTTTGATGAACAGGGACGGCAGATCCAGCCGCTGGACGCGATGCAGGACCGGATTTCTCCCGTGCGCCGGTAATGCCGGCAGATCTCCTTCTGCTGGTGGTCGGCGCCGCCGTCGCCGGCTTGGTCCAGGGGCTTTCCGGCTTCGCGTTCTCCATGGTCGCCATGTCATTCTGGGCATGGGGGCTGGACCCGAAACTGGCATCGGTCATGGCCGTCTTCGGCTCGCTGTCCGGTCAGGTGGTGGCGGCCGTGAGCACCGGACGCCGGTTCCGGGTCGATGCCATCGGCCCCTACCTGGCCGGAGGACTCATTGGCATCCCGGTCGGCGTATTCGTCTTGCCCTGTCTGAATCCGGACGCATTCAAGCTCGGGCTTGGTCTGGTCCTCGTGATCTGGTGCCCGCTGATGCTTGTCTCGTCACGCCTGCCTGCGATCACTGCCGGCGGCCGCATCGCTGATGGACTGGCGGGGGCGGTGGGCGGATTCATGGGGGGGATCGGCGGATTGACCGGCGTGATTCCGACATTGTGGAGCACCCTCCGGGGACTGGAAAAGGAACACCAGCGGGCAATCATCCAGAGCTTCAATCTCGTGACCCTGTCCGTCACCATGCTGGCCTATCTGGCAACCGGGCTGGTAAGCAAGGAGATGCTGCCCTTGCTGCCGGTGGTGTTCCTTGCCCTGCTGTTTCCCGTTCTGCTCGGCATCCGGCTGTATTCCCGGCTGAGTCAGGTGATGTTCAGAAAAATGGTGCTGGTCGTTCTGATGCTGTCTGGCGTGGCGATGCTGATGGCGCTGCGGTGAGTGCCCGGCATCTGGTGCAGACTCAGTGGGGACGCGATATCGCGTCAATGATCTACAAAAGGGGAGGAGAGCAGCGTTCTGTTAATTTCCGGCTTGGTTCCATACCCCCAGGCACAATAAAGTTTGGTCATGGCTTCAATTTCCTTCAAGAATAAATACGCCTTGCTTTGATTTTCTTTTTACTGCGAGACCATTTTTTTATACCCAAGATCATGATCTTCAGGCGATCGCCAAAATTGGGGGCACAACAGCAGGGTCGAAAGGAGGGGTTTTTTCAGTTGAGATCAGGGTTGCTCACGGATATTATTCAGTAGGCGCTGGATTGCAAAACGTGCAACAAGCAGAATGGTGGCCGGTATGAAGCAGTGAAATAAAACTATCCAGACGTAGCTGAATATAGTGTTGAACAAGAGAGAAAAATCCTGGCTTTTCAGGTTGAAAGCGTATACCGAGATGGCAGGAAGCGGTGAAAGCAGAACCGTCTTCGCGACAACCTGGCAGGCTCTGGAAATGTTATCCGTCAAGAATGCCGCCGGAACAAGGCAGGCGAATGCCAAATAGGCTGGGATTTTTTCTGGGGCAGAAAGGGCCTTTGCCCATTCTGGTATGTGGAACACTTTGGAGAAGGTGAAGAGATCTACCCAGATAACCATGACCGTCGAAAGCAAGACGGTACTGGCGATGAAGGCCAAGTGGTTGCGGTTGAGCGGGAATACGGTGGTCATGGCTAATTTTTTAGAGAGTCATTCTGCGCTGAAACTTCGGCCCCTGTCACCCTCATTTCGAACTGCCATATCAACAAAAATCGGCACGGCTGAGGTAACTCGATGATGTTGACTTAAAGGGTATAGCGGCAAAAGAGGTATCAAAAGCAGCCGGAGAGCACGTTTGCATGAAGATGCTAACGAATATCTGCTACACGGGTGAACGGTCAGTGCCACTCGTAGCTACAAGCGGTCATCTTACAACTTTGTCATAAATGAATGCAATGGCCGAGCAGCCGAAGCCAGGATCGCAGTTTCTCTGTGACGGACAAGACATACGTCTTTTTTGAGCACGCGGAAGATTTGCTCCCGCGCGTAGCGGAAACGCCATTGCCTGGTACCGCTGGAAGCCGGTGGACAGTGACTGTGGAGCGGGTGAAGGGAATCGAACCCTCGTCGTAAGCTTGGGAAGCTTCTGCTCTACCATTGAGCTACACCCGCGACGCGTTGCGCGAGGAGGCAGAATATAGCCATTTTCAATCGCCTTGGCAAGGCCGGAGAGTGCGCAGGTAGCGCAGGAAACCATCCAGAAAACGCCCGGTAACCGGCATGAACCAGGAGCCGAAATGGTAGAACGGGTCCAGTGTGCAGACGATCAGTCGCCCGGGCGTGCTGTGGCAGTCCTCGTACAGCAGGCAGCCGTCGCGGTGGTGAAAGCCGATCAGTGCGCTGACGCCGGGCGGCGGGCTCAGCACGCCGTGAAAATGCCAGCTGGCGTCATCCAGGCCGATATGGTCGAACAGCGTGTGGCGGGGTGTCGGCGTATACAGCCCCAGCGTGGCTCCCGGGGTTTTCCACCACCAGAAATTGACCGGTTCGTCCCGCCAGACGACAGCGGGCAACCACAGTTCGGGCCGGGTGCCGGCCATGGCGACCACAGTTTTGCCGGCGGCGAGCAGCGCGTGCAGCCGGGGCTGTGCCGCGCACAGCAGCCCCGGGTGGCAGCGATCGGTGACGACCAGCACGTCGATGTCGTCCAGATCGGTGTCCGCCAGCTGGCGCAGTTCGATCAGCCGGTCGAAATAGCGCCGGAAACGCGGGTGGTACAGCGCGCGGCGGTGGAAATGACTGCCATTGTCGAGGGCGGCGAGGCGGGGTGTGCTCATGCCGGCCTGCCGATGGCGGACACGGACAGTGCCCATGCGACCAGTTGCACCGGCAGGCAGCGGGCGCCGCTGTCGCCGCAGCCCCACAGGTCGTTGCCGGCATGCATGAACAGCCTGCCGCCTCCCGGGGGCGACCATTCCCAGTCGACCGGCAGCCGCGCCGGTCCGAGGCCGGTGACCGGCACGGCGCCATCTGGCGGCGGATTGCAGCCACGACCGTAGAAACCGGCCACGCCATGGCGGAAGGTCAGGTCGCGCATGTCGATGCCATCATGGACCGGATGCGATCGCAGCCGGTGGACGGTCAACTGCTCGACGTCAAAGGCCGGCAGCGGCCGGAACGGCGTCAGTCCGTCGACATAGGGATCGACGACATGGCCGTTGCAGACCAGCACGCCACCGGCATGCAGATAGCGGGTCAGCGCCGGTTTCTGCTCCAGCAGTTCGCGCTGGTCGCTGCCGGCGGCAATAAACAGCGCGCTGAATGAGGCTAGCGACTGCCGTTTCAGTGCATAGATGTCGATGGCGGTCAGCCGGGCAGCGAGCTCGGGGCGGGCGAACAGTGCCGGTGGGGGCGGGTCGCCGGTGGTGATGACGGCAATGGAGCGGGTCAAGGGCAGGGTTCCTGCTGGAGGGTAGCGGACGGAAACAGCGGCACGATGCCGGTATGGTGATGCGGCGGGTCGTGGATGTCGATCCGCCGCACCGGCAGGCCGTACAGCGCGGACAGCACCGGTTCGGTCAGGACCGTTCGGGCATCGCCGTGCAGGGGAAGATCATCCGCCCGCATCACCAGTACCTGGCAGTCACTGTCCAGCGCGTGCTGCGGATGATGGGAACTGAACAGCGTGCTGATGCCTTGCTGGTGCGCGAGCCGGGCCAGCAGCGCCAGCAGCAGCGACTGGTTGGCGAGGTCGAGCGCCGATGCCGGCTCATCAAGCACGATGCAGCGGGGTTCGGAGACCAGCGCCCGGGCCAGCAGCACCAGCTGTCGCTCTCCACCGGACAGGGTGCGGAAGCTGCGGGCAGCCAGTCGTTGCATGCCGACGGTCTGCAGCGCGTCCAGTGCCCGTGCATGATCCGTTGCGCCAGGCTGACGCCACAGACCGAGATGACGGCAGCGTCCCATCAGCACCATGTCGACGACCCCATAGTCGAACAGGCAATGGAAGCGCTGCGGCAGGTAAGCCAGCGCCGGGGTCACGCACACGCTGCCTTCGTCCAGCGGCGTCAGGCCGGCGATGGCGCGCAGCAGTGTGGTTTTGCCCCGGCCATTGCCGCCGAGCAGGCACAGTCGCTGTCCCGGTGCGATGCGCAGGTTCAGGTCGCGAAACAGCCAGGTGCCGTCCGGCAGACGGATGCCGGCATGGCGCAGCGCAACGACGTCGTTTTCGATCAGTCCGGTCGGCATGTCAGTCCTCGCTCCAGCCGCGCCGGGCGCGACGACGCAGAATCAGGGCAAAAACCGGTGCACCGAGCAGGGCGGTGACGATGCCGAGCGGAATCTCGGCCGCGGTCAGGGTGCGGGCGATGTCGTCGGCCAGCACGCTGAAGGTGGCGCCGAGCAGCAGGGCGGCCGGCAGCAGGCGTCGATGGTCGGCACCGACCATCATGCGTGCCAGATGAGGGACGACCAGTCCGATCCAGCCGACGATGCCGCTGACCGACACCTGACCGGCGATCATCACGCAGCAGGCGGCAAGAATCAGCAGCCGCAGCGACTCGACCGGCATGCCGTGCAGACGGGCGTCGTCATCGCCGAGCGACAGGATGTTGATGCGCCAGCCCAGCGGCAGCAGCAGGAGTGCGCAGACCAGCAGGCAGGTGGCCAGCACCGCCAGCGTGGTCCAGTCGCTGCTCGCATAACTGCCCATCAGCCAGAACACGATGCCGGGCAGGCTGCGGTCGGGATCGGCCAGGAAGACGGTCATGCTGGTCAGCGCGGCAAACAGCGCACCGGTGACGATGCCGGCCAGAACCAGCATCAGTACCGGCGTCTGACCGCGGACCCGGGCCAGCAGCAGGACCACGGCCAGCGCCAGCGCTGCACTCAGACCGGAGGCGACGATCATCAGCAGGGTCGACCAGCCACACAGGATGGCCAGCGCGCCGCCAAGGCTGGCGCCGGATGACAGGCCAATCACGTGCGGACCGACCAGCGGGTTACGGAATATCCCCTGCAGCGCCGCACCGGCCAGTGCCAGCCCGCCCCCGGCGCAGGCGGCGGACAGCACGCGCGGCAGGCGCACGGTACGGACGACGATCTGCTGGGTGTCATGCCAGTGAATGCCGAAGCCGGGGTCGAGACCGAACAGGGCGGCGGCGGCCTGTGACCACGGTACCGGGAAGCGACCGATGCCGAGTGACACGCCGAGCGTGCCTAGCAGTGCCAGCACCAGCCCCGGCCACAGCCAGCGGCCGGGCAGGCATTCATTGCCCGACATTGGCGGCCTCCCCGAACAGGGTGTAGCCGGCGGAGCCGGCATTGGCATTGCGGTGCAGAATGCGGTCGATCTCGTCACGGGTCAGCGTGTGCCGGTACAGCAGCCGATACTGGCTGCGCATGTCGGCCAGCAGCCGTGCGGCACTGGCTGGCGAGTGATTGAGCAGTGCGTGCAGCCAGATCCAGCCGAGTGCGGACTCGTGGCTCGGCACTTCCCACCAGATACCGCCGAGCGGCATCTTGTACACCCGCCGCTCGCGCACTGCCTTGACTGCCCGCCACTTCGGATCGGCATACAGCCGTGCCGGTACGTTGTCATCGAAACCGCCAAGCAGCAGGATGTCCGGCGCCCAGCCCAGCAGTTGTTCAAACGTGACATCGGCCATCGAACCATTGACGGCCGTGGCGAGATTGACGCCCCCGGCCAGCTCGATGACGTGGGTCATGTACGAGCCGTTGCCACCGGCCTTCAGCCCGTGCGCGAGACTGCGCAGATAGACGACGCGCGGGCGCGGGCCGGACGGGCCAGCCAGTGCCCGCCGGGTGTTGCGCTGATGGCGTAGCAGGGCCCCGGTACGGGCCTCGGTGCCGGTCGCTGCACCGATGGCGGTCAGCGCCGCTTCCAGATCCGCCTGGCTGCCGTAGCGCATGCCCAGCGTGCGCAGGCCGGCGCGCTCCAGCGTATGCAGGGAGGCGGTCGGCAGATGGGTCCATTGCAGGACCAGGTCGGGGCGCAGGGTCAGCAGGGTTTCGATGTTCGGCGTGAAACGACCGCCGGCCACGATGTCGGTGCGCAGGGTCAGCAGCGCGGGGAAACGCTGGCCGAGAAAACGGTCGCGAATGCCCGGCAATGCCCCCGGGTGGATACCGACCAGCCGCTGCGGTCCGGCATCGAGGGCCGTGATCATGCTGGCGGCCGGGATCGGAATGGTGACAATGCGCTGCGGCGTGGCGGCCAGCAGTGGCGCGCAGCCCGACAGCAGGGCGATCAGTCCGTGGCGCAGGTTCATGGCGTGCCCACCAGATTGAGTACCAGCGAGCGCCCGGGCTCCAGCAGCGGATTGGATGGACTGGCCGGGTAGCGCAGATCGGCGACGGTGGCCGGGTGAGCGTAGCGTTTGTCGGCAAGGTTCTCGATACCGAGCACCAGCCGGAACGGCTTCAGTGCCGGATGGACCCGGGCGAGTTCCAGCCCGCCATACAGCGACACGATGCCGTAGCCTGCGCTGCGCGTTTCCCGTGCCGGATCGATGCGGCGCTTCGCCAGTGACCACTTCAGGCGCGCTTCCAGCGAGTAGCCGGCGGACTGGTGGCGCAGTGACAGCAGGCCGTTCAATGGCGGTACATGCGGCAGCGGCTGGCCGGTATCATGCCGGGCACCGCGGGCACGAGAGGCATTGAACCGCAGAGACAGTGGCGTCTGGATCTGCCAGATGCCGTCGAGCTCCAGGCCGCGCATGCCGGCCCGGGCGATGTTCTGCCGCTGCCAGACCTGCGGGCCGCTGTCGGCCAGCGCAATCAGCTGCCGATAGCGGCTGTCGAAGGCGGTCAGATTTCCCTGCAGCGTCGGCCACCGCAGGCGCAGCCCGGCCTCGGCCGTGATGCTGCGCTCCGGCGCCAGCGCCGGGTTCGGTTCGGTGATGCGGGTGCCGACCCGGCTGGCACCGAATTTCTCGAACGTGGCGGGGGCGCGAAAAGCCGTGGCCAGATTGCCGACCAGCTGCAGGCTGGATAGCGGTTGCAGGATCAGCCCGCCGCTGGCGGTCAGCGCCCGGTCGCTGGCCGCCGTTCGACCGGCAAAGGCCGCACGCGTGCGCGCATCCTCATCCGGCGCCGGCGTGGATCCGGTCCGGGTGCGGATCCAGTCGTAGCGGGCCCCCAGTGACAGTTGGTGCGCGGAGAACAGCGGCTGGTCATGGTGGAAGAACAGGCCGGCATTGAGCTGGGAGGCGGCACGGCTGATCCGGGTGCGCGGTGTCGATGAGGTCGGCGGTGCATGGCCATGCCCGCGCCAGCTTGCGAGTTCGCTGCCCTCGCGCGCCTCGTGGTAGAAATCCATTCCCCAGTGGCTGCGGCCTTGCGTCCACGGCGTGCCGACCAGCAGCTTGCCGCCCCATACCACCGGGCCGATGACAAAGCTGTGGTTGCGGGCATAGCGGTCGTTGCCGGCACGGCGCGTGGTGCCGGTCCGGGCGGTGTCCAGCGAGCGGCGATACAGCGACAGCTCGATCCGGTCGGCCCATGGCACGGCCTGATGGTGCTGGTAGCCGATCCGGAAATGGTTTTCGCGGATCGGGGATTCGCGTACCTCGCTCCACGGCAGGCCCGGGGCGCCGCCAATGCCGCCGGGGCGGCCGGCTTCGACCCGGGCCAGCCTGGCGCTCAGTTCCCAGCGCTGCTGCGCGTCCGGTGCATAACCGGCGCGGGCAGTGAACTCGGCCGTGCGGAAGTCGCTGTTTGCGATGGGACCGGCCGGGCTGCGGAAGTCGCCGGCATGGCGGATGCCGAGCCCGAGCAGCAGGTCGATGCCGTTGCCTACGCCTTCCAGCTCGGCGCGGCCGGCCCGGAGGTTCTCCGCCGAGGCATAGGCGAGCGATGCCAGTCGTGGTATCAGCGTGAAGCCATCCCGTGAGGCATCGCCCCGGGCGCGACGGGTGATGACATTGACCACGCCGTTCATGGCATCGGCGCCGTACAGTGCCGATGCCGGCCCGCGAATGACCTCGATGCGCTCGATGCCGGACGGGTCGAGCAGGTTGTATTCCAGCGTGTTGCGGCCACGGAAGCGGTCGCCATCCAGCACCAGAACCATGCGCGGATCGTTGGAGTTCATGCCGCGCATGACCAGCTGGCCACCCAGCCCGCCTGCCCGCGAATGGCTGATGCCGGGCAGGGTCGCCAGCAGTGACTGGATCTGCCCGGCTGGTGCCTGTTCGATATCGGCTCGGGTCAGCACGCTGATCGGTATCGTGCTGCGGTCCGCACTGCGCGCATCGCGGGTAACGCTGACCACGACCGGGGACAGCGTGGTTGCGGCCGTGGCGCCGCTCAGTGCGGCGAGCACGACAGGCAGCCAGCATCCGGGGAGCCGGCGAAAAAAGCGGAAAGAGGCAGGAAACGGAGAGGAAGCAGACAGCGTCATGGCAGCACCGGACGGAAGGAAGAAGTTATTCCGTCCAGCGTGTCATGACGCCATGGCGTCAGGAATCAGAGCTGTCCCAAATTGCGCCGCCAGTGCTGAGTCGGGTCAGAACGGCAGCTCGACGTCGGTGGCCTGGCTCAGCACGCGGCGGAAGTCCGCCTTGATGCGTTCCAGCCCTTCAACGGTGTCGGCCTCGAAGCGCAGCACGATCACCGGCGTGGTGTTCGAGGCGCGCGCCAGCCCGAAGCCGTCCGGGTATTCGACCCGCAGCCCGTCGATGGTGATGACCTCGTCGGCACCGGTAAAGGTTGCGGTTTTCTGCAGTTGCTCGATCAGCGCGTAGTGCTCGCCCTCGCGCATCTTCATGTTCAGTTCGGGCGTGCTGATGCTGTTCGGCAGGTTGTTCAGCACCGCGCTGGGATCGTCGACCTCGGACAGGATCTCCAGCAGCCGGGCGCCGGCATACAGGCCGTCGTCGAAGCCGTACCAGCGTTCCTTGAAGAACACGTGACCGCTCATCTCGCCGGCCAGCAGCGCGCCGGTTTCCTTCATCTTGCTCTTGATGAAGCTGTGGCCGGTGCGGCTCATCAGCGGCTTGCCGTGCATCTCGCGGATCCATGGCGCAAGCTTGCGGGTCGACTTGACGTCATAGATGACCTGGGCGCCGGGATTGCGCGACAGCACGTCGCCGGCGAACAGCATCAACTGGCGGTCCGGGTAAATGATGTTGCCGTCCTTGGTGACCACGCCCAGCCGGTCGCCGTCGCCGTCGAAGGCCAGGCCAAGTTCGGCATCGGTCGAGGCCAGGGCATGGATCACGTCCTGCAGGTTCTCGGGTTTGGCCGGGTCGGGATGGTGGTTCGGGAAGGTGCCGTCGACGTCGCAGAACAGTTCGCGAACGCGGCAGTCCAGGCGGCGATACAGCGTCGGCGCGAACGCGCCGGCGACACCATTGCCGCAGTCAACCACGATATTCATCGGCCGCGACAGCTTGATGTCGCCGGTAATGCGGTCGAGATAGGCCTCGACGATGTCGTGGGTGCGGTAGCTGCCTTCACCCGTTTCGACGTCGCCGCTCTCGATGCGCTTCAGCAGCTTCTGGATGTCATCGCCGGCCAGCGTGTCACCGGCCAGCATCATCTTGAAGCCATTGTATTCGGGGGGATTGTGGCTGCCGGTCACCATGACGCCGGACAGCGTGCCGAGCTCGTGCGCGGCAAAGTACAGCATCGGCGTGGCCACGCGGCCGACGTCGATGACGTCGACGCCCGCCGCACGCAGGCCGCGGGCCAGCGCATCGGACAGCTCGGGGCCGGACAGGCGACCATCGCGGCCGACACAGACGGCGGCGACATCACGGGCGCGAGCTTCCGAGCCAATTGCCTGCCCGATCTGTTCTGCCATTTCCACTGTCAGTGATTTGCCGACAATGCCGCGGATGTCGTAGGCCTTGAAGATTTCCTTGTGGATTTTACGAGGCATGGGAGTCCAGGAAGTGCGTTAACAGCCGCCCATTATGCCGCTAATTCATGGCTGCGCCGGACGAGTTGGTCAAGTTTTTCCCGGGCTGCGCCGCTGGCCAGTGCTTCGCGCGCCAGTTCGATGCCGGTATCGAACGAGTCGGCAACGCCGGCGGTGTAGATGGCCGCACCGGCATTCAGGCAGACAATATCGCGCGCCGGACCGGCTTCGTTGTCCAGGACGCGCAGCAGGATTTCCTTCGAGGCGGCGGCACTGTCGGCGCGCAGCGCTTCCGCTTCGCACAGCTGGAAACCGTGTTCACGCGGATCGAACACGTATTCGCGGATCCAGCCGTTTTTGAGCTCGGCGATCTGCGTCGGCGCCACCAGGCTGATCTCGTCCAGCCGGTCCTGGCCGTAGACCACCAGTGCATGCTCGGCGCCAAGCTGGGCCAGCACCCGGGCCTGGATACCGACCAGATCCGGGTGGAACACGCCCATCAGCTGGTTCTGTGCGCCGGCCGGGTTGGTCAGCGGGCCGAGGATGTTGAAAATGGTGCGAACACCGAGTTCGCGGCGGATCGGCGCGACATATTTCATCGCCGTGTGGTGGTTCGGCGCAAACATGAAACCGATGCCGATTTCGTCGATGCAGCGGCCGACCATTTCCGCCGGCAGCTGCAGGTTGACGCCAAGCGCCTCGATCACGTCGGCACTGCCGGAGCTGGACGACACCGAACGGCCACCATGCTTGGCCACGCGTGCACCGGCGGCGGCGGCGACGAAGGTCGAGGTGGTGGAGATATTGAACGTGTGGGCACCGTCGCCACCGGTACCGACAATGTCGATCAGGTGTTCGCGATCGGTGACCGGCACCTTGAGCGCGAATTCGCGCATGACCGTGGCCGCTGCGGCAATCTCGGACACGCTTTCGACCTTGACCCGCAGCCCGACCAGAATGGCGGCGATCTGCGGCGGCGTCAGTTCGCCACGCATGATCTGGCGGGTCAGGTCGACCATTTCATCAAAGAACAGTTCATTGCCGTCGATCAGACGGTTCAGCGCTTGCTGGTGGGTAATCATCGGGAATCCAGGGTTCAGTGACCGCACGCCAGCCGCAACGCATTGGCGTCGGGGCGGCCGCTGGCTTTTTCAAGGTCGTTCAGGCAGTTGGCAATGGCCGGGCGATTGTCATCACCGGGCGGGGCGCTGCGTATCAGCGGGCTGTAGCCCGGCTGGCCGGCGCAGGCAGCCCGGCCCTGCGGCGTATGCGGGTTGCAGTCGGCCGGTGCATCGGCGGCCGTGTGCGGGGCCGACAGCGCATCCAGGCTGCGGCTCAGTGGCGAGGCCGTGTCCGGCGCCGCCACGGCAGCGGGGGCAGGGTCCAGCTGCAGCCTGACGCAATGCCCGCTAACCGGGTCATGCAGCTCGCCGGACGGGCAGGCGGAGGCCAGGGCCGGTGGTGCGCCGAGTACCAGCACCAGGGCGGACAGGAGGGCGCGCATCAGCCGAAGGTCTCAAGGAAGTTGCGCAGCATCGCATGGCCGTGCTCGGTCAGGATCGATTCCGGATGGAACTGCACGCCTTCGATCGGCAGCGTCTTGTGCCGTACGCCCATGATTTCGCCGTCATCGGTCCAGGCCGTGATTTCGAGGCAGTCGGGCAGGGTGTCGCGTTCGATGACCAGGCTGTGGTAGCGGGTGCAGGTCACCGGATTCGGCAGGCCCCGGAACATGCCGACGTCGTGGTGATGCACCGGCGAGGTCTTGCCGTGCATCAGCGTCTGCGCGTGGACCACGCGACCGCCATACGCCTGGCCGATGCTCTGGTGACCGAGGCAGACGCCCATGATCGGGATCTCTCCGGCAAAGCGCTGGATTGCCGCCACGGAAATGCCGGCTTCGGACGGAGAGCAGGGACCTGGCGACACGACCAGGAACTGTGGTTTTTTCGCCGCGATCTCGTCCAGCGAGATCTCGTCGTTGCGATGCACCTCGACCTCTTGCCCCAGCTCGCCAAAGTACTGGACGAGGTTGAAGGTAAAGCTGTCGTAGTTGTCGATCATCAGAAGCATATGCAGTACCAAAGCCTTATTCTGTCTAGTGTTGCGCCGGCATGCCGCCCGTCCTGTGGGCTGCCCGTTCTGCCGCGAACCGGGCCGGATGCCGGTGGAAGATCACCGCCAGCATACCATTGCGTTATATGCCGATGCAGTCTCCACTATCCATTTGTCGACGGCCCCGTCAAGTCGGCGTGGCGGCTGACCGCTCCGCACCGGTCGGGCGTGCCCGGGCTGCGTCGGAGCGCAGCGGCTCGTCGACTTGCGTGCTCCCGTCGCTGTCGGCCCGCTCTGAGCCGCGGGGCATCGTCAGGCTGTTTGCCGACGGTTGTCGCGTCTTGCTGCGCGGGCCATCCGGGACCGGATAAAACCGGGCATCCATCCCGGAGAAAACATTCGCGCGACATTCTCCGGCAGCAGGGCTGACATTTCTTGAATCAGGCCGGAACCCTGCTATATTGGGAGTGCCCCCGCGTTGAAAACGCATCCGTGGGGACCGGGAAGGCCTCGACTGCGAGCTGTGCAGTTCGAGGCCTTCCCGTTTTGTTTGTGCACGGTCCGCCGCTTATTCATGCAGCCCCCTCAGCACCACGACACGGCGGCCGGCTTCATTGCTGTCCTGCCGCCACGGATTGCAGTCACTATCGTCTCTGGTCGGCACCCACTCCGGGCCGCTTGCGCTGCCGACATCGAGAATGACGGAGCCTTCCTGCCCGCCCGGGGGGCGGAACGTGGCTTTGTTGATGCATACCGGCCGCTGGCCGTGGCCCGCGGCGATCAGGTCTCCAAGTATCTGGTGAAGCCGGGCTACGGTCATCGGCATGCCAAACCGCCTTTCTGCATGATCTCGCCGTCAATATTGCGCTCCGGGTTCAGCATCGGGCAAACGGGAATCGCGGATCAAAGGTGAGAATGAGTGTGTTTATGGCCGTGAATGATTATCACCTGACGAATTTTCCATGACATAGCGCTGCAAATCGAATTTCATTATCAATTACCGTGAATGGATCGAATAAACCATTCATTCTGCTTTCAGTATTGGCTGGATAGACTTGGAAATGCCCCATGCCATTTTTAACTGAATATCAAACAGAATACAGACCATGCATTTTGAAAATATCCGCGATGACACCGAAGTTTCCCCCGGGCTGCTGATCGAACGGGCCCGCGTGGCATCCAGGAGCACCTGGGTCAGCGTCGTCGTCAATCTGTGCCTGACGCTCGCGCAAGTCGGCGTGGGCATCCTGGCCAGGTCGCAGGGGCTGATTGCCGACGGGATTCACTCGCTGTCGGACCTGGTTGCCGACTTCGTGGTGCTGTTTGCCAGTCACCACAGCAAGAAGGAGGCGGACGAAGGGCATCCCTATGGTCATCAGCGCTTCGAGACTGCGGCCTCCCTGGTCCTTGGCCTGCTGCTGCTGGCGGTGGGCGTGGGCATGCTGTGGTCGGCCGTGCGCAAGCTGGAGGCGCCGGAAACCGTGGCCCAGGTGCACATCATTGCACTGTATGCCGCCGGAGGGGCGTTGCTGGCGAAGGAGCTGCTGTTCCGCTACATGCTGGCGGCTGCGAGGAAAGTGAAGTCCAGCATGCTGGTGGCCAACGCCTGGCATGCCCGCTCCGATGCGGCGTCTTCACTGGTGGTTGGCATCGGCATTATCGGCAATCTGGCCGGTTACCCGATTCTGGACCCGATTGCCGCCCTGATCGTCGGGCTGATGGTCGCCAGGATGGGATGGACGTTCGGCTGGAGCGCGCTGCACGACCTCATGGACCATGCGGTGGACGAGCAGGAATTGCAGGCCATCCGGCAGACGCTGACCGGAACGCCCGGTGTGCACGATATCCATGATGTCCGTACCCGGAAGATGGGCGACATGATTGTCGTGGACGTCCACATCGAAGTCGATGCCGGCAAGAGCGTGGCCGAAGGGCACGACATTGCCGTGCTTGCCAGGCAGCGCGTGCTGCAACGCCATCCGGTATTGAACGTGATGACCCATGTGGACCCATGGCGGCCTGCCTCTCCGCCGGACGTGGAACGGACGCCAGGCCACCCCGATCCGGTCATGACAACGGAATAGAATATTGTACTGCTTATGTAAATTGACTATCAATTGTAAGTGCCATAGGGCTGTGTCATCAGCAAGGAATCAGGTGCGGGAATGAGGCGCTTCAGACAAGGTGAGCGGGTCGTGCATGTGGAGTCGGGTGCCGAACTGGTCTATCTGGAAAACGCCATCGCGATCGAAGGGTTTTCCTGCCCGGTTCTGTGCGCAGCGCAGGACAGCTATGGGGCCAGGGTTATCGTCGACGAATGCGACCTTGAGGCCCGCCCGGTTTCACTGCGGGAACGGCTGTTCAGAAGCACAAAATGAGGGGCCGGGCGCGTGTCGGGTCCGGCGCCGGCACCATTTCAGCATCGCCATGGAAAAACATTTCGCATTGCGGCAAAAAGCGGGAAAAAATTTTCATGGATGGCATAGACTGTAGATGACATACGACTATCCCTCTCTGAAAGGAATGTCCATGGCTACCCAGCCCAATACTCCCATCGACTGCCCGGTGTGCAAGGGCAGCACCTTCAAGCCTGCGGACAAGGCGGGCAGCTTTGTCTGCACCCACTGCGGACATCTGCTGAAAGCCGGAGCGATTCGCGAGATCACGCGCGTGCAGGCCGAGAACCTGTTCGCCGGTTTTCTGGGCGGGGCGGTTCGCCATTGATGACAGCGGCCCGGCCTCCCGCAAGGGAGACCGGGCCGTGACGGGCATGCCGGCCGGGATGGCGCTGGCTAGACCCTGAACTGGGCGATGGTGGTCAGCATCCGCTGTGCCTGTTCGTTCAGGTTGGCGGCGGTGGCCGAGTTGTTCTGCGAGCTGGAATGGCTTTCTTCGGCCATCTGCGCCACGCGCTCGATCTGCTGGGCGATATTGGTGCTGGCCATCGACTGTTCGCGCATCGAGTGCGAGATCTCGGCGATCTGACCGACCGTGCCGCCGGTGCGGTCGAGAATGCGCTGGATGGCTTCGGTCGCCTGGTTGGCGGCAGCCATGCCGGTTTCGACCTGGCTCACGACATTCTGCATCGAGGTCACGGTCTGATTCGCATCGCTCTGCATCGACGACACGGTGCCGGTGATTTCCTGGGTCGAGATCGCCGTGCGTTCGGCCAGCTTGCGCACCTCGTCGGCGACCACGGCGAAGCCACGGCCGGTTTCGCCGGCACGGGCGGCTTCGATGGCCGCATTCAGTGCCAGCAGGTTGGTCTGTTCGGCGATGTCCTTGATCACGCCGACCACGGTGCCGATCGACGTGGTCTTTTCCTTCAGCTGTTCGATCTGGGTGGCCGCGTGTTTGACGCTGTCCGAGGTGCTGCGGATCATGCCGATGGTGTCATTGATGACGGCAGCGCCGATGGCCGCCTCTTCGCCGGCTTCACGGGCGCTCTGGTCGGCCTGGGCCGAGCGGTCGGCCACATGGTTGACGCTGACCGTCATCTGTTCGACCGCGGCCGACATGCTGGAGGTCGATTCGCTGACCTGTTCGACCGCCTGTGACATCTGCACCGACGAACTGGCGACTTCCGAGGCATGCCCGCCGACACTCTGGCCGATCCGGGTCAGCTCGACGAAGCTGGTCTGCAGCATCTGCAGCAACTGGTTGAAGCGTGCGGCGATATGGGCAATCTCGTCCTTGCCGCTGTCGTCGACGCGCAGGGTCAGATTGCGTTCGCTGGTGATCTCGGCAATTTTCCGGTCGAGCTGGCTCAGGGTACGCTTGACGCTCAGCGCCACCCACAAGCTGGCACCGGTGATCAATGCCAGCAGCAGGACACCAAGCGCCATCAGCGCCTGCTTTGCGCTCTGGCCCGCGGCAATCGCATCGCTGCCTGCCTGCGTGCCCTGCTGCTTGTTGAATTCCACCATCTTGTCGATGGCGGCGTAGGCCTCGGTGGCGACCGGGGAAACGGTCGACTTGCTGAATTCGAGAGCGGCCGCGCTGCCTTCGGCCGTGCCCTTGTCGGACAGGGCGAGGAAGGTGTCCATCAGCTGCTGCCACTTTTTCACGGCGGCGATGGTGGCATCGGTATTGGCACGGTCTTCGTCATTGGTGGCCAGCGTGGCCTTGTAGCTGTCCAGTTCCTTCAGCAGCTGGTCGACGTTTTTCTGGATCTCGGCTTTGGCTTCCTGCTTGCTCGCGGCATCCTGGGCGGCGGTATGCAGGGCCCCCTGGCGGCGCGCCTCAAGGTAGCGCGTCTTGACTTCTTCCGCCGCGATAATGGATGGCATGGCGTTTTGCGTCGCATCCACAACGTGTCCTTCCAGCTCGCGCATCTGCACATACAGCGTCCCCAGCATGGTCGTCAGGCCGATCAGGCTGATCAGGGTCATTCCGTACAGTTTGGTCGAGATTTTCATTCAGTCACCTTGCAAGTCTATGCGTATCAGGATTGCGAGTGCGGGAGTGGGCCCCCGTCCTCCATGTCACCCGGCGAATGGCGGTTTTCTTGTCACCGGTCTCCGTCGGCCGGTACGGCCCGGTTCCGATTCGCCGTCTGCTCACTGGTTTATCGGCCTGAACGCGGCAGACAAAACCCTACGTTGAATATTTTTTTTCATCGAAATGCTTTTGGAATGGCGAAATAAACCTGAATGCCTCAAATCATTGATTTTAAATTGCAAAATTTATGACATTGGCGTGAAAATCTGCGGAGAGATGGACAGGAATGCCTTCCTGTTCAGCACCATTCGCACCGGACATCCGATCCGGGCTGATGGAAAGAGAATAATTTTTCATCCGACATCACGTGCGGCGGGCTGAATCACCCCTCTGGCCCTGGGCCGGCGTGCCGGTTACCCTTGCATCCGGGCGTTGGTGGCAGCGGTCCGCGCGTGAAACGCGCTGTCCGGATGGAGGCGGGAGGCGGTGGTGATGAGTGGCAAGGAGCGGGTGGTGTCGAAAAGGATGGTGCTGGAAGTCAGCATCGTCATTGCATGCTATCGGCTGGCCCAGTGGCTGCCGCCCGGCAGCATGCGGGAGATGTGGGTGTTGTTGCTGCGTGGCGTCATCAACGTTGGCACTATCTATTATGTGCTGCTGAACGTTTGCCAGTTCCTGCTGTGGCTCTATGTGCAGGCAACCCGGGATGAACCGTGAATGGAGGGTGTCATGAACGATTGGCGCAAATGGCCGCTGCTGCTGTCCGTGCTGCTGGGCGGGTGTGTGGGGATGGCCGCCGAGCAGCAGAAGCCGATGCCGGGCTCGGATCGGGATTCACATGGCTGTATCGGCTCGGCCGGTTATGCGTGGTGCGCGCGGACAGATCGTTGCGAGCGTCCGTGGGAGCTGGCGCGGAAGCAGGGGCTGGGCGCCGATGCCGCCGCTTTCGACCGCTTCTGCGAGGCGCCACTCGAATAGCTGCCGTCCATGCGGCGGGGGCATGGACAGCCTGATGGCCGCCAGTGACTGGCGGCCATTGTCATTGCTTTTTCGCCATTTCCGCACGCAGCTGTTCGGCAACCACACGGGTCAGCTCGGTGATGGCATCACTGAAGCTTTCCTGCAGCGCCAGTACGTCATGCTGCCTGGTCAGGACCTCCGTGGCACAGGTCTGCCTGAAGGCACTTTCGGCGCGTTTGAATTCGTTCAGGGCTCTTTCCAGTGGCATGCGTCCTCCTCTCGACCGTTCATGCGGTGCCAGACCAGAGTAGACGCCTGATAATTTATTATCAATATTCAGCCCACTGAAAAAACGGGAAAAAATCGACCGTCCGTCAGGTGTCGCAACCCGGCTTGCGGATCGGTACGTATTCGGCCTGGGCCATGCCGTACAGCAAGCGCTCCGGGACCTGGATATCGAGAATGAACCAGTCCTTGTCCGGTGCGGTGCGAACCCAGTGCGGACCGGGGCGCACCTGGCTGGCCGGAATGCTGTGCGGGCTGTTCGCTTGGTTCATCATGGGCCTTTCCTGCTGGTGGATGACGGTGGCTGTCCCGCCAGCATGAGGGACAAATATTGCAGCAAGCGCTGCGGCATCACGTGCCCGCGGATGAAAAATCCATATGGGATATAATGAATCCATTGACTGGATCAAAGTGAATGAGGCATCCGCATGACATGGCTCCCGATTTCCGCTGCCGCCCTGGCCGCCTCACTGTGTGCCACCGGTCTGCTGGCGCTGTCCGCGATGGCACGGGCAGATACGTCCCCCGTGCCGGATGCTGCTGCCAGCGCCCGAATCCGGCTGTTCGGGCAGAATGGCATCAGCGTGAAGTTCTACCGCAACAGCGCCTGCTACAAGAGCGGCCTGTTTGGCTCCGGCGGTGCGGAAGTGGTGTCCGGCGGAGCGGGGGATGCCTTCCTGTCATTGCTGGGGGCGAGTTCGAACACCCGCATCGGCATGCCGGACAGCCCTGCGACCCGCAACCTGTCCGCCCGGAGCGGCGTGCTGTCCAAGGCCTATTTCAAGGAATACAGCGTGGCGGCAGGGGAGCCGCTGACGGTACTGACCTCGTTCCGTGATGTCAGCGGTTATTACTGCAAGAACATTGCACGCAGTTTCGTGCCGGAAGCGGGCGCCGACTACGAAGCGTCCATGGATCTGTCCTTTGCCCACGGCACCTGTGAACTGTCCGTCAGGCGCATCCAGACCGAGGGTGAGCAGGTGGTACTGCTGCCGCTGGACAACGCGGTCAGCGCCGACGAATGCCGCTAGCGGCAGCGTGTCTCTCGTTCCGGGGCAGGGTGGTGGCAAGGGTGGTCAGGGCTTCCGCCGGCATCGGCTGGGCGAACAGATAACCCTGGAAGTACCGGCAGCCATTGCTGGCCAGCAATGTGTGCTGGGCGTCCGTCTCCACGCCTTCGGCAATCACGTCGAAGCCGAACGATTCCGCCAGCGCCGTGATGGCGCGGATGATGACCAGGCTGCCGGTATCGGCAGGCAGGCTGCGGACGAAGGACTGGTCGATTTTCAGCTCGTCCAGCGGCAGTTGCTGCAGATAGGACAGCGATGAATAGCCGGTGCCGAAATCATCGAGCGCAAAGCGCACGCCGTGGACCCTGAGGGCCTCCATGTGGGCGATGGCCAGCGCCATGTCGCGCACCAGTACCGATTCGGTCAGTTCCAGCATCAGCAGGTTCGCCGGCGCGCCGGTCTCGGCCAGTACGCCCATGACCTGGGTGGAAAAATCGCCCTGGTGCAGCTGGACGGCGCTGATGTTGACCGACACCGGCACACTGCCCATGACCGGATGACCACTCCAGGCTGCCAGTTGATGGCAGGCCTCGACCAGGACCCAGTGGTCCAGTTGCTGCAGCAGCCCGGCCTGCTCGGCTGCCCCGATAAAGTGACCCGGAATCATCAGCCCGTGCTCGGGATGCTGCCAGCGTACCAGCGCTTCGGCCCCGGCGAGGTGGCCCCGTTCGTCGAACTGCGGCTGGTAATGAACGTGGAATTCGCCGCGCAGCAGGCCCTGGCGGATTTCCTCTTCCAGCCGCAGGCGGGAATTGACGGCCTCCTGGAAGGCCGGCACGAAGAAATACCAGGTGTTCTTGCCGGCATCCTTGGCCGCATACATGGCCAGATCGGCCTGCTGCAGCAGCTCATTGGCCGAAAAGGTTTCATTGAACAGCACGATACCGATGCTGCCGCTGCTGAACTGCACATTCGGGCCCAGCTGGTACGGTGCGCGCAGGGCTTCCAGCAACTGGCCGGCCACCAGGCTGGCGGCGCTGTGGGCCTGCTCGCGCACGGTCGACAGCCCGCTGAGCAGGACCGCAAACTTGTCCCCGCCCATGCGTGCCACGCTATGGGTCTCGCGGGTGAAGCTCTCCAGCCGGCACGCGACCTGCTGCAGCATCTGGTCGCCGGCGGCGCTGCCGCGCAGGTCATTGATTTTCTTGAAGTCGTCGAGGTCGATGCACAGCAGGGCGGAGAAGGTCCCGTCCTGGGCACTGCGAGCCTGCATCTGGGTCAGCCGGTCGATCAGCCGGCGGCGGTTCGGCAGGCCGGTCAGCGGGTCGAAAAAGGCCAGTTGCATGATCTCGGCCTCGGCCGCCTTGTGCGCGGTAATGTCGCGCGCCACCATCACCACGGCCTTGCGGCCGTCCAGATTGATGTCCAGTGCCTGGGCGCGGCCTTCGAAGGTGCGATGGGTCGCACCGATGTCCAGCGTGTATTCGATGGCTTCCGGCGTTCTGCTGAGCAGTGACTGGCGGACAAAGGCGAGCAGGCGGTCGGCCTTGGCCGTGGGCAGCACGTCGTGCATGCGCCGTCCCTGCAGCCTTGCCGCATCGTCATACAGCAGGTGCCGGTGCTGGACCGGTGACACGATATCCAGATAGCGGCCATCCTCGTCCAGCACCAGCAGCAGGTCGGGAATCGCATGGGTGATGGCCCGCATGCGGGCCTCGCTTTCCTCCAGCGCGGAGCTGGCCTGACTGCGCTGCTGCAGGTCCTGCAGCAGCAGGGCCAGCATCAGGGTGACGACCGGCAGCGTCAGGGTCATGCTGAGGATCAGCACGCTGACCGGGGCCAGGCCGGACAGGACGAGCAGCAGGAACAGCGCCAGCAGGTGGATCAGGAAGCCGAAACCCAGCATCTGCGGAGCACCGCCCCGCACCCAGCGCCGGGACAGCGCATGGCGGTAGGCAAAGCCGAGCAGGGCGGTGATCAGCATGCCTGCCGCGCCGGGAACGGCGCCGGCGCCGCCCAGCTCCAGCCGGTAGGCGACCGCCATGGAGACGGCAAGGCAACCGGCCAGCGGGCCGCCGAATACGCAGGCCATGCCCAGTACCGCCAGCCGCGCATCGATAAAGACTCCCGGTGCCAGCCAGATCGGGTCGAGCATGTTGACGATGGCGGTCGCGCCGAACAGCAGTCCGGACGTGACCTGGGCGGGAACGGAACGGCCGCGCCAGAAGCGCGTGTTGACCGATTGCAGCCAGCACAGCGCCAGGATGAGCGTGATGCTCTGGAAGAAGTGTAGAACCATGGCGAGGTACGCTCATTTCCCGGTGCAAGAAGTCGCTTCGCAATCGCTGGGCTTTATGCAGAAAGAATAGCAGCTGACCTGTCACGGGGCTAACCCGGTATTGGCACGCGGGAGACGGACTCCGGCGCTGTCCGCCGGGCGTGGACCGGCGACGCAGGACCGCCGGTCATCCATGGTCTGACGCCGGCCGGAAGCCGGCCGGTTGCGCTGTCAGGCCGGAAACAATCGCCACACCTTGCGGCTGAACGCCAGCTTGCGGCGCAGATAGGCAATCTGGCCGGCATGGTCGATGCCTTTCGGGCAGTTGTCCTGACAACCGAGCAGCGACATGCAGCCGAACACGCCATCCTCGCTGCCGATCACATGGTAGAAATCATCCAGCGAGCGGCTGTCGCGACTGTCGAGGGCGAAGCGGGCGACCTTGTTGAAGCCGACCGCTCCGACAAAGCTGTCGCGCATCTGCGCCGTGGCACAGCCGGCAATACAGCAACCGCACTCGACACAGCGTTCCGCCTCGTACAGCCGGTCGGCCAGGTCCGGGTCCATGCTGGCCTCGACCGCATGCAGGTCGACTGCACCGTCCTGCGGGTGCAGCCAGGCGGCCAGCCGCTCGGACAGTGCGCGCATGAATTTGCCGGTATTGACCGACAGGTCACCGATCAGCTCGAAGCCCGGCAGGGGCAGCAGAGTGATGTGCGGCGGGTCGAAGCGGGCAGTCAGCGTGCGACAGGCCAGGGTCGGCTTGCCGTTGATCACCATCGCACAGCTGCCGCAGATGCCGGCGCGGCAAACGAAATCGAACTGCAGCGACGGGTCCTGTTCCTCGCGCAGGCGGTTCAGCGCGATAAACACGGTCATGCCCGGTGTTTCTTCCAGCTGGTAGTCCTGCATGACGGGCTGGCCGCCGCCTTGCGGGTCGTGGCGGAAAATGGAAAAAGTCAGGGTTCTGGCAGCCATGTCACTGGGCTCCTGGCCGGCGCTGGTTGGCCGGGCGGTATTTGGCGGGCAAGGCGTCGGGCAGTGGCTGGTCGACCGGCTGGTCGGCCAGTGCCTGCTGTCGGCGCCGGGTGTCGGGGTGGGCAATGGCATTGTCGGGACCGTAGCCGCGATAGCCGGGCGGGAGTTCCATCGCCATCACGTCGAGGGCTTCGTACTGCAGTTCCGGCCGGGTGGCGTCGGCAGATGGCCAGCGTGCCAGCGTGCGCGACAGCCAGTCACGGTCATTGCGCTGCGGGAAGTCCTCGCGGGCATGGGCGCCACGGCTTTCGGTACGGGCACGGGCGCCGGCGGCAACGCACAGCGCCACCTTCAGCATGCGCGGCAGGCGCAGTGCGGCGACCAGTTCCGGATTGGCATGGCGGCGCTTGTCGCGCACGCACAGCCGCCGGCTGCGTTCGAGCAGCGCTTCGAGGGCGGCGACCGCCTCGCCAAGCGTGGCGTCGTGGCGGAAGATGCCGACCTTGTCCATCATGATCTGCTCCATTTCGTGGCGCAGGGCGAACACGTTTTCACCATCCTCACGCGCCAGCAGGGCGTCGATCGCGGCGGCCTCCCGCTCGACGAAGGTCCGGGCCAGCTGCGCATCCGGGCCGGGGGCGGCCAGGCTGGCGTCGGCGACATGCTCGCCCACCACCATGCCGGCGACGACGGTCTCGGCCAGGGAGTTGCCGCCAAGGCGGTTGAAGCCGTGCAGGTCCCAGCAGGCGGCTTCGCCGACCGAGAACAGGCCCTTGAGGGTCGGGCTTTCGCCACGCACATCGGTACGGATTCCGCCCATCGAGTAATGCTGGGTCGGCCGGACCGGAATCCAGTCGACTGCCGGGTCGATGCCGAGGAAGTGCTGGCAGATTTCCTGCACTTCACGCAGGTTCTTCTCGATATGCGCGCGGCCGAGCTGGGTGATGTCCAGCCACAGGTGCGGACCGTAGGGGCTGGGTACGCCCTTGCCGCTGCGGATATGCTCGGTCATGCGCCGCGACACCACATCGCGCGATGCCAGTTCCTTCTTCTCCGGCTCGTAGTCCGGCATGAAGCGCAGGCCATCGACATCACGCAGCACGCCGCCGTCACCCCGGCAGCCTTCGGTAGTCAGGATGCCGGCCGGCACGATGGCGGTCGGGTGGAACTGCACCGCCTCCGGATTGCCGAGCACGGCCAGCCCGGTTTCCAGCGCGATGCCCTGGCCGGTGCCTTCGCAGATGATGGCATTGGTCGATACCGCCCACAGCCGGCCATAGCCGCCGGTGGCCACCGTGGTGGTCCGGGCGATGCACGCGTACAGCTCGCCGGTGATCAGGTCGCGCACCACGGCGCCGTGGCAGCGTTCGCCGTCATGGATCAGCGCCAGCGCTTCCTGCCGTTCGTGAACCGGAATGCCGAGGCCGATGGCCTGGTTGTCCATGGTGTACAGCATGGCGTGACCGGTACCGTCGGCGGTGTAGCAGGTCCGCCACTTGCGCGTGCCGCCGAAATCGCGGGCATTGATCAGCCCGTGCGCGCCGGCCGGTTCTTCCAGCTCTTCCTGGCGGGCATTGATGATGACCTTGCGCTTGCCGGCGCGAATGCGCGTCCATGGCACGCCCCAGGCAGCCGCTTCGCGCACCGCTTTCGGGGCGACGTGGGTGAACAGCCGTGCCACCTGCTGGTCACAGCCCCAGTCCGAGCCGCGCACGGTATCGAGAAAGTGGATGTCCTCGCTGTCGCCTTCGCCCTTGCGGGCATTGGCGAGGCTGGCCTGCATGCCGCCCTGGGCCGCGGCCGAGTGCGAGCGTTTGGCCGGTACCAGCGACAGCACCAGGGTATCGAGGCCACGCTGGCGACAGGCGATGGCGACCCGCAGGCCGGCCAGTCCGCCGCCAATGACCAGGGCGTCGGTGTAAACGGTTTTCATCGTGGGCGCTCCATCGTGGACTGGGTCAGGTAGAGGATCGAGCCGTCCGGCGGCGCCACGCGCCACAGCGCGAGCAGCGACAGGGCGCCAAGTCCGATGAAGGCAAGGCTGAAACCGGTTTTCAGCCGGCGCAGCAGGGTGCGCCGGGCCGGCTGCGGGCCGAACCACTTCAGCGCCAGCCGGTACAGGCCGATCATCGCGTGCAGGTCGGCGACCAGCAGCAGCGGCGCATAGACCCAGATCATGCCGAGATCGCGCACGCGTTCGCCGGAGCGCCACGGGTCGATGGCCTCGGGCTGCAGGATCATGGTCCACAGGTGGACCGGCAGCAGCAGGAACAGGGCAAAGCCGGTCGCCACCTGCCATACCCACAGCCGGGTGTCGCCGTGCGCCTGGGTATCGAGCTGGTGACCGAGCCGGCGCCACTGGCGCCCGTTCTGCGGAAACTTGCGCAGGGCGATGAAGGCATGCAGTGCGATCAGCGCGCCGACGCCAAGCCCGATCAGGCTGACGACCCACGGATAACCGTGCAGCCCGTCGGCGGACAGAAAGCCGAGTTCCATGGCCTTGACCACGTGATACATCGTCTGCTCGCCAAGCAGGATCGAGGCGACCAGAAACAGGTGTATGCACAAAAACAGCGCCAGCACGGCGCCACTGGCGCTTTGCAGCACATCGAGCCGCGCGTCGCGGCGCGCCCGGTTACAGGTGTCCATCCGGCTATCTCCCAGGGGATTCATGATCAGCATATTGCAACACAACGGAATGCTTATTTTCGGCGGATCATGCCCAAGCCCATCACCGCTGGCAATCGCTGTCAGCCGGTTTGCTGCAGCGCACAGCAATTAGCATTGCGGCATGCAAATTCCGTATGTACAGGCGGTAATTAAGTAGGGGTTTTCCCGCAGAAAAGGCGCGGGCTGTTGCGGCGGCGCAACCTGGCCGGGGTGCCGGTGAAACCGGCGGGCCGGCGCTTCCCGCGGGGGGCCGGTCCGTTGTTGACGTTCCCGATGGCAGGGAGCCGGGTCTGCCGGCCGCATTCGCGGAAAGGATCAATGCCATCCCGGATGGCGACATGCACCAGGCTCGCTATGTTTTCGCAAAGTCTGCTGTGGTATCAAGGCGTCGGCCCGGACCGGGCCTGCACCGCTTGCGCTGTCACCGGGGCGACATCCATCCCGTATAGACTGCGCAACGGTCGTTCCGACATCCATCACAAGAACAACAAGAGGCCTGATCATGTTGCCGCTGTTCGATCAACGCCGCGCCTATCGCGCCTGGCCCGGTGCGGCGCCCAATCGCTGGGACTGGGTGCTGCTGCCGCTGGTGCTGGCCTTGCTGGTCGTTGCCGCCTATGGCGCCATGCAGATGAGCCGGCCGTTCGTGGTCGGCGAGGCACTGCCGGTTTCGCTCGATCCGGTCTACCTGCCGTACTACCTGCTGCGCACCATGCTGCGCATGTTCACCGCGCTGGCCTTCTCGCTGCTGTTCAGCTTCATGTTCGCCGCGATCGCAGCCAAATACCGCAAGGCCGAGAAGGCAATGATCCCGATGCTGGACATCCTGCAATCGGTTCCGATTCTCGGTTTTCAGGCCATCGCCATCGCGCCGTTCATTGCCCTGTTCCCCGGCAACCTGCTCGGGGTCGAGTGCGCGGCGATCTTTGCCATTTTCACGTCGCAGGCGTGGAATATGGCATTCAGCCTGTATCAGTCGATCCGCACCGTGCCGCCGGAACTGAACGAGGCGGCCCGGGTGTTCCGCCTGTCCGGCTGGCAGCGCTTCTGGCGGCTGGAGCTGCCGTTCGCCATGCCGGGCCTGCTGTGGAACATGATGATGTCGATGTCCGGCGGCTGGTTCTTCCTGGTGGCGGCGGAGGCGATCTCGGTGGCCGGCCAGGACATCAAGCTGCCCGGCATCGGTTCGTATATCGCGGTGGCGATCGAGGCGCGCGATCTCGGCGCCATCGCCTGGGCGATCGGGGCGATGCTGACCGGCATCCTGCTCTACGACCAGCTGTTCTTCCGTCCGCTGCTGGCCTGGGCCGACAAATTCCGTTTCGAGGAGTCGCAGGGCGATACCGCGCAACGCTCGTGGCTGCTGGACTGGGGCCGTCGCAGCCGCTGGCTCCATGCACTGACCGACCGCTTCTGGGCCCTGATGCGGCGTGCACTCGGCTGGTTCCCGGCCCGCCATGACGGCCTGTCGCCGCAGTCGTCACCCCGGTCCGCCAGCCCGCTGTGGTCGCGTGCCTGGGACCTGCTGCTGGTGCTGGCCGGCGTCGGCGCGGTCGCCCAGCTGGTGCTGTTCGTGCACAGCGATGTTGGCTGGCGCGAAGCGCTGCACGTGGTCGGGCTGGGCATGGTCACGCTGGCGCGGGTCATGCTGCTGATCGGGATGGCGTCGCTGGTCTGGGTGCCGGTTGCGGTCTGGATCGGTCTGCGTCCGCGCCTGTCGCAGCGGGTGCAGGCGGTGGCGCAGTTCCTGGCCGCCTTCCCGGTCAACCTGATGTTCCCGCTGGTGGTGTTCCTGCTGGTGGCGTGGCGCCTGAATCCCAATATCTGGCTGAGCCCGCTGATGGTGTTCGGCACCCAGTGGTACATCCTGTTCAATGTGGTCGCCGGTGCATCGGCGATCCCGAACGAGCTGCGGCTGGCAGCGGACAACCTGGGACTGAAAGGCTGGCTGAAATGGAAGCGTGTCTATCTGCCGGCGGTATTCCCCAGCTATGTGACCGGCGCGATCACTGCCAGCGGCGGTTCGTGGAACGCCAGCATCGTTGCCGAGTACGTGACCTGGGGCAAGACCACGCTGGTGGCCGACGGGCTCGGGAGCTACATCAAGCAGATGACCGACGCCGGCGACTTCCACCGCATTGCGCTCGGCATCGGCGTGATGTGCCTGTTCGTGATGCTGTTGAACCGTTTCTTCTGGCGCAAGCTGTACCTGCTGGCCGAAGACCGCAGCCGTTGAGAGATCGTGATGAACCAGAATGTATTGATTGAACTGGGCAAGGTAGCCAAATCCTTCCTGTCGTCCGACGGCAAGCCGCGCAGTGTGCTGGAAAACGTCGATTTCACGCTGCGGGAAGGCGAGATCATCGCGCTGCTCGGCAAGTCGGGGTCCGGCAAGTCGACGCTGCTGCGCATCATGGCCGGGCTGGTGCCGGCCGACCAGGGGCGGGTCGAATATCGCGGCCAGCCGGTCTACGGGCCGGCGGCCGGCATCGCCATGGTGTTCCAGTCGTTCGCGCTGTTCCCGTGGCTGACCGTGCAGCAGAACGTCGAGCTCGGGCTGGAGGCGCAGGGCGTGCCGCCGGCCGAACGCGAGCAGCGCGCCGACGCGGTGCTGGAACTGATCGGACTGTCCGGCTTCGGCGGTGCCCTGCCGCGCGAACTGTCCGGCGGCATGCGGCAGCGGGTCGGCATTGCCCGCGCGCTGGTCACCAACCCCGACATCCTGCTGATGGATGAAGCGTTTTCGGCACTCGACGTGCTGACCGGCGAGACGCTGCGCGACGATATGCTCGAACTGTGGGACGAGAGCCGCATTCCGACCAAGGGCATCCTGATCGTGTCGCACAATATCGAGGAGGCGGTGATGATGGCCGACCGCATCCTGATCCTGTCCAGCGATCCGGGACGGGTGCGCAGCGAGATTCACGTCGACCTGCCACGCCCGCGCAATGCCGACTCGCAGGAAGTCCGGGCGCTGATCGACGAAGTCTATGCGCTGATGACCATGCGCCCGGCCCAGGGGCCGGCCGTGGGGGCGTCGCCGACGCTGCATCTGGGCTACCGGCTGCCGGAAACCGATATCGGCCGCATCGAAAGCGTGCTGGAACTGGTGGCCGGCGCACCATTCAATGGCCGTGCCGACCTGCCGCAACTGGCCGAGGAGGCCGAACTGCCGGACGAGGCGCTGTTCCCGGCCTGCGAGGCACTGGGCCTGCTGGGCTTTGCCCAGGTCGAGCGCGGCGACATCACGCTGACCGCGCTGGGCCGGCGCTATGCCGCCGTGGCCCAGGTGCAGAAGCAGGAAATTTTCGGCCAGCAACTGCTGACCCATGTGCCGCTGGCGGCGCATATCCGTCGCAGCCTGGAAGCGGAACCGTCAGGCGCGCTGCCGGAAAAGCCGTTCCTGGAGCGGCTGGAAGAGTTCCTGAAGGAGGACGAGGCCGAACGCGTGCTGAAGGTCGCCATCGAATGGGGGCGCTACGGCGAAACCTACGAGTACGACTTCCACACCGGCATGCTGAACCTGCCGGAAACGGAACCGGCGCCGCGCGCCTAGATCCTCACGGCGGCAAAGTCCATGTGGTGGCTGAACTCGCGCAGGATCAGCAGCGTGGTGGCCAGATCGTTGCGCGCCGGCAGCCCTTCCAGCGCGGCAGGCCGTCCGAGCGCCACCCGACCCAGCCGGTCGAACAGGCGCTCGATCGCCTCGCGGGACAGGGACACCGCCGGCCGGTCGGGCAGGCCGGCCAGTTGTGCCAGCTCGCGCACCATCGCATCGCTGCAGAACAGTGCGGAACCGGCCACGATCCGCGCACGTGCCGGTGCCAGCGCATCCTCCACCGTCATGATGGCGTTTTCCAGCTCGTCTGCCGTCGGCGGCTCATGGCGGAAGTGCGCGGCGGCGGTGCGCCGCGTACCGATATCCAGCGCCAGCACCGCGTCCGGCACCGGCCCGTGGCCGCTGGCGATCCGCGTCTGTTCCGCGCCGATCTGCAGCACGGTGACCGGTGCGCCGGTTTCGGCCTGTCGCGTCGCGTAGTCGCGGCGCAGGCGTTCGTCGTCCAGTGAAACAGGCACGCGTCCTCCGCTCAGTCGCCCTTGTTCATCAACGCCAGGAATTCCCGGCGCAGATTGGCATCGCGCAGGAAAGCGCCGCGCATCACGCTGTTGGTCATCTTGGCGTGGTCATCCTTGACCCCGCGCCAGTGCATGCAGAAGTGGTCGGCCTCCAGCACCACGGCCAGTCCGTCCGGCTGCAGCTTGTCCATCAGCAGGTCGGCGATCTGGGTCACGGCCTCTTCCTGAATCTGCGGACGGGTCATGATCCAGTCGATCAGCCGCACATACTTGGACAGGCCGATCAGGTTCGAGTGCTCACTCGGCAGCACACCGACCCAGGCGCGGCCCATGATCGGGCACAAATGGTGCGAGCAGGCACTGCGCACGGTGATCGGGCCGATGATCATCAGCTCGTTCAGCCGCTCGACATTCGGGAATTCGGTGCTGGACGGGATCGGCACATAGCGGCCACGGAACACTTCGCGAATGAACATTTTCGACACCCGCCGTGCCGTGTCGCGGGTGTTGTGGTCGTTGCGGGTGTCGATCACCAGGCTTTCCAGCACGCGCTGCATCTGCTGCGCGACTTCGGCCTGCAGCGCGTCCAGCTCGCCGGGCTCGATATGGTCGGCAATATTGTCGTTGGCGTGGAAACGGACGCCGGCGGCCTCGAGCCGGGCGCGGATGCGCTGTGAAACGGGCGGGACGGAAGACGGGGGTTCGATGTCGGTGGGGCTCATTCTGGATTCTTGCCTTGGGTGGTGATGTTTCTTGTCACAGGCAGGGTAAAGCGCGCGCGCGCCGTTGACAAATGCCGGGGCCGGGCCGGCGGTGGCGGGCGGTCCATGAAGCGACGACGACGCACGGCCGCACCCCGCGGGCTTTCCCCCTCCCGCCGTCTTGACATGCATCATGGCTCCGGCCATCCCGATTGGGTTGCGTAATATATTCGGGTATATTTCGCGTCCGCATGGGCCAGGCCAGTCAGGGCTGGCCCGGGTTTCTGATTTTTTTACCTATCGCTATATATTGTTTTATATAGCGAGACAGGAGCGAAATGATTACGCCAGCGTCACCTCCGTTCCCCCGCCGTGTGCCGGGCCCGATCACCCTCAGTCCGTCCGTGCCCGACTGGCGTCGACGCTGGTTGCCGGCGCTGGTCAGTGCGGCCTTCGCCGCCGCACCGGTCTGGGCGGCAGACGGGGTGTTCGAGCTGGGTACCGTGGTGGTCACCGGCAGTCCGGTGCCGCCGTCGGCCAGCGGGGAAGCGGTGGTCAGCGCGGCACAGATGGCGAGCGGGAACCGCGATACCGTTGCCGACGCCGTGGCCATGCTGCCCGGTGTCAGTCTGTCGAAGAACAGCCGCAATGAGGACATGGTGTATGTGCGCGGCTTCGACGCGCGTCAGGTACCGGTGTTTGTCGACGGGATTCCGCTGTACGTGCCGTACGACGGCTATGTCGACTTCGGCCGTTTCACCACCTTCGATCTGGCCGAAATCCGTGTCGCCAGGAGCGATGCTTCGTTGCTGTACGGACCGAACACGCTGGGGGGCGCCATCAATCTGGTGACGCGCAAGCCGGTCAAGCCGCTGGAAGGGGATATCCGCATCGGTATCGGCTCCGGCGACCTGAGCAAGGTGGCGGTCAACCTCGGCAGCAATCAGGAAAGCTGGTATCTGCAGCTTGGCGCGTCCTATCTGGATGCGAACTCGTTTCCGCTGCCGCATGGCTTCAAGGACCGCAAGGCAGTGCCGACCGACACCGGCGACAAGCGCGAGAATGCGTACCGTACCGATACCCGGGCGTCATTCAAGCTCGGCTTTACCCCGAATGCGACCGACGAATATGCGATCGGCTATGTGACCCAGGACGGGGAAAAGGGCAACCCGGTCTATACCGGCGACTCGAACAGCGGCATCCGCTACTGGCGCTGGCCGTACTGGGACAAGGACAGTCTGTACTTCATCAGCAACACCCGGCTGGGCGACAACATTCTCAAGACCCGGCTGTACGAGGATCGCTACAAGAACGGTCTGTATGCGTACAGCGACAGCACGTACTCGACCGAACTCGTAAACAGGAACTTCCCCAGCTATTACGACGACAGGGTGCGCGGCGCCTCGGTCGAACTGACCAGCTATCTGCTGCGCGATCACGAGCTGCGCGTGGCCGCGCACTACAAGGAAGACAAGCACCAGGACAGCAACCCGCTGTCGCCGACCAAGAACTATCGCGACGTGACCACCTCGCTGGCGATCGAGGATACGGTGACACTGGCCCCGGCCTGGCGCCTGCGGCTCGGTGCCAGCCATGACCGGCGTGATGCGAAAGAGGTCTACCAGTGGCCGACCGGGTCGACCAGCGCCACCAATGGCCTGATCGAACTGAGCCATATTCTGGACGACAGCGGCAGCGAACTGTATGCGCTGGCATCGCACAAGACCCGCTTTCCGACCATCAAGGACCGTTATTCGGCCAGGATGGGGGCGGCACTGCCGAACCCGGACCTGAAGCCGGAAACCGCCAATCACGGTGAAATCGGGGTCAAGGGCACGCCGTGGGACGGCGGACGAGGTCAGCTGGCCGTGTTCTACAGCCATATCCAGGATCTGATGCAGAGCGTGATCGTACCGGCGCCGACCGGCACCTGCGGCAAGAACAGCAAGACCTGTCCGCAGATGCAGAACGTCGGTCGTGCCCGCACCGCCGGCGTCGAGCTGTCGATCGAACAGCAACTGCCGGCCAACTGGTCGGTCGGCGGGGCCTATACCTACCTGGCCCGGCGCAACCTCAGCGATCCGGCCACGCTGCCGACCGATACCCCGCGCCACCGCCTGTTTGCCCATGTCAGCTGGGCGCCGGCCAACGAGTGGGTATTCAATGCCACTGCCGAGGCCGAGCAGGGTCGCAAGGTCGCCTATGCCGGTGCCAATGGCTCGACCTTCCGCAGCCTTGCCGGGTATGCGACCTTCGGTCTCAACGGCGAATGGACGCCACGCAAGGACATGAGCCTGCAACTCGGCATGAACAATATCGGCGACAAATGGTATGAACTGGCCGATGGTTATCCAATGCCCGGAAGGACCTGGTATGCCAATGCCACCTATCGCTTCTGAACCCGCCGTGCGCCGGGTCGCCGCCATCGTGCATGGCGAGGACGAGCAGGGCACGCACCGCCTGCTCGACACCTTCGCCCGCGAACTGCTGCAGCGTGGGCACCATGTGCGCGGCGTGGTCCAGAAAGACGCCGACTATTCGGTACTGACCGGCAAGCGCATGAGCCTGCTCGACCTGGACAGCGGCTGCAGCTATCCGATCTCGCAGGATCTCGGCCCCGGTTCAACCGCGTGCTGCCTGGATCCGGCGGGCATCGCCGCAGCCAGCGTCGTGCTGCGCCGGGCACTGGCCGAACGGCCCGAACTGGTGGTCGTCAACCGCTTTGGCGTGCTGGAGGCCGAAGGCAGTGGCTTTGCCGCCGAGCTGCTGGCGCTGATGGCCGACGGCGTGCCGGTGCTGACCGTGGTCGCGCCCAGATTCCTGGCCGCGTGGCGGGCGTTCACCGGCGATGATGCCGACGAGCTGCCGCCGCAGGCGGAGGCGCTGCGCGACTGGTTCACCCGGGTGGCGGAGCGCGCGCGGTGAAGCGACGCGAACTGCTGCTCGGGCTGGCGCTGGCGCCGTGGCTGACCCTGACTCAAGCCGGGTCGGCGCCGGCTACGGCTACGGTCTTTGGCCGTCCGCCGCCCCGGATAAAGCGCGTATTCGCCGCCGGTGCGCCGGCCGGGGTGCTGGCGTGTGTGCTCGCGCCGGATACCCTGCTGGGCTGGCCGATGCCGCTCAGCACCGAAGCGCGGGGCTGGCTGCCGCCGGTGGCGAGGTCGCTGCCCTTTGTCGGCCGACTGGCCGGGCGCGGCACGACCATGCCGGTCGAAACCCTGTTGCAGCTGCAGCCGGACCTGATTCTCGACGCCGGCAGTCTGGGCGCCACCTATGTGTCGACCGCGCGCAAGGTCGCGCAGCAGACCGGCCTGCCGTATGTGCTGACCGGAGGCCTCCTTGCGCAACTGCCGGCGCAACTGCGCGAGATCGGCCGGCTGCTCGGCCGCGCAACGCGTGGCGAGACCCTGGCCACGCATGCGGAGCAGCTGCTGGCGCAGGCCGCGCGAGTCAGGGCGGCGCTGCCGGCCAGCGCCCGGCCGGGCGTCTATCTCGGCAGGGGCGCCGACGGGCTGGAAACCGGGCTGGACGGCTCGCTGAACATGGAAATCATCGCTGCCGCCGGCGGGCGCAATGTGGCGGCGGCAGCCGGGCAGGGCGGGCTGGCACGGGTGTCGCTGGAGCAGGTGCTGGCGTGGAATCCTGACGTCATCCTGACTCAGGATCCTGCCTTCGCCGCCCGGGCCCGCCGCGACCCGGCATGGCGTGCGCTGTCCGCCGTGCGCAACGGCCGCGTGCACTGCGCGCCGACGCTGCCGTTTGGCTGGCTCGACGGCCCGCCCGGCGTCAATCGCCTGATCGGACTGCCGTGGCTGCTGGCGCGGCTGCATCGCGAGCCGGCCCGGGTGCGTGCGCTGCCGGCAACGGTGTCGGCGTTCTACCGCCTGTTCTACGGCATCGAGCTGACTGCCACCCAGCGCGACCGGCTGCTGGGAGAGGAGGGATGAGCCGGCGCCATCCTCTGACTGGCTGGACCGTGGCGCTGGCGGCACTGCTGGCCACACTGGTTGCAGCCTTCGCCATCGGCAAGTTCCCGGTCGCTCCGGGCGAACTGCTGCGCGGGGTAGTGGCCCGCCTCGGCGGCCCGCCATCCGGCCTGCCGGTCGCCGTGGAAACGGTGATCTGGCAGATTCGCCTGCCGCGCATCGCTGCCGGCCTGCTGGTGGGGGCGGCCCTGTCGGCAGCCGGCGCGGCGTACCAGGGCATGTTCCGCAACCCGCTGGTCTCGCCGGATATTCTCGGTGTGTCGTCCGGCGCCGGTCTTGGCGCGGCATTCGGGATTTTTCTCGGCCTGCCGCTGTCGGCCGTGCAGGGGCTGGCGTTTGCCGGCGGTCTGCTTGCCGTTGGCGCGGTCTATCTGATTGCCGGGCTGGTGCGCCGCCATGACCCGGTGCTGGTGCTGGTACTGGCCGGTGTTGCGGTCGGTGCGCTGCTCGGCGCCGGGATTTCGCTGCTGAAACTGCTGGCCGATCCGTATACCCAGCTGGCGTCAATGACCTTCTGGCTGCTTGGCGGGCTCAATGCAGTGACGGCGGGCGATCTGCTGCTGACCGCGCCGCTGATCATCGCCGGCCTGCTGCCGATGGCGCTGCTGCGCTGGCGCATCAATCTGCTCGGCTTCTCCGACGAAGAAGCCTCGGCGCTGGGCGCCAATGTGACCCGATTGCGGCTGATTCTGGTGGCGGCAGCCACACTGACCACCGCCGCCGCGGTGTCGCTGACCGGCATTATCGGCTGGATCGGGCTGGTCATTCCGCATATCGCCCGGCTGCTGGTCGGCCCGGATTTCTCGCGCCTGCTGCCAGCGTCGCTGCTGCTCGGCGCCATTTTCCTGCTGTTGACCGATACCCTGGCGCGTACCGTGGCGCCGATCGAACTGCCGCTCGGCGTACTGACCGCACTGGTTGGCGCGCCGTTCTTCCTGTTCCTGCTGGCCCGGGGCGGGAGGCCGGCATGACGCCGCCGGTGATCGAAACCCGCGCGCTGGCCATCGGCCATGGCCGACAGCCGCTGGGGCGCGACATTGCCTTCTCGCTGGCCGCTGGCGAGGTGCTGTGCCTGCTCGGCCCGAATGGCAGTGGCAAGACTACTTTTTTCAGAACCCTGCTTGGCCTGCTGCCGCTACTGGCCGGCGAGGTCCGGGTCTGCGGCGAAGCCGTGGCCGGCTGGTCGCGGGCCGCCTTCGCGCGCCAGGTCGGCTATGTGCCGCAGGCGCATGCCGGCGTGTTTCCATTTACGGTCGCGGAGGTCGTGCTGATGGGGCGCCTGGCCCGAATCGGCCGTTTCTCGGCCCCGTCGCGGCAGGATCGCGACATCGCGGCAGACTGTCTGGACATGCTGGGCATTCTGCCGCTGCACGACCGTGTCTATACCGCGATCAGTGGCGGCGAGCGCCAACTGGTGCTGATCGCCCGCGCGCTGGCCCAGCAGCCGGCACTGCTGGTCATGGACGAACCGACCGCCAGCCTCGATTTCGGCAACCAGATCCGCGTACTCGACCATATCGGCCGGCTGCGCGGGCAGGGCATGGCCGTGCTGATGTCGACCCATCAGCCCGAGCATGCCCTGCGGGTCGCCGATCGCATTGCCCTGTTCAATGCCGGTCAGGTGATCGCAGACGGCCCGCCGGCCGCCATGATCACCCCGGCGCGGCTCGCATCCCTGTACGGTGTCAGCGAAAGCGCCGTCTCCGCGAGCCTGTCCCCGTTGTTGTCCCCGGAAAGGAATGTATTGCCATGACCATTGCCGCCATTGATTTCGGCCGCCTGTACCAGGATCACCTGATCGCTGCCGCGCGCGCGCCCAAGCCCGCCAGCGACTGGGATGCCCGCGCAGCCGACATGAAGCGCAAAGTCATGCGCGGCCCGTATGTCGACGCCTTTATCGCCGGCATGAACCTGGATGGCGCCCGCACCCTGCTCGACATCGGTTGCGGACCGGGCACCATCGGTCTGGCGCTGGCCGACCGGCTGGAACGGGTCTACGGGCTCGATTACAGCCGCGCCATGCTCGACATGCTGGTCGCCAATGCCGCAGAGCTGGGGCTGGACAATGTCGAGGCGATCCACCGGGCCTGGGAGGATGACTGGTCCGACCTGCCGCAGTGCGACATCGCGGTTGCCTCCCGTTCCACCCTGGTCGCCGACATGGCTGCTGCGCTGAAAAAGCTCGACGCCAGCGCACGACTGCGCGTGTACCTGACCCATATCGTCGGCGGCAGCTTTATCGATCCGGCCGTGCTGCAGGTGCTGGGGCGGACCCAGCCCTGCCTGCCGGACTACATCTATATCGTCAATATCCTGCACCGGATGGGCATTCATCCGCGGATCGACTATATCGAGACCCCGAGCCGGCTGGCCGATGCCGTGGATTTCGACAGCTTTGCCGACAGGGTCGCCTGGTCGCTCGGCGAGCTGGACGACAACGAACGCGCACGGCTGCAGGACTGGTACCAGCGGGAAGGCACGGCGGCGATCGAGCCGATCCGCTGGGCGCTGATCTCCTGGGACGTTCGCCGTCCGCGCCAGGGAGCCTGACATGGCACATCCCCTCTCAAGCTGGGTCAGCCACCATCGTCAGACCCATCCTGCCGCCCCGTATGGCAGCACTGCTGCCGGCGACGTGCCGGCAGACATTGTCCATATCCTGGCCAGCGTGCTGCGTCACGTACAGGACGGCGAACTGCCGCTGTTCGCCTGGACCCTCGGTCTGCCGCAACCCTCGCTGCTGTCGCTGATCGAGCGCTGCTTCCCGGAAATCGGCCCACTGGAGCGGATGGACGACAACGACTATGCGGATATTGGCAAGATCGTGCCGGAGCGCTACCGGCAGCTGGTGGCCGCGCTGTCTGCCCATCGCGCCGACAGCCTCAACCCCGAATACGCCGACTGGCTGGCCCGGGCCATTGCCGCCGCTGCACTTGGCCATCGCGAGCTGTGGCGCGACCTTGGCCTGAGCGGGCACGAATCGGTCCCGGCCCTGTTCCAGCGCCATTTTCCGTCCTTCTCCGCCGACCTGACCCGGGTGCCGGACTGGAAGTCCTTGCTGCTGGCCGCAGCAGCGCCGCACCCCCAGGAGCATGCCGGCGGCGAGTTCGCCAATGCGGTGTTTTTCGACGAGGCGCAGATCGACAGCTGGATCGGAGAAGACGCCCCGCTGCTGGACCTGACCACGCAGTTGCTCGGTATCGGCACCCGGCCGGCGCGCATGCGGCTTCGCTCGCGTCAGTCCACCGTGGCAGCCTGCACCGAGGAGGCGGTCCGGCTGGTCGAGCGCTGCGGCGGGCGGGTCGAGCGTTTTGTTCCCAGCGGCAGCCGGGTGGCGGCCGGCCAGGTTCTGCTGAGTGCGACCGGCCGCGCCGATGCTCTGCTGCGGGCGTGGAAAGTGGCACAGAACCTGCTCGAATATGCGTGCGGCGTGGCCACTGCAACAGCGGCCATGGTCGATGCGGTCCGGGCGGTGAACCCGGACGTGGCGGTACTGACCACGCGCAAGCATCCGCCCGGGATGCGCAAGCTGGCGCTGAAGGCCACGCTTGCCGGCGGGGCGTTTCCGCACCGGCTGGGGCTGGGAGAAACGCTGCTGGTTTTCCCGCAGCACCGGGCGCTGCTCGATGACTGGGACGTGCTGCGCGAACGGCTGGCGCGAGTCTGCGGGGCGCTGAGCGAGAAAAAAGTGGTGATCGAGGCGCATGATCTCGACGACGCATGGCAGGCCCTGGCGGCCGGCGCCAGCGTCATCCAGTTCGACAAGCTGGCGCCGGACGCGCTGCGTGCCGCCTGCAACGCGCTGCGCGCCCATGACGGCGAACTGGCACTGATCGCCGCCGGCGGCATCCATGCCGGCAATGCGGCAGACTATGCGGGTTGCGGTGTCGATGCGCTGGTCACCAGCAGCCTGCATTACGCGCCACCGGCTGATATTGGCGTCGGGATCGAGCCCTGGCCTGCCGCAGATGGAGTGTGATCGACCGGGTTTTCGCCTACACTCGGCGCACCCCCGATCATCACTCAATTCAGGAGCCCAGCATGCAGACCAGTGCGCGCAACCAGTTTGTCGGCAAGGTGTCGCAGATCAAGACCGGCATGGTGAACGACGAGATCGAACTCGTGGTCGCCGGTGGCCAGAAAATTGTCGCGACCGTAACGTGTGACAGCACGGAACAGCTTGGTCTGGTCGTTGGCGGCGAGGCGTTCGCGCTGGTCAAGGCATCGTCGATCATTATCGTGACCGACCAGCAGGGCGCCCGCTTCTCGGCCCGCAATCACCTGCACGGTACGGTCTCGCGACTGCAGACCGGTGCGGTCAATACCGAAGTGGTGCTCGACCTGCCGGGCGGCGGCGCGGTGGCCGCCATCATCACCAACGAGAGCAGTCAGGCGCTCGGGCTGGCAGTCGGCGTGCCGGCCAGTGCGCTGTTCAAGGCAACCAGCGTGATTCTGGGCGTAGCGGCCTGACGGCAGGCGGGCGATACCGGTCATGATATCGCCCGCCTGCAAATACCAATTGCATACCATTTCATTGATTTCTATTGTTCATCATGCCCGATGGTGAAACAGAAAAGGAAATGGCATGGAAGTGATCACGATGGCATCGTCTCAGTGGCAGAACTCGCCGAGAGGGGCTTTCGCATTGACACCCAGCGCGAAAAGCATTCCCGGTCAGGCCATCGACTATGCGCTGTGCCAGATCTGCCGCTTGTCGAAAAAAGACGGGGGCATTGTCAGCAACCCGGCCGATGAGCTTGGCTGGAATCCTTCGACGACAGGAGAGGATGCGATCAAGCTGGCAACGCTGAATCCTGCCAACGGGTGGTTTGTCGACAACCTGTTCCGTGCCGAAGCAAAGCAGAGCTGCATCTATTTCATGGACAGTTTTGATCCGGCCTCGATCAAGACCATTCTGGACTACACGGCCGACTGCGTGGACAGCGGGACCCGATATATAAGCGGCGGGCCTGCCGCCGGCAGTCCGTTCAGTGGCGCGACCATTGCCGGGAACCTGAGGAACGGCACCATCGTGGCAACCGGCAGCGGTGCCGGAAAACAGGTCTTCCTGCAGGACAGGCCGGACATTGCCGCTGACGACCACCTCGATTTTCGTGTCTATCTGATGTACCGGACGGGAACCGAGCAGAAAAGCGAGTTCGTGACGGTCGGCGGTTTTACCTGGAGCTTTGATGGTGCCGACAAAACCGCCACCTTCGGTGGCTTTTTCACCCGCTGGGCCGACCTGATTGAAGATCTGATGGGCAAGGCCATGCAGTTCCAGAATCAGACCCAGAAAACGCAGTGGTCCTATCGCCAGACGACCGGCCAGTAACGGTCTGTTTGCCGGCGGGCTCCCCCGGATGCCCGCCGACGCTGGCTCAGTGCACCGCCACCTTGTCCAGCATGCGGCCGATACCGTCCATGACCCGCAGGTTGGCCTGCTCCATGGCCTGCAATTCGACCAGCGCCTGATCCCATTCGCCAGCGTAGTGGCACTCGATCGCCCGCCGCGCATGCTGGTGAACGGCGCGGTGCGGCGTTTCCAGCTCGGCGTAGCCGGGCAGGCCGGCAAAGCGCTCGTGGCCTTCGCCATCGTAGTACCACTGGCCGAGGCGGCATTCAGTTTCGTCCGGCAGCGCGTCCGGACGCAGATCGGACAGGCCGAGCAGCACCTTGTAGACCTCGAGCTTCAGCGTCAGCTCTTCAATGTTCGCCAGCTCGACATTGGACAGCGTTGCCGACGACGATACCGCCCGCTCCATGCCGCGCGACAGCGTCATCAGTTGCTGCATGCTGTGCATGGCCGCTTCGCTGTCGGTCGAATAGCGGCCGGCATCGTCGGCCCCCAGCTCCATCACCGAGCGGGCGGCACTGGTCTCCTGCTGGATGGTGCCAACCAGGGTCGCGATCTCGGCCGTGGCCTTGCCGGTACGTTCGGCCAGCTTGCGCACCTCGTCGGCCACCACGGCAAAACCGCGTCCGGCCTCGCCGGCACGCGCCGCCTCGATCGCCGCATTCAGTGCCAGCAGATTGGTCTGGTCGGCGACCTCCTTGATCAGGCGGACGATGCCGTCGATCTCGGTCGCACGCTGGTGCAGGCCGTCGACGGTACGTGACGCCTCGTGCATGCGCTCGAACATGGCGCGCAGATTGCCGGCGATGCGCTCGAATGCCTGGCGGTTGCTGTCCGACTGGCTGGCGGCTTCGCGGGCTGCCTGCCGTTCCCCGTTCAGGGTGCCGGCCAGACCGAGAAACGACTGGCGCACGCCACCGAGCGATTCGCCAAAGCGGCCGAAGTTGGCGAACACGCCATCCAGCGTCGCCTGACGTCGGCGCAAGGCACCGGCTTCGTCGCTCAGCCGGCTGCGCTCGGCATCCAGTTCGGCGGTCCGTGCCTGCTCCCGGGCCAGTTGCTGTTGCAGGGCGGCATTGTGCTGTGCGCTTTCGGCCAGCGCGTGTTTGTATTTCCAGAACAGCATGATGGCTCCACGTCCGGGGAGCAGGTGAGGGTGGCAATTAAAGATGAATATAAAATACATGTTTAAATGCGTCAACTCTCTGCACGTGTGTCCCTGCGACCATCAGCCGCATTGCGCGGGAACGGCAGGCTGTTTACGCTACAGATGTTCGTCGCCCCCAGCTGACGATTCACTCCAGGGTTATGCAAGCAGGAACGGCCGGTCAGCCCCCGGCCGTTTTTTCTGCCCGCCCGGCGACGATCTCGCCCTGACTGCCAGCCGGCCATGCAGACCGGCTGCCCGGAATGCGGATTTTGCCACTGCCCAGTCCTCCCCTTGAGCCCAGCCCTTGTCCTGCCTCGTGCCCACCGCTTTCTGGTGGATATCCGGTCGAAGTTTGAAAAATCGGATTTGTCTGATGGAAATCGCTTTGCGCACCGCCGATGATGGTAAGCATCAAGATGCTTGATGTTCTTGCTGCCTCACCTCTGCCCGCACTGTATGAACTTGTCTGGCTTTATCCCGGGGATGGCCAATATTGTTTTGGGAGTGACATGTTTACCGTAAACGATAAAACGTGGCGGAGATCGGCATGAACATTTACGACCCTATTTTCTCACGCAACATGATATTGGGCGTCGTGTTGCTGCCCATGATGGCGATTGCACAAGCCCCACTGCCCCCGTTGGAGTATCTAAAGAGTGATCCACCGACGGAGAAAACCAGTTATGCCTCCCGTATTGCCAACCGCAAAGGGGTACATGACGCAGACCCGCACGTGTATGTCTATAACGCCGAATTTGCCAGGCGCTTCCAGATGCCTGATGAGTGGATTTCGGCAGAGCTCAAGGGCGTCGATGCCGTGGCTTTTCGCGAGGTCCCCCGTCCGTACAAGACCTGCGGCTGGGGTGGAAACCCCAAGGCATGCCGCACGGATGAAGTGCGGTGCGAAATGGACATGTATTTCGATCAGACACGCAATCCGCTGCCGTGGGACGATCGAATGAACCCTGTAGATACTCTCTTTGACATTGCGAAGTCGTCCTGGTTTATCGGTTCATTGGCGAACCAAGAAATGCGTCCTCGCACCAGCTTGTGGGGCGGAGTGCCTCTGCCGCGATCCCCCTTTACCGACCCAAAGACGGGCAAGGAACTCATGTGGCAGGGGGGATACTGGAATAGTGATAAAGATCGTGGCGGAAGCTACTGGGGGATAGCCAGTTACGACCGGGAACCATTCTCCGGTGTGTCGCTGGTAACTGTGGGAGGGGGATGCGGTGAACCGGCAGATGCATGGTGGTTAAGCTCAAATAACACTGGATATGAGGAAAAAGCCCAAACGTACAAGCTGGTCACGTTACCCCAAACCTGGAGAGTTCGCGTGAGACAGGCGCTGCGCGAATCCAGGGCGCGCGCAGAAGCCTTCTTCAAACGCGAAGGAGAGAAGGCGATGAAGGCGTTAAGTGAATCACCGACGCCCAGCCAATCGATTGTCCCCGTGCAGTGACGATCGGTGTAGAGCTTCAATTCGGTGTTAAATCTTTTGAGGTGCATGGTCGAGCAGATTGCAACGGCAGACGGTCAGATACTACTCGATGCACAAGTTAATAACCTTGTTCAGGCGATGGCCTCGTTTTCTCCGCCAGCCGCCGGCCAGATGACACTGCCGGAAAACTACAGCCGCGCCCTTGCCCCAGTCATCGCAGCAAGCTGGAAGTAAATTCCTGTGATCGGCCCCAGTTCTCACGGCTTGTCCTTACACGTGCTGCCCCCCATTGATATGAATCTCGGCACCATTGATATATGACGACGCCGACGTGCACAGGAAATGAATGGTGGAAGCGACTTCGGCCGGGTCGCCGAGGCGTCGCATCGGCACGTCGTGCTCGATGATGTCACTGGTGCCGGGTGACAGGATCGAAGTTTCGATCTCGCCGGGGGCGATGGCATTGACGCGCACGCCATGCGGGCCGAACTCGTGCGCCATCTCGCGGGTCAGTGCCGCCAGCGCGGCCTTGGAAGCGGCGTAGGCGACGCCGGCAAACGGGTGGACGCGCGAACCGGCAATCGAGGTGACATTGACGATGGCGCCCTGGCCGGCCACCAGCTCCGGGAACAGCGCGCGGCCGAGCAGGGCGGTGGACAGCAGGTTCACGTTCAGCACCCGGGTCCAGGTCTGCGCATCCGATGCCAGCACGCCGAGGCGGGCGCCGTTGTCGCCCTTGGGCGAAATGCCGGCATTGTTGACCAGGGCATGCAGCTGGCCATTCGGCAATCGCGAGCGGACCTCGGCCACCAGTGCATCGATGCCGTCCAGATCAGCCAGATCGGCCTGCACATGCGAAGCCCGGGCACTGGGCCAGCGGCAGGCTTCGGAAAACGGCTGGCGCGACACGGTCAGGATATGCCAGCCATGCGCCTGGAACAGCTTGACGGTCGCATGGCCAATGCCGCGGCTGGCGCCGGTCAGCAGCATGTATCGCGTTTCGGGCATGACAGCCTCCTGTCTGGTCAACCATGCCGGGCAGCTTCTCATCCTCCTGCCCGCGCCCGCAAGCGTGGCAATGCCGTTCAGCCGGCCGGAAACGGCCAGTCGGCATCGAAGGCGGTGAAGCGCGCCTGCAGGTACTCGATCAACTGGCGCTGGCGATGGACCGGATAGCGGTTCTGCAGGAACACCAGCTGCAACGGCACGGTTTCCCGGCTCCAGTCCGGCAGCAGCAGGCGCAGGCGCCCGGCGGTCACATCCGCGGCCACGTCGTGCCAGCTCTTGAACGCGATGCCGTGCCCGGCCAGCGCCCAGTCGCGGATCAGCGCACCGTCGTCGCTGCTGCGCCGGCCTTCGGCGTGAATTTCGCGGACCTCGTCCCCGGCACAGAAACGCCACGGGCCACGCAGCTGGCCATCGTGCAACAGCGGCAGCAGCGCATGGCGGTGCAGATCGTCCGGGGTCTGCGGCGTGCCATGACGATCGAGATAGGCCGGTGCGGCGACCGCGACCCGGCGGGTCAGCGCCAGCTGACGCCGGACCAGCGGCGAATCATCGAGCTGGCCGTAACGCAGCGCCAGGTCGATATTGCTGCGCACCAGATCGGTCAGCGCATCGCCGACGCTCAGTGTCAGGGTAATGCCCGGATGTTGCTCCAGAAACGGGTCCAGCCACGGTCGCAGCAGGTGGCGGCCGAGATCGGACGGCAGCGCCAGCCGGATCGGCCCGGCAAGCTGCTGGCGTTGCGCCGCCAGCGCTGCCTCGCCATCGGCCAGTGCCGCCAGTGCGGCCCGGGCCGATGGCAGAAAGATCCGACCTTCCTCGGTCAAGCGCATGCGCCGGGTCGAGCGGGCGAACAGCCGTACGCCAAGCCGTTTCTCCAGCCGCAGTACGGCCGCGCTGGCAGCGGCGGCGGTGCAGCCCAGCTCGCGCGCCGCCGCGGACAGGTTTTCCAGCTCGGCGGTGCGGATGAACAGCCGCAGGTCGTTGATCGCATACATGTCAAAAATTTTTTGATAAATGAACGACAATTATCAATTCTAGCAGTCATGGCCAGGCCCGGAATGGAAAGCCCTTGACCCTGTCCCACGGGGCAGGGTTCACACTGCATGCTTTCGGACAGACAAGAGTGGGGCGGCATGAGCGGCAAACGCGTTCTGGTGATTCTCGGCCATCCGGCCAGTGACAGCTTCAACGCTGCGCTGGCCGATGCCCATGCCGAGGCTGCACGGCAGGCCGGGCACGAGGTCAGGGTGCTGCGGCTGGGCCAACTGGTGTTCGATCCGGTTCTGCATGATGGCTACCGCCGGGTCCAGCCGCTGGAACCCGGGTTGCAGGCGGCGACCGAGGCGATCCACTGGGCCGAGCACCTGACCTTTGTCTTTCCGGTCTGGTGGGGCGGGGTGCCGGCGCTGCTGAAGGGGTTTCTGGACCGGGTGTTCCTGCCCGGTTTTGCCTTTCGCTACCGGCCCGGCAAGGCGTTTCCCGCCCGGCTGCTGAGCGGCCGTTCGGCACTGCTGCTGGCGACGATGGATACGCCGCCGTGGTATTTCCGCTGGGTCTACCGCGACCCGGCGATCCGGCAGATGAAGGACACCACGCTGCGCTTCTGCGGCATCCGGCCAGTGCGGGTAGAGCGGCTGGGGCCGGTCCTCGGCGCTACGCCCGCCCGCCTTGAGGCCTGGCTGGAACGGGCCCGCCTGCTTGCCAGACGACTCTGAACGCGTTATCCAGTCAGCGGTCATGCGCGGGAGGAACCATGTATATCGGGGAACTGGCGAAACGGAGCGGTGCCTCGGCGCGCGCCATCCGGCTGTACGAATCGCTGGGCCTGCTGGGGCAGGTGCAGCGCCAGGGCAGTTACCGCGTCTATCGTGACGAGAGCGTGGCGCTGGTGCAGATGATCCGCCAGGCGCTGGCCCTCGGCTTGCGGCTGGCCGAACTGGCGCCGGTACTGAACGGGGATGGCGAGCCGGACTGGGACCGGCTGGCGGCGCTGCTGGCGCAGAAACGCGCCAGCCTGCGGCAGGAGATCGCGAGACTCGAAAGGCTCGACCAGGAGCTGATACATATCGAGGCGGAGATCCGTGCCTGCACCGATCTGCAGCAGCGCAGCCCGGCCTGTGAGCCTGTCCGTTCCCGTCATCAGCAGAAAGATGCATCTGTTCTGGAAACCCCTTAAGCTATGCGCGCTTAGTGGTTCCGCCGAAGTGGGCGGAGGAAACAGGGAAGTCGGCAAGCCTTCGGGCGGATACCGCGCTGCCCCCGCAACTGTGAGCGGTGAGTCTCGTGCATGAAGTCACTGGCCTGAAAGGCCGGGAAGGCGCACCGGGATGTCGACCCGCGAGCCAGGAGACCTGCCACGAGACATGCCGATCCCCGGCGTATTCCTCACCCGCATCTCCTCGGAGGGAGAACGATGCATATCGAACCCGGCATTCTCAATGCCGCCAAAGTGCTGTACGCCAACGTCGCCGCCGTCGGCGCGCTGGCCGCCTTTTCACCCAGACTGTTCACCCGGCCCGACAATCTGGTCAAAACGCTGCTGGCTGCCGTGTTCTTCTCGGTCTTCATGGAAATCTTCCACCTGCCGGTCGGCGCGTCGGAACTCCATTTCGTCGGCGCATCGGCGGTGTACTTCATCTTTGGCTTTATCCCCACCCTGTTCGGCTTCGCCATTGGCCTGCTGCTGCAGGGACTGCTGTTCGAGCCGCAGGATCTGGTCCATCTCGGCGTCAACTCGCTGTCGCTGATGCTGCCGCTGGTGGCTGCACACGGTCTGCTGGGCCGCCACTTCTTCGCCGAGGACGAACGCCGCCGCATCCGCTGGGCTGAAGTGGTCAAGTTCGACGCGTTGTACTACAGCGGCGTGGTCGCCATGGTCGGCTTCTGGCTGGCCTTCGGCGAAGAACCGACCCCGCTGTACAACTGGGCGCTGTTCGCCGTGTCCTACCTGCCGCTGGTGCTGTGCGAACCACTGTTCACCTGCCTGGTGGTGCGCACGCTGAAGCCGCACGCCGACAAGCTGCTGATCAGCCGCTTCACCTGCGTGAAGACGCTGGCCGTGGCATAGGCACGGGCCTGCAGAAAATGGCGCGAGTGCAACACTCGCGCCATTTTTCATTGCAGCGAAACCCGCTTACTGCCAGCCGTAGCGGCGGGCATAGAATCCCTTCATGGCCTGGGTCAGCGCCATATAGGCCAGCAGGGTGGCGATCAGCCACGGGAAGTAGCTCAGCGGCAGCGCCTGCAGCTTGAAGTAGCCGGCCAGCGGCCCCATCGGCAGGAAAATGCCGATGCTGATGATCACCGCCGTCATCGCCAGCAGCGGCCAGGCGGCACGGCTCTGGATGAATGGCAGCTTGCGGGTGCGGATCATGTGCACGATCAGTGTCTGCGACAGCAGCCCTTCGACAAACCAGCCGGACTGGAACAGCGTCTGCTGCGCCGCCGTGTTCGCGCCGAACACGAACCACATCAGCGCATAGGTGCTGATGTCGAATACCGAGCTGATCGGGCCGAAGAACAGCATGAAGCGTCCCAGTTCGTCCGGGTTCCACTTCTGCGGCTGGCGCAGCGCGTCTTCATCGACGTTGTCGAACGGGATGGCGACCTGGGACACGTCGTACAGCAGGTTCTGCACCAGCAGATGCAACGGCAGCATCGGCAGGAACGGGATGAATGCACTGGCCACCAGCACCGAGAACACATTGCCGAAGTTAGAGCTGGCGGTCATCTTGATGTACTTCAGCATGTTGGCGAAGGTCTTGCGCCCCTCGATCACGCCCTGGTCGAGCACCATCAGGCTCTTTTCCAGCAGGATGATGTCGGCCGCTTCCCTGGCGATATCGACCGCCGAGTCGACCGAAATGCCGATGTCGGCCGCGCGCAGCGCCGGCGCGTCATTGATGCCGTCGCCCATGAAGCCGACCACATGGCCGTTGCCGCGCAGCACGCGCACCAGCCGCTCCTTCTGCATCGGGGACAGTCTGGCGAACACGGTCGCGTTTTCCGCCGCGACGGCCAGCCGGGCATCGCTCATCGCGTCGATATCGGTGCCGACCAGTACCCCCCTGATGGCCAGCCCGACATCGCGGCACACCTTCAGCGTCACCCGTTCGTTGTCGCCGGTCAGCACCTTGACCTCGATGCCATTGGCCTTCAGCGCCGCCAGCGCTGGCGCGGTCGATTCCTTCGCCGGATCGAGGAAGGCGATATAGCCGACCAGCGTCAGTCCCGACTCATCAGCCACCCCATACGTGTCGCGGGCTGCGGGCAACGCCCGGGTCGCAACGGCAACCACGCGCAGCCCTTCCTGATTCAGCCCGGCGGTCACGGTACGGATGCGTGCCAGCAGCGCCTGGTCCAGCACTCCGGTCGCCTCGCCGTGCCGTACATGGCTGCAGACCGACAGCACTTCTTCCAGCGCGCCCTTGCAGATCAGCAGGTGGCGATCGTCGTGCTCGCTCACGACGACCGACATCCGCCGGCGGCTGAAATCGAAAGGAATCTCGTCGACCTTGCGGAAATTGCCGGCGGCATCCAGTTTCTGATGCAGGTCCGCATGTTCCAGCACCGCCACGTCGAGCAGGTTTTTCAGCCCGGTCTGGTAGCAGCTGTTCAGGTAGGCCATGTCCAGCACTTCGTCCGAGACGGCGCCGAAGGCATCGGTATGCCGTTCCAGCACAATCCGGTCACGGGTCAGAGTGCCGGTCTTGTCGGTGCACAGGACATCCATCGCGCCGAAGTTCTGGATCGCATCCAGCCGCTTCACGATCACCTTCTTGCGGCTGAGGATGACCGCTCCCTTGGCCAGGGTCGAGGTCACGATCATCGGCAGCATTTCCGGGGTCAGGCCAACCGCGATCGACAGCGCGAACAGCGCCGCCTCGACCCAGTCGCCCCTGGTGAAACCGTTGATGAACAGCACCAGCGGCGTCATGACGAACATGAAGCGGATCAGCAGCCAGCTGACCTTGTTCACCCCGGCCTGGAACTGGGTCGGCGTGCGGTCCTGCGTCGTCACCCGTTCGGCCAGGGCACCAAAGCAGGTGTCGCTGCCGGTGGCGATGACGATCGCCGTGGCGGTGCCGCTGACCACATTGGTGCCCATGAAGCACAGATTGCCGAGTTCCAGCGGATTGCCGTCCGGGCAGGGGCCGGCCGCGCAGAATTTTTCCACCGGCAGCGATTCGCCAGTCAGCGCGGCCTGGGCGACAAACAGGTCCTTGGCTGCCAGCAACCGCACGTCGGCCGGAATCATGTCGCCCGCCGACAGCAGGACGATGTCACCGGGAACCAGCAGCCGGATAGGTACCTCGACCCGGCGTGCCGCCTGCGGGTGCAACTGGACGCCGAAGTACTGCCGTGCTTCCTGTGCGATTTCCTGTGCCACATCGCGGCGCAGCACGGTGGCCGTGTTGCTGACCATTTCCTTCAGCTTGTCCGCTGCCGAGTTCGAGCGCTTTTCCTGCACGAAACGGAGCAGGGTAGAGATCACCACCATGGAACCGATGACGACAGTGGCCTTCATGTCGTCAGTCAGCCACGAGATGGCGGCCAGCAGTGTCAGCAGCACATTGAACGGGTTGCGGTAACACAGCCAAAGGTGCGTGAACCAGCGCATCGGCTTTTCGTGCCCGACTTCATTCAGCCCGGTCAGCTCGCGCTTGCCGGCGGCTTCCGCCTCGGTCAGTCCGTCAGCGTGCGAGCCAAGTCGCGTGACGACCGCGCTGGGCACCAGCCGCGCCAGCGCTTCCAGGCGCCCGGTGAGCCGGTGTGGCATTTCCTTGCCTGCCGCCGCACCGCGCAGCAGGTCGAGAATGGCCTGGCGGCGAAACTGACGCGCACTCAGGCCCTTTTGCAGAAAGGTCAACAGACCCTTTTTCATGATTTCAAAACGCATGCTTTCCCTCCGCCGGGCACGCGCGGATGCGGCCCGGCCATCGCGGGGTCGACCCCGACGGCCAGCAGGCGGCAACAAGGCGCCATCGCCGTTCTGCATGCAGCAGAACGCGACAGATCCTCGCCTGATGGCGACGTCATGAGTCAGGTGATGTATGGAATAGGGGATGAGCCGGACCGAACGGTCCCGCTGATGCCACTACCCGCCTGGTCGGCAAGGGCAGCGGCAGGAAAAGCCTGCGATGTCCTTGCCGTTAGCGGTCGATACCCGATCGACAACTGGAGCAACTGTCCACGGATGGACTCCATCTGAAAAAGACCGGCGCAAGATACTCCGCTTGCGACCGGCCTGTCTATCGCAATGCGGGCGCCGCTGGTGGGAATTCATGAAGCAGCATGGAAAAACGTCAAATTTCTGTAAATTGACGCAAATAACGCCATTCTTTGCGGGTAGCTAAAGTTAGATATTGGGTCTTATTGCAGTCATTTAATGCCGTATGCATTGAAAATCGGCCCATTGAATGCTATGACATCAGCACTTCAATGACGGAGTTTGAGCATGGCGGTTTTTTTCTGTGTCGATACCGGTACGCAGTATGCCGATCTTTCCCCCTGGATCCGCACGGCAGCGGACCCGGTCCAGGCCAACAATGTCGTCAGCAATCAGGTTCGCGCACCACGCCTGCCAGGCAACCGGTTGTTCGTTCCCGGTCTGAACAGCTGCTCGGCTTATGTGATCGTGACCGACACCCACATATATGTTCAGCACAATGTACAGATTCTGGCCAACGGCACCTTGCAGACGCCGGCCACGGCAGACGCCCGGTTCACCACGTTCTACAACAACAGCCATGACCCGAACGAGGTGGTCCGGCAACGCTTTGCCATTGCCGCCAGCGTTGCCGACAACCAGGACTGGACGCGTCCCGCCTACGTCACGCAGCTGTCCGGCAACGGGGGCACCATGACGGCACAGATCGACGTGAATACCGTCACCGTGGTTGCGGTGACTCATGGGGGAGCCGGCTGGACGCTGGCGGCCAACCTGTTTGCCGTCACACCGCGGATGGAATGGGCGACGCCGCAATCAGCCCGCGTCGACGTGCCCTGACGCCACGCCGGCAGACCGCAACGCTCATGGCCGGCAGCAGACTCAGTCAGCTTGCCCGGCCAGGGCACGGCGCCGGAACAGCACAACCTCGGCGCCCAGCTCCGGGGGCAACAGCAATCGGCTCAGATCGGGGCGCGGCTCCAGATCGAAGTGACGCTGGGATTCGTATTCTGCCCAGTTGCCGCTGGCGAATTTGTGCTGGCTGACAATGGCGATATACAGCTCCACGCCGGGGGTGCGGAAGACCTCGCCTTCGAACGGATTCCGCGCCGGTGGCCACGAGCAGAGCACCACTTTCGGTGTGTACTGGCGCAGCGCCATCTGGGCCGGCAGGCGGACGACGGACTCCGGGAACGTGATCCGGTCCTGCCAGCTGTAATCGTCCGTCGCCGTGATACGGACGCCGCGTTCGCGCAGAAAGCGGGACAGGGTGCCGTCGCCGGCGGCGATCTCCAGGCAGGAACGATCGCCGATCAACTGCTGCAGCTGATCAATCAGCGCCCGGGAGTAGAAACAGTAGATGCCCTTGCGTTCGGCCAGCGGCATCAGGAAACGCTTTTGCCAGACCAGCGGCCACAGCAGCCGGAACCAGAACAGCGAGGCCGGCTTGCGTTCGAAACCGCGCCGGAACAGCAGCCGTTGCACCAGCAGACCGTTGAACAGATTGAAGCGGACCTTGCCCGAGCTGCGGCCGGTCGCCACCGCGAGGCTGTAGCGCTCGATGGCCAGCGCCGCCATCCGCTGGCGAATGGCCAGTTGCAGGCGCCGGGTCTTGTCCTGTTTGCCGAGCGTGGCTTTCGGCACTTGGGACAGGGGGGGTGGATTCAGCAACCGGTGCAGGCTGGCCGGGTCGCGCCGGGTAATGGCATCGGCCAGTTCCTTTTCCACGACATCCCATTCTTCCGGAAACGCTTCGCGCAGCGCCTGCTGGGAAGGCCTGCTCTGCAACCAGGACAGGACCTTGCGTGGATCATTGAGCTTCACCGAATCACCTTTCGACCATTAAATACCGCGAGCGAGAGGATAACTGGAATTGCTCAACCGGACGGACTTGACAGGAAAAAAACCGGGAGGCGCATCGACCCGTGACGCGCCCCGCCCGGCAGGTCTCAAACGGTGGAGCGCAAGGTTCTGGCCGCTGCCACCATCTGGGTCAGCGCCGGAATGACTTCCGCCCACTGACGGGTTTTCAGCCCGCAGTCCGGATTCACCCACAAGCGCCCGGCCGGGATGCGTTCGGCCGCCTTCTGCATCAGTTGCACGATATGCTCCCGGGTCGGAATGTTCGGCGAGTGAATGTCATAGACGCCGGGCCCGATCTCGTTCGGATACTTGAAGTCGTCGAATACATCGAGCAGTTCCATGTCGGAGCGTGAAGTCTCGATGGTGATCACATCGGCGTCCATGCCGGCAATGGCGGCGATGATGTCGTTGAATTCCGAATAGCACATGTGGGTGTGGATCTGGGTTTCGTCCTGCACGCCGTTGGCGCTGATGCGGAACGCTTCCACCGCCCAGTCCAGGTAGGCCTGCCACTGCGAGCGACGCAAGGGCAGTCCCTCGCGCAGGGCGGCTTCATCGATCTGGATGATGCGCACCCCGGCCCGCTCCAGGTCCAGCACTTCCTCGCGGATGGCCAGTGCCAGTTGCAGGCAGGACACCGAGCGAGGCTGGTCGTCACGCACAAAGGACCAGTTCAGGATCGTGACCGGGCCGGTCAGCATGCCCTTCATCGGCTTGTCGGTCAGCGATTGTGCATAGCGGATCCATTCGACCGTCATCGGTTTCGGCCGGCTGATATCGCCAAACAGGATCGGCGGTTTGACGCAGCGCGAGCCATAGGACTGCACCCAGCCGAACTGGCTGAACGCATAGCCATCCAGCTGCTCGCCGAAGTATTCGACCATGTCATTGCGCTCGGCCTCGCCATGCACCAGAACATCCAGTCCCAGCGCTTCCTGCTCGCGGATGCAGTGGGCAATCTCCGCCTGTATTGCCGTCCGGTAGGCGGCTTCGCCCAGTTCCCCGGCCTTGTACCGACTGCGCACCTGACGGATTTCCGCTGTCTGCGGGAATGAGCCGATGGTGGTGGTCGGGTAGGGCGGCAGCGCCAGCAAGGCGCTCTGTTTGCGGATGCGGACCGGGTACGGACTCTGGCGCTGGCCCAGCGCCGGGCTGATGCAGCTGACGGCCGCCTTGACCGCCGGATTGGTCACGCGGGGCGAGGTTCGGCGTGCTGCAATGGCTGCTGCGTTCTCGGCAAGTTCTGCCGCCACGGCCGTGCGCCCCCGGTTCAACGCCGTGGCCAGCACGGCGAGTTCGTCCAGTTTCTGCAGGGCGAAGGCGAGCCAGGAGCGGATGTCGGCATCCAGTTTCTGCTCGCTGGCCAGATCGACCGGCACATGCAGCAGCGAGCAGGACGGCGCGATCCACAACCGTTCACCGAGCTGCGCTGCGACCGGTTCCAGCCAGTCCAGTGTGGCAGCAAGATCGGCTTTCCAGATATTGCGGCCATTGATGACCCCCAGCGACAGCACCTTGTCCGACGGCAGCAGTTTGAGCAGCGACGGCAACTCGTCACGGGCATTGACCGCATCCACATGCAGGCCGGCCACCGGCAAGCGGCAGGCCAGCGGCAGGTTGTCCTGCAGCGGGCCGAAGTAGCTGGCCAGCAATACCCGGATGTGATCGGTCGCAAGCTGCCGGTAGGCGTGACCCAGCGCCTGCTGCCAGTCGGCATCCAGCTCGGTCACCAGCACCGGCTCGTCGATCTGCACCCATTCCACACCCTGGGCCGCCAGTTGCGCCAGCAGTTCGGCATAGACCGGCAGCAGGCGTTCCAGCAGGGCCAGCCGGTCGGTGTCATCCTTGGCCTTGCCCAGCCACAGATAGCTGACCGGGCCGATAATCACCGGCTTGGCCCTGACATGCTGTGCCCTGGCCTCGGCAAGCTGTTGCAACAGCCGGGACGCGTCGAGCCGGAATGTGGTGTCGGCCGTGAATTCCGGGACGATGTAGTGGTAGTTGGTATCGAACCACTTGGTCATTTCCCCGGCGGCAATGCCGGCGCAGCAGGCAGCGTGTTCCTCCGCTCCCTGTGCCGAACGGCCGCGTGCGACCCGGAAGACATTGTCCAGCGTATCACCATGGAAGTGACGGGCCCGTTCCGGCAGATTGCCCAGCATGAAGCTGGTGTCGAGCACCTGGTCGTAGAAGGAGAAATCGCCCACCGGCACCAGATCCAGAGCGGATTGCTGCTGCCAGTGCCGCTGGCGCAGCGTTGCGCCGAGTGCGGTCAGCGCGTCGCGCGAGGACTGGCCCTTCCAGTACGATTCGAGTGCGAATTTCAGTTCGCGTCGGGCGCCGATGCGGGGGAAGCCGAGATTGTGCGTGGTAACCATGATGGCCTTTTCAGTGTCCGGTACGGGGATGGACACATCTTAGGGACTGGCTACCCATGACGTAAAATGGCATTATTTCAACAATCAATTACTATTTTTCATGGATAGTCATGCTTGAGCGAGCCCATCTGGTCATCGTGCGCGAAGTCGAACGACAGGGGTCGCTGACGGCCGCCGCCCGCGTGCTGTGCCTGACCCAGTCGGCGCTGAGCCACACCATGAAAAAGCTCGAGCAATCGCTGGGCACCGATATCTGGCTGCGCGAAGGGCGCAACCTGCGCCTGACGCAGGCCGGGCACTACCTGCTGGAAGTGGCCACCCGGCTGCTGCCGCAACTGGACCGGGCGGAAGACCGCCTGCGCCAGTTTGCCCATGGCGAACGTGGCACCCTGCGCATCGGCATGGAATGCCACCCGTGCTATCAATGGCTGCTCAAGGTGGTGTCGCCCTACCTGCTGCAGTGGCCGGACATCGACGTCGACGTAAAGCAGAAATTCCAGTTCGGCGGCATCGGCGCGCTGTTCGGCAACGAAATCGACCTGCTGGTCACGCCTGACCCGCTGTACAAGCCCGGATTGCATTTCGAGCCGGTATTCGACTATGAACAGGTGCTGGTGGTGAACCGCAGGCATGCGCTGGCCCGGGCGGCGCATGTCGAACCGGTACAACTGGCTGGCGAGGTATTGATTACCTATCCGGTGGAAATCAATCGGCTGGATATTTACAACCAGTTCCTGATGCCGGCCGGCATCAGTCCCCGACGGCACAAGGTCATCGAAACCACCGACATCATGCTGCAGATGGTGGCCTGCGGACGTGGCGTGGCCGCATTGCCGCGCTGGCTGGTGCAGGAATACAGCGGCAAGATGGAAGTGCAGCCGGTCCGGCTGGGTCCCCGCGGCATCAGCAAGCAGATTTTCCTGGGGGGGCGCGAAACGGAGGTGGATATTCCTTATCTGCGCGCCTTTATCGAACTGGCACGCCAGCCATTACCCCTGGACAGCAAGGCCGGGTTTCCGGATCACGGGAAACAGGATGGCATCGCAGGACCGCTGATACACCCCGATAGCTGAAGGGACGCCGGGGTCGCTTCGCGCGGCGCGACCAGGCTGGCGCAGCAGGGCAGGGGCGTGCCGGAGAGCATCCGCTCGATTTCCGGCGAAATCGGCACGGCCAGAAGGACATGTCGCGCTTCCCGGGCCAGGCCGGCACATTCAGCGCCGGCCAGCCGATCTGTCGGCAATCGTGATTTTCTGCGCCATATTCAATGCATGGCGTTCATCCCGGACGCTTCTCCGGCATGCCGGAGCCCAGGGAAAGGAATCATGATGTTGAACTGGAACGACTATCGCAAACAGCTCATGCGCCGGGTCGGCGAACTCGGAAAACTGTCTCCCGATACCTTGTCCGGCTATCAGGCGCTTTCGGGCGCCGGCCAGAAGACCGGCCATCTGGATGCCAGGACCCGTGAACTGATCGCCCTGGCCGTGGCGGTCACCACGCGCTGCGACGGCTGCATTGCCGTGCATGCGGACGCCGCCATCAAGCAGGGCGCCACCCGCGAGGAAGTGGCCGAGGCACTGGGTGTGGCCGTGGCACTGAATGCCGGCGCCGCCATGGTGTATTCGGCGCGGGTGATGGATGCACTGGCCGATGACAGCCAGGCAACGTGACGGCGGCGGAAGCGGCTGCAAAACCCGCATTGCAGGGGCCGGTGCGGCAGCACCTGGCTTCCCATACATAACACTTACTATTATTAAGGTAATAGTAAAAAATTGGCATTAAAGATAACGTAATTTACGTATTACGTTATCTTCATCATGCAACGACATGCGTCGCCGGAAAAACCGACAGATTGCGCAGAAAACAGAAAGACGTTTGCCGGATGGCGCTGCTATCACTTCACCCTGTCCCGATTGCACGCCCACACCTGGAATGGAATCTGCATGAGACCTGTCCTTCCTCCCATGCCAGCCGTGCAACAGCCGGGTCTGCCCGGACCGGGGGCAACGTCCACCATGGTGCGGGACCGCGAACTGGTGCGGAAATTTCCGGACCTTCTCATGCAGCTGCGCGACCCGTCGCCAGGCAGGATCATTCATGACCGGCAGGCGGCAGACACGCGTTGCCGCTTCCCGCCCGGGGAGATTGCCGGACAGCTTTTTGCCGAGGCCACGCTGCCGCCCCCTGACATGGCAGAGGACCATCATCACGTCGCCTCGACGCTGGCGACGGCCTACCGCAGCAGCGAGACATTCCGGCGGCTGTTCAACCACGCCTGGGACAGCGATCTGCGTTGCCCGGCGCGGCGCTGGGCGCTCGGGTCGCCTGGCAAGGATCCCGGCGTGGCCGGACACCGCCAGGTCATCGTGCTCGACAGGGCCCGGCTGGAAGCGGCAAGTTATCCCTCAGTCTCCGGTGAACAGCCGCTGGGCTGGACACGCGGTTGCCTGCAGGAAATCATCAGCGGTCTGCTTGGTGTGCCGGATGCCATCGATGCCCGCCATCCGCGTGGCGCGGCGGTGGAATACACCAATATCGTGCTCAAGGAACTCGGCTGCAGCAGCCCTGCCCGCCAGTCGTCCGCGGATATCGATATGCCATCATCCTTGCCCGCCGACAGGCTGACGAGCGCGCTCCGGCTGGCACAGCGTTATGTGCAGTGCGGGCGTCAGCCCGACACGGCGGTGACCCTGAGCGACATGGCAAGCATGCGGGAGGTGGCCAGATGCGAGAACGACAGGAAAACCGGCCTGAACCTGTCGCTGGCCGGCTCGATGGACGAGGTGGTTGCCCTGCTGGCCGGCAAGGCGCCGCCCTTTCATCTCCGGCTTGTTTTCAGGGAGCCGCGCCATGGCTACCATCACGTCTTTGCCGATATCGACGCGCAGCCCGGTCAGCCCCTCTCCGCCATCCTGATAGAAACGGCAGCTGCAGCGAGCGCCCATCCGCTTTATCAGCGCTTTTCGCAGGCGCTGGGACAGTTTGCGGACCGGCATGACGGCATGCTGCTGGCTGTCATCGACAGCCATGTGCAGCGCAGCCGGGGAGACTGCCTGATTTTCTGCATGTCCTTTGCGCTGAAATCGCACAGGCATGCGTCCAGTTTCACCCGGCTTCATCACGACCACCGCAGCGGTCAGCTGGCTTGTGCCAGGGTGAAGGACGACATTTTCAGCGGCATGGACATTCTGCTGCTGCCCAGCGCCTTGCTGCCTGCGGACTTCATCAAGCACACACATTCAGCACAACTGATACGTGAGCGCTTGCTTGCGGGAAATGACGACCAGGACGCGCGCGCCCTGCTTCGCCTCAAGATGGCATCGATCGAAGCAGGCCGTCGGCCGGAGCAGGCGGGAGCCTCTTCCGGCAGCCGCCCCTCTATTGAATACAAGCGGCTGGGTCTGATCCGGCGGGCGATCGCGGCGGTCTCCCGGCCCGATGACGGGCCGGCCGGGTCATAAGCCGCTTCAGTCGGCGAATTTCGGTGTCGATTTGCTCATCTGCGCCAGGATGGCGACCTGGATATCGTCGGAAACCAGCATGGCGGCGTTCCAGTGGGCAACAAAGGCCAGTCCTTCGGCAATGCTGTGATCCCGGCTGTAGTTCATTACCTGCTTGGTGCCACGTACGGCCAGCGGCGACTTGGTGGCGATTTCGCAGGCCAGGGCATCGGCGGCGGCCAGCACGGCTTCGGCGTCCGGATGGCAGCTGTTGACCAGGCCGATGCGCCCGGCCTCCGCGGCATCGATCCTGCGGCCGGTCATGGCCAGTTCCCGTGCCCTGCCCTCACCGACATTGCCGGCCAGACGCTGCAGTGTACCCAGGTCGGCGACCATGCCGACATCCACTTCCTTGACCGAGAAAAACGCATCTCCGGCGGCCAGGCGCATGTCGGCCGCCAGCGCAATATCCAGCCCGCCGCCGACGCAGGCGCCATGAATGGCGGCGATGACCGGCTTGCGACAATGCTCGATGCTGCTGACGGCGCGCTGCAGACGCTCGATGGTCAGCAGCAGTTTTTCCCGCTTGCGGGCTTCACAGTGATCCTGAATCTGCTGCTGCAGGCCGATCAGCATCTGCAGGTCAATGCCGGCGCAGAAATGCTTGCCATTGCCGGACAGGACAACGGCGCGGACTTCCGGCGCGTCACTTGCCCAGTCGAATGCCTGGTGAAGCTCACGCCACAGCGTGTCATCCATCGCATTGGCGCGATCAGGGCGGTTCAGTTTCAGGTGGGCAACCTGGTTTTCAACGAAAATGGCAATCGATTCAAGTTTCAACATGATTCCCCGATAGGCAAGTGCTGGACAGCGGCCATCATACCGTGCTGCAGCGAACTTGCGACGAATTGCATCGCCAGGTTCATTATCGGAAGCAGCGCCGCAAAAGTGAAACTGAATTGAAACAGCAGTACGATTCACTCCTCATTGTTGAATAAATCGAGCAATTCCTTGGGAATGGATTTTGCTGCCGTTCTGGACGGTTTTCCCGTCCTGTTCTGACGGTTTGCCGGAGCAGGCGATTCCTGGGCGGAAGAAGACGGCGCAGGTTCGGCCGGAACGTGCGACTTGTTGCTCAATGTGGCCTCAAGTTCGATGTCGAACTTGGCGGCCAGCTGCTTGACTGCATTGATGGCTTCAAGCCGTTCGTGCTTTCTGAGGGAGGCTATCTGTTCCTGAACGACATCGGCCAGGCTGGACAATTCAAACAGATTCATGTTTTTCACAAGCTGTTTCATGTCCTTGGTCGACATGCCACTGCCTTTTGCATTGTGTGTTGTCATTTGTGTATTCTCTTTCTCACCAATTCAATGGCGTCCGGATCCCGGTAACGGGTACCGCGCCCGCTGTGTTTGCCGGGGGCTGTTCATTACGCAAGCCGTTGCATGACAGTATATTCCGGACCGCAGGTGGGCCCGGAGGAAGGGAGGCGGATCCGGCGTCTCGCCCCCGCAAGGATGGGGGCCTGAACAGCGGTCTTCAAGCGCATGCCGTTAACAGCTGTTGTGTGCCCCTCGTCCGAATGGTGGACACCCTTGCATGATTAGCCATTTTTCAATGGTGATCAATCTTTTGTAAAAAAATTTTCAGCGTTTCCGCCGGACGGAAATCCGGTAATGCGAAACCGGCACCATCCTCACCGGCAATATTGCTGCGATTCAACGCCAGCCCCTGCCATCCTTTGCTATTCTTGCAACTTCCTGCAGGACCGTGACGCGACATGACATCCCGCCTCCGGCCTGTGGCGATGGCTTTCTTGTTATATTGAGGCGGCGAAGCGCAAGCCGTCTTGCGTTCAATGCGTTGATTCTACAATAAAAGTTGGCTCAAATTGAAGATTCCGTTTACCAAGATGCAGGGCCTCGGCAACGATTTTGTCGTGCTGGACGGGGTACGCCAGTCCATTTCGCTGTCCGCTGAACAGATCCGTCGACTGGGTGACCGTCGCTTCGGCATCGGATTCGACCAGTTGCTGCTGGTCGAACCAGCCCGGGAAGCCGGCCATGATTTCCGTTACCGGATTTTCAATAATGACGGCAGCGAGGTCGAGCAATGCGGCAATGGCGCGCGCTGTTTCGCCCGCTTCGTTCACGACCAGCATCTGACCGACAAGGCCGAGATCAGGGTCGAGACGGCGCGTGGCGTGATCGTGCCGAAGCTGGAAGCCGACGGGCTGGTCAGCGTCGACATGGGCAGTCCGCGTTTCATACCGGAGCAGATCCCGTTTCTGGCCGAGGCAGACGCCATTATCCACCCTTTGGAGGTGGCCGGGCGCACCATCGACCTGACGGTCGTGTCGATGGGCAACCCTCATGCGGTACAGGTGGTCGATGATGTCGATACCGCGCCGGTCACGGCCATCGGCGCGCTGATCGAGGCCCATCCGCGTTTCCCCGCCCGGGTCAACGCCGGCTTCATGCAGATTGTGTCCCGCAGCGAGATCCGCCTGCGGGTATTCGAACGCGGCGCCGGCGAGACGCTGGCCTGCGGTACCGGCGCCTGTGCCGCCGTGGTGGCCGGTATCCGGCGCGGACTGCTGGATGACACGGTCCTGGTGCATGCCAGGGGCGGGGACCTGACCATCCGCTGGCAAGGCGACCAATCGCCGGTGCTGATGACCGGACCCGCCGTCACTGTCTATCAAGGGGAAATTGCTCTGTGACTCCGCAAGCCGTAGCCGAATGGCTGATCGCCAACCCTGATTTCTTCGACCGTCACCCCGAAACCCTGCTGGAATTGCGCATTCCGGCACCGGCGCGCGGCGATACCATTCCGCTGATCGAACGACAGGTGCTGGCGCTGAAGGATCAGGCGCGGCAGCTGAATGTGGCCATGGCCCGCCTGATGGCCTACGGCGAGAGCAATGGCAATATCGTCGCCCAGGCGCACCGGCTGGCGGTCGGCCTGCTGGCCGCGCGCCGGGTCGAGGACATCATGGCTGCCGTGCGGCGCTCGCTGGAAGACGATTTCCAGCTGCGTGGCTGGGCGATCCGGCTCTGGCATCCGAAGGCAGAAGCTTTCGGCCTGCACGCGGCGCCCTTGCCGCTGGCGGAGCGCACCGTGGCGGCGCCATACGTCGGCCATTACCTGAGCCAGCAGGCGATGGACTGGCTGCCCGGCCACCATGTCTGGCAGTCGTTCGGCCTTGCCGTGCTGAAAACCGCTGATGGCGAACCATTTGGCGCGCTGGTGCTGGCCAGCGAGGACGAGCAGCGCTTTGCCACCGACATGGAAACCCTGCTGCTGGCCGATATTGCCGAACTGATCGCCACGGCCCTGACGCGCGAACTCGACCGGGCATGAGCCTGCTGGTGGCTGCGGCACTGCTGCCGCTCATCCTGGTCCACCTGCATGCGCTATGGCTGATGGTTTCGCGCCGCGACGGTATCGCCATTGCCTGTAGCCTCGCCGCCTGGCTGGTACTGGCCCTGCTGTTCAAGGCGCTGCGTCCGTCGATGCCACTGGCCGCCGTCTGGCTGCCCGGACTGTACCCGTACGCGCTGCTCGGCATCAGCGGCGTATTCTGGTCGATCAGCCGGGCACAGGGCGATACGGCGCGGGAAAAATGGAACTGGCTGCTGTCCCCTGCCCGGCCGGATGGCCCGCATGCGCTGTTCCTGTCGGTGCTGATCGGACATGCCGGCTTCGCCGTGCTGGCGCTGTGGGCGCGGCCGGCCCTGCTTGCCTACCTGTATGCACCGTCAGCGACGGCACTGTGTTTCCTCTGTTATTTCCTGATTCTGGGCGGGTACCAGTCCCGGCGGCATGGCCGGCGCCTGGGCGGGCTCTTTGTGTCGCTGTCCATTCTGGTGCTGCCGCCGGCCGCCATTGTCTTTTTCTCCGCACTGTCGTCCTGGTGGCAGGGCCGCTGACGGCTTCAGTCGACAGGGTATTTGACCACGACGTGATTGCGGTACAGCCGTTCGGAATGCAGCAGCACCGGGTCGTGACCCTTGCTGTACACATCGCGCCAGATTTCATTGTGCCGGAACACGGTTTCGCCCTGGCGAACAAAGCGGTGCGCTTTCTGATAGACGTGGTATTTCCTGTCGCGGGGCTGGTTGCACAGCAACTCCCCCTCAAGCTGTTCCCCGGTCATGTTGAACACCAGTTGAAACGTGCTGGCCGTCGGGTTGTGAAATACCAGGTCCACGTAATTGTAGAAAATGGCGGCGCCGGAACCGAATGGCAGAATGCGCCCTTCGTCGGGAAACGGGTCGAAACTGTGATTGGCGCGTTCTACCACCACCAGCGGCGAATGCATGATCATCCAGTGGATCAGATTGCTCAGCTGGCAAATCCCGCCCCCGACCCCGCTGCGCGCCTCACCCATCGACAATTCCATGCCCTCGACAAAACCCCGCTTTCGGGTCGGTTTTCCGACCAGCCGGCAGAACGAGAAATACTCGCCCGGGCCGATGGTCGTGCCGTGGATGGCGGCGCTGGCCAGCCGCAGATTGATCACCTTGTTATGCTGCAGGCGGATATCGCTGTCACCGAGTTTGCGTATCAGCTTTGACGTGTGCTTGATATGGCGATAGGCGAGTCGCTGCATCGGCGTGCGGGTACGCGCATAGTGGCGGGACGACAGCCACCAGCCGAGACGACGATACGTTCTTTTCTGCAGCACGCGCAGCCAGTACAGCACGGGATGGTACGAGGACAGCGGCCTACGCATGCCGCGTTACTTCATGAATCATGGGGTTCTGGTGCTCGGCGGAAACAGTTTCGCCGGCACCTTAGCCTATCCGGAACAGGGCGTCCATGCACTGCCCGGGCGGGCCAGGCGTGAGTCTGCCTGGCCCGCCCGGGGGACTCAGTTGCGGATCGCGGCCAGTTTGGTGGCAGCATCGCGCAGTGCGGTGCGCAGCCCTTCTTCCACCACCGGGTGGTAGAACGGCATCGCCAGCATCTGTTCGATGGTCAGCGACTGCTGATGGCTCCAGGCCAGCAGGTGGGCAATGTTTTCCGCACGCGGCCCGGCCCATTCCGCGCCGAGGAAGCGACCGCTGTCACGATCGGCGTAGACATGCATCAGCCCGCGATTTTTCAGCATGACCCGGCTGCGGCCCTGATCGGCGAAATCGACTTCACCAACCACGATCCGTTCCGGGTCCAGTTCGGCATGGCGCTGGCCGACCATCGCGAGTTGCGGATCGGAAAACACCACGGCGATCGTCGAGCGGCGGCGCAGCGCCGACAGCGCAGGCCATGCCGCCGCGTTTTCGCCGGCCAGTCGCCCCTCGTCGGCGGCTTCGTGCAGCAGCGGCAGGACATTGTTGGCGTCGCCGGCAATGAAAATCGGCGCGTCACCACATTGCAGCGTGACCGGGTCGAACAGCGGCACGCCACGCGCATCCAGCGCCAGGCCGGTATTTTCCAGCCCCAGCCCGCGCACATTCGGCGCCCGTCCGGTGGCAGCCAGCAGGTAGTCGAAGCGCTCTTCGACCTGTTCGCCGGCCAGATTCACATACGGAATCACGATCTCGTCGCCGTCGCGGCGGATCTCGCCGACCGTGGCCGCCGGGTCGAGATAGAACTCCTGCTGGAACAGCGCGGTGACATGGTCGCGGATGGCCGGGTCGGACAGCGGACCGACACTGCCGCTCATGCCGAACAGGCGCACCCCGACCCCGAGCCGCGACAGCGCCTGACCGAGTTCCAGCCCGATCACGCCGGGGCCGAACACGGCAACCCGGCCCGGCAGCGTGTCCCAGGAGAACACATCGTCATTGATGATCAGGCGATCGCCGGCAGCGCGGAACGGCGGCGGCACGACCGGCGACGAGCCGGTGGCCAGCACGATGCGCCCGGCGCGGACCCGGATATCGTCGCCGACCTGCAGCGTGGTGTTGTCGATGAAGCGGGCAATGCCGGACAGCTTGTCCGTGGCCGGAATGTCGTCGACACCGCGCACAACAAAGCCGACAAAACGGTCGCGTTCGCGCCGTACCCGTTCCATGACGGCGCGACCGTCCACTGACACGCCGGCCACCTGCACGCCGAACGGGGCCGCATGGCGGGCTTCATGGGCGGCTTCGGCGGCGGCGATCAGCAGTTTGGACGGCATGCAGCCGACACGGGCGCAGGTAGTGCCGTGGGCATAGCCCTCGATCAGGACAGCGGTCTTGCCGGCAGCCTTGACCGCGCGATAGGCAGCGAGGCCGGCAGTGCCGGCACCAATGATGGCGACATCAGGACGAATCTCTTGCATTTTGCTCTCCGTGAAAAGGGGGGCGAACCGGAAAATGGCAACACGGCGGCAGCGAACTGCGCTGGCATGTTCGGGCTCGGGTCAGGATCAGGGGAAAACCGGGAAAGACATCCGGCCGGCGGAAGCCGCCGGATGTCGCGAACGCAGGCAAGGACGCCGCATCCTGTCCCGCCCGCGCCGGACGGCGCAGGCGGGGTATCACGCATCAGGCAGCGAGGAACTTTTCCAGCGCTTCGGCATTGCCGATCAGGCGGCCGTTGATGAAGATCTGCGGCGCGGTCATTTCGCCGGACACGGCGCCGAGCACCTTGCCGCGGATCTTGTTGTCCAGCGGCACGTCGGCGTACACATAGCCGTTCTCTTCCAGCAGGCGCTTGGCTCTGGCGCAGAACGAGCAACCGACCTTGGAGAACACCACGACCTGATCCGGCTTCTTGGCGTTCGGGTTGATGTAGTCCAGCATGGTATCGGCGTCGGACACCTTGAACGGGTCGCCCGGTTCCTGCGGCTCGATGAACATCTTCTCGACCACGCCGTCCTTGACCAGCATGGAATAGCGCCAGCTGCGCTTGCCGAAGCCGAGGTCGGCCTTGTCGACCAGCATGCCCATGCCGTCGGTGAACTCGCCGTTGCCGTCCGGCACCATGACGATGGTGCCGGCTTCCTGGTCCTTCGCCCATTCATTCATGACGAAGGTGTCGTTGACCGATACACACAGGATGGCATCGACGCCGTTTTTGGCGAAGGCCGGGGCCAGTTCGTTGTAGCGCGGCAGGTGGGTCGACGAGCAGGTCGGCGTGAATGCACCGGGCAGCGAGAACAGGACGACGGTCTTGCCCTTGAAGAGATCATCGGTGGTGACATCCTTCCACTCGTTGTTTTCACGAACACGGAAAGTGACGTTCGGTACGCGTTGGCCTTCACGATGGGTCAGTTGGGTCATGTTCATCTCCTTGGGTTGACGTTGTCTGGGGAGCTTCGATGGGATGCAGTATCCCGCCAGCCACAGTATGCGTCTAATTTATTATCATCAATGTGTCGATTGTAATTGACTATGCTGTGGCGGCGGGGTTCGGTTCGCCGTGTCCGTCACGTAAAATACCCCGATCGACAAACTGCAAACGGATGGCGGGCTTACGTGAAAATACTGGTTCTGGGCGGTGGGCAGGTCGGCGCCAGCGTGGTCGAGAATCTCGCCAGCGAAGCCAATGACATTACCGTGATCGATCTGGACGCGGCGCCACTGAAACTGCTGCAGGACCGGCTGGACATTCAGACCCTGGTCGGCAACGCCGCCCATCCGTCAGTGCTGCAGGCGGCGGGCGCCGCCGACTGCGACATGCTGCTGGCGCTGACCCGCGATGACGAGACCAATCTGGTCGCCTGCAAGATTGCCTCCAGCCTGTTCAACGTGCCGACCAAGATCGCCCGGGTCCGCTCCGCCGACTATGTCGAGCATGGTGATGGGCACACGCTGGAACAGTTTGGCGTCGACACCACGCTGTGCCCGGAACAGATCGTGACCGACAACCTGTACCGGCTGTTTACCTGTCCCGGCGCCCTGCAGGTAGTCGAGTTCGCCAACGGTCGCGCACAGCTGGTCGCGGTTCGCGCCCATACCGGCGGCGAACTGGTCGGCAAGACGCTGGACACCATCGCCGACGACATTCCCGATGCCGAGTGCCGGATCAGCGCTGTCTATCGCGGCGACCGGCTGATCATTCCCGATGGCAAGACCGTACTGGACAGCGGCGACGAGGTGTTCTTCGTCGCGGCGACACCGCACGTGCCGGCGATCCTGCGGGCGCTGCGTGCCAGCGAAACGCCGATCAAGCGGGTCATGATCGCCGGTGGCGGCAATATCGGCTTCCGGCTCGCCAGCCGGCTGGAAACCGATTTCGAGGTCAAGGTGATCGAGAAGCGCCGCGAGCGCTGTGAGTGGCTGACCGAACGACTGGGCAGCACGCTGGTGCTGCATGGCGAGGGCACCGACGAGGAGTTGCTCGAGCAGGAATACATCGACGAGATGGACATGTTCTGCGCGCTGACCAACGACGACGAGGACAATATCATGTCCGCGTTGCTGGCCAAGCGCATGGGGGCCCGGCGGGTGATTGCGCTGGTCAACCGGCTGTCGTACGCCGACCTGCTGCAGGGCGACCGCATTGACGTGGTGCTGTCCCCTCACCTGTCGACCATCGGCTCGCTGCTGGCCTATATCCGCCGCGGCGACATCGAGGCGGTGCATCCGCTGCGGCGCGGCAAGGTCGAAGCGCTGGAGGCCATCGTCCACGGCGACCGCAAGACCTCGCGCCTGGTCGGCCGGATGATCCAGGACGTCGATCTGCCGCAGGGCTGCTATATCAGTGCCATCGTCCGCGATGAGCGGGTGATGATGGCCCACCATGACCAGGTGGTCGAATCCGGCGATCACCTGATCGTCTTCGTGGCCCGTCGCCGCCAGGTGCGCAAGGTCGAACAGCTGTTCGAAGTCAAGCTGGGGTTCTTCTGATGTACAAGCTCATGCCCATCCTGCATGTGCTGTCCAAGCTGGTCATGCTGTTTTCCGGGCTGTTCATCTTCCCGTCGCTGGTGTCGATCTATTACCACGATGGCGCCCTCGACGATTTTCTGGCCTCGATGTTCGTCGGTCTGTCCGTCGGTCTGTTCCTGTGGGCGGCGACCCGCCGCTACGAGCGCGAGCTGAGGCCGCGGGACGGCTTCGTGCTGGTATCGCTGCTGTGGATCGGCTTTGCCGCGACGGCCACCACGCCGTTCCTGCTGTACTACCCGCACATGAATGTCGCCCAGGCCTTCTTCGAGGCGATGAGCGGACTGACCACCACCGGTGCCACGGTGCTGTCCGATCTCGACAGCCTGCCGCAGTCGATCAATTTCTGGCGTCACTTCCTCAGCTGGCTCGGCGGCATGGGCATCATCGTGCTGGCGGTCGCGGTGCTGCCGCTGCTCGGCGTCGGCGGCATGCAGCTGTACAAGGCCGAGATGGCCGGGCCGATGAAGGACAGCAAGCTGACACCGCGCATCATGCAGACCGCGAAAAACCTGTGGACGGCCTATGCGGCGCTGACACTGGCGGCCTTCCTGTGCCTGCGTCTGGCCGGCATGAGCTGGTTCGATGCGCTGTGCCATGCGTTCACTTCGCTGTCGCTGGGCGGATTCTCGTCGCGCAGCGACAGCATTGCCTACTTCGATTCGCTGGCGATCGAGCTGGTGATGATCGTGTTCATGCTGCTCGGCGCCATGAACTTCGCCAACCACTTCCTGGCCTTCCGCAACCGTTCGATCCGCCATTTCCTGCACGATGCCGAAACCCGCAGCGTGCTCGGCGTGATGGGCGTCAGCATCATCGGCCTGTCCGGCTACCTGGCCTGGCACAGCAATTACGACTATTTCACCGCCATGCGCCTGGTCAGCTTCAACCTGGTGTCGGTGGCAACCGGTTCCGGCTTCGTCAGCGCCGACTTCGGCAACTGGCCGCTGTCGGTGCCGCTGTGGATGCTGATGCTGTCCTGCTTTGCCGTCTGCACCGGCTCCACCGGCGGCGGCATCAAGATGGGCCGGGCGCTGATCCTGTTCCGCCAGGCCTCGGGCGACATCATCCGTCTGCTGCACCCGACGGCCGTCGTGCCGGTCAAGATCAATCAGCGCGTGGTGCCACCGCAGGTGGTGCAGTCCATACTGAGTTTCATCTTTGCCTACATCGCCTGCATGGTACTGTCGACCTTTGTCTTCATGATGAGCGGGCTGGATTTCCTGTCGGCCTTCACCGCCGTCATTGCCTGCATCAACAATACCGGCGTCGGGCTGGGCGTCGTCGGCCCGTCGTCGAATTTCAGCGTGCTGAACGATTTCCAGATCTGGATGGGTTCGCTGCTGATGCTGCTCGGCCGGCTGGAAATTTTCACCCTGCTGATCATCGTTACCCCGGCGTTCTGGCGCAAATGACCGCCTGTTGCAAACCGTTTATGAATCAAGTTGAGCCATGATGACGTTTCCCCGACTGACACTGACCACCCTCGCCTGCCTCGCCGTTTTCTCGCTGCCGGCCTGTGCCGGTGATGCCGACATCGTGTCCGCACGCGACGCGGCACGACGCAATGACAGCGTGGCGCTGGACGCCGCTGCTGCCGCGGCGCAAAACGACCTGCTGGCCGGCTATCCTCAGTTCTGGCGGCTGGCCCGCTCGCTGGACCGTGCCTCCCCCACGGAAGTGCATGGTTTTATCGACCGCAACAGCGACGGCCCGCTCGGTGAACAGCTGCGCCTGCTGTGGGCCAAGCAGCTGGCGAAGTCCGGCCTGTGGCGGGATTTTGCCGCCGAGTATGCGGCACTGCCGGAAGCGGCACGCGATGATGAAGTCGAATGCTATGCCCTGGCCGAGCGCATTCTCGACAACAACGACAAGGCGGCCGTCGCCACCGCACTGAAAACGCGCTGGCGCATCGGCAGGGCCCAGTCCGCCGGCTGCGAAACCCTGATCCGCACCGTGGCCCGCAGCGGCATGGTGACCGACGACGACCTGTGGCTGCGGGCCCAGGCATTGCTGGCAGCCGATCGCACCACGGCTGCGCGCGAGCTGACCGCCGGCACCGCCACGCCGCTGACCGCCGCCGGCATCGCCCGGCCTGAACTGGCCGACATGTCGACCCCGGCCGGCCGTACTCTGCGGCTGTATGCGATCCAGAAACAGATGCGCAAGGACATCACCGGCGCCGCGGCACAGCTGGCCTCGCTGCAGGACCGGCTGCCGGCACGGGACGTCGGCGTGCTGTGGGGGCAGATCGGACTGGCGTCGGCCCGCAAGCTGGACACCATTGGCGCCCTGTCGTACTTCGCGCGCGCCGACAAGGCGTCGCTGAGCAATGAACAGTGGGAATGGTGGGCACGTGCGGCGCTGCGCGAAGGCCGCTGGCCGACGGTACAGAGCGTGATCGAGTCGATGCCCGCCACGCTGGCCGACAACGCCAGCTGGCTGTACTGGCACGGTCGCGCCCTGGCCGCCCAGGGCAAGCCGGGCGCGAACCGCGATTACCAGCGCGCCAGTGACACCGGCAACGGTTTCTACCCGCTGATGTCGCGCGAGGAGCTCGGCAGCAGTTCGCAGCCGGCGCAGTCGGCCTGGAAGCCCGATGCGCGCGAAATCGACAAGGTGCGCACCCAGCCGGCGGTGCAGCGCTCGCTGGCGCTGCTGAATATCGCCAACAGCTATGCCCGTCCGGAATTCCGCGAAGATGCCAAGCGTGAATGGCGCTGGGCCATGCGTGACAAGAATGACGCCTGGCTGCTGTCCGCTGCCGAAATCGCCCGCCAGGCGAATTTCTACGACATGAGCATCTACAGTGCCGACCGCACCCGCAGCCAGCACGACTGGAGCCTGCGCTACCTGTCGCCGTTCCGCGACGTGACGCGGCGCTACGCCAGCCAGATGGGGCTGGATGAAGCCTGGATCTATGGCCTGATCCGCCAGGAAAGCCGCTTCGTCAACGTGGCCCGCTCCGGCGTCGGCGCCTCCGGCCTGATGCAATTGATGCCGGCCACCGCCAAATGGGTGGCCAGCAAGTCGGGCATGGGCAGTTACTCGGTCAACGATATCGAACACAATATCCAGCTCGGCACCTGGTATCTGAACTACGTGTATACCTCGCTGGGCGACGCCGTGCGGGCCACGGCCGCCTATAACGCCGGCCCGGGCCGGGCGCGGGCCTGGCAGGCCGAGCGGCCGCTGGAGGGCGCGATCTATGCAGAAACCATTCCGTTCACGGAAACCCGCGATTACGTGCAGAAGGTGATGGCCAACGCCGTCCACTATGCATCGGTATTCGGCCATAGCCGGATTGCACTGAAGGACCGCCTCGGCGTCATTCCGCCGCGTGGTGGCGCAGCCGTCGCCAACCCGTCCCCGTCTCCGGACGGCAACTGATTTGTCCCTTGCGGAGAAACAACCATGTACCCACTGCAACGCTTCTGCCTGATCGGCGGCAGCGGTTTTATCGGCACCTATCTCGCTGAGCGGCTGATCCGTGCCGGCAAGCGGGTCACCATCCCGACCCGGCAGTTCGAGCGGGCGAAGCGGCGGGTGCTGTCGCTGCCGCAACTTGAGCTGGCCGAAGTCAACATCGGTGACGCCGATGCGCTGGCTGCCCTGCTGCGCGGCCATGATGCCGTGGTCAATCTGGTTGGCATCCTGCATGGCAGTCGCCAGGATTTCGAGCGGGCCCATGTCGACCTGACCGGCACGATCCTGCGCGCCTGCCAGCTGGCTGGCGTCCGCCGCTATGGCCATATCAGCGCCATCGGTGCCGCCCCGGACGCGGCCAGCGACTACCAGCGCAGCAAGGCGCAGGCAGAAGCCCTGGTGCGCGACTCCGGGCTGGACTGGACCCTGTTCCGGCCGTCGGTGGTGTTCGGACGCGAGGATCACTTCCTGAACCTGTTCGCCTGCCTGCAGCGCTATCTGCCGCTGCTGCCGCTGGCCGGTGCCGATACCCGTTTCCAGCCGGTCTGGGTCGACGATGTCGCCCGGGCCATTGTGGCCGCGCTGGCCTGCGATGCCGCGGTCGGCAAGACACTGGAGCTGGTCGGACCCGACATCCTGACCCTGCGCGAACTGGTGAAGAAGGTCGGCCGCTGGAGCGGTCATCCCCGGCCGGTCATCGGCCTGCCGACCGGACTGGCACTGCTGCAGGCCGGGTTGATGGAGTGCCTGCCCGGCCAGCCACTGATGTCGCGCGACAATGTGCGTTCGCTGGCCACCGACAATGTCGGCAGCCAGGGTTTTCCGTCCGGCCTGCTCGGTTTTGCGCCGTCGTCATTGAATGCGATTGCCCCCGGCTGGCTGGCGGGTGGCGACAGCGCCTTCGACCGGCTGCGCGCGGGCGCCCGCCGCTGAGACGCGGACAGGCACGTTTGTCGGCATGTCACTTGCCGTGATGGCGGGCTTTCTATGCTGAGAGCTGTCAATGCGCCTGCCACTGGAGCATGCGATGCCAACGCTCCCAGACATGCCGACGGCCCATCGCTGCGCCGGCACCCCGACCGTCACTGTCCACGACAACCAGCGCCGGGCCGTTCGCGTCATTCGCTACAACCACCTCGACGATGAAGCCGCCGACGAGCGTATCGAGCGCCACACCTTCTCGCACACCGGCTTCCCGCTCGACAGCAGTGATGCCCGACTGGCCGACAGCGGCCAGTCGGCCAACTTCCGTTACCAGTGCTCGCTGTCCGGCCGCGCGCTGGCCACCGCCAGCCAGGATGCCGGCGCCAGCCAGATCCTGTTCGATATCGAGGGCGCTTCGGTCTGGAACCGCGATGCCCTCGGCAATTCGCAACGCTTTGCCCACGACCCGCTGCACCGCCTCAGCAGCGTCAGCGACAACGGCGTCAGCAGCGAACAGCTGGTCTACGGCGAAACGGCCGTCGTCGCCGGTGCCAATCGCCGCGGCCAGTTGCTGCAGCATGACGACCCGGCCGGACGCGTCTCCACGCCCGCCTACGCGCTGACCGGCCTGCTGCTGACCGAACAGCGCCAGTTCCTCGGCGACGACGGCAAGACGCTGGAAACCACCGTTTACACCTCCCGCTACCATTACGACGCACTCGGTACGCTGCGGCAGTTGACCGATGCCGTCGGCAACCGCCGCCGGCAGACCCTGAACGT